>JANRKT010000422.1:0-13082 GCA_033763355.1 Chitinophagaceae bacterium | reverse complement strand
GCAGGGCATCCTCAGCAAGCTGTTTGAAGCCCTTTCGCCTGTGCCTGTACGTATGGTAAGCTATGGCGGCAGCCCCCACAATGTGTCAATACTCGTTCCGGATGAATACAAGAAGCAAACCCTTCAGTTATTGAATAAGGGATTGTTTGGGCTGGAGTAGGGCTGTGAATGAATATGGACTTCATATAAAAATCCTTCACACCTGATAATAATAATTTGAAAGTCCCGCCATCTGGCGGGACTTTCTGTTTTCTCATGTTATGATTGATCGAAAAAATGATTTAATGCAATATAAGTAAATAGGGGGAAAATTCCCGTAACTGCAAAAGTTCTTTTTATGCCTGTTTTGAACAAACAGCAGAATGATTGACCGGTCTCATTCTTCCTTATAACAGTTTACGGTTTACCCCAAAAGTGTTATAGCTGTCGTCAAAAAACTCAAATCCCGTTTCTTCAAGCAGGGAATTAATTGCAGCCCTGTCGGCCAGTTCATCGTGAATTTCAATTGCAACAAAGCGTGTCTTCGATAAAAATTCCAAAGTGGCATGCCTCTCCCCGAAAACTGCTTTTTCCGATCCTTCAATATCCATTTTAAGTACGTCAAGGGTTGACCAGTTCTTACGGTGAAGGATAGTTTTAATGGTGTAACCCTTCAGGCCCGTATCTTTGTCCGTTTCTTCTACCCTGTAGCTCCATTCCAGCCCGTCCCGGTAATCCGTTTTAATCTGGAGGAACGAGTCGCTCTTCCATAAACCTCCCTGCAATACAGACGCATTTATTCCGGGGTTATCTGAAATGTTTTTATTGATATAAAAACAGTTTTTCAGGTCAGGCTCTACCGCTACAGTTTCACTTCCGGGAAAATACAGGTTAAAATAAATGGTGAAGAAACCCACATTGGCCCCTGCATCAAGTACGGTTAATTTTCTTCCCGAAGCCTTATCAGGGCTATGTTTTAAGATAAGGTCAATTAAGGGTTTGTACATTTCTGTTTCAAATATTTCTTTAAATACATTAAAATCGCTTGTGGGCCATTTGCGAAGGCTTGCCGCAAACCTTTTATTATTGAACTGAAAAGCTGAAAGGAAATCAGTTCCTGATTCTGTAATGTAGCGGCCATTGCTGTTGATGAGGGTGCGGTAATATTCATTAATGTCCGGTTCTGTTCCTCCCGGATAGAGCCCCATGGTTTTTTTTAGAAAGTAACTTAACAATTCAGGCCTGTACCTTGCAGGCAGCCTGTCTAAATTGGTGAGACGGTTTAGTTTCATATGGCAGTAGTTTGGTTGAGGAGAAGAAATACAAATAAATAAGCCCGGAGAAATTAATAAATTTTTCCGGGCTATAAAAGCGTTATGGCTATTTAGCGTATTTTTCCTCTGCTGGTTTTCAAATTACGAGCATGGCATCACCATAGCTGAAAAAGCGGTATTTGTCTTTTATGGCTTTCTTATAAGCTTCCATAGCCAGATCGTAACCTGCAAAGGCACAAACCATTATAAGCAGGCTGGTTTTTGGCAAATGAAAATTGGTAACCAGGGCGTCGGCTATTGAAAACTTATATGGCGGATGAATGAATATGTTCGTCCAGCCTTCAGAGGGCTTCAGCAACTTTTCGGCTGTAAAAGATGATTCAAGGCCCCTCATGGTGGTTGTGCCTACTGAACAAATGCGGTGGCCTTCGGTTTTGGCTTTGTTTACAATTTTACAGGCAACATCTTCAATACGGTAATATTCCGCATCCATTTTGTGTTTGCTCAGGTCTTCCACTTCTATGGGCCTGAAGGTACCCAGCCCGGTATGTAATGTTATTTCAGAAAAGCGGATGCCTTTGATCTCTAATTTTTTAATCAGTTCAATACTAAAGTGGAGCCCGGCGGTGGGGGCGGCCACTGCACCTTCATGTTTTGCATAAACCGTCTGGTAACGTTCACGGTCTTCGTCTTCCGGTTTGCGTTTAATGTATTTGGGCAGCGGTGTTTCGCCCAATGTGCCGAGCACCTGCCTGAATTCTTCATCCGATCCTTCAAACAAAAAGCGTATAGTACGGCCACGTGATGTGGTGTTGTCAATTACTTCGGCTACCAGTTCATCTGTTTCGCCAAAATACAGTTTGTTGCCTACACGTATTTTACGGGCAGGGTCAACAATTACATCCCATAATTTATTTTGCTTGTTCAGCTCACGTAAAAGAAAAACTTCAATTTTAGCCCCCGTTTTTTCCTTGCGGCCATACATGCGGGCAGGAAATACCTTGGTGTTATTTACAACAAAAACATCCCTGTCATCAAAATAATCAATAATGTCCCTGAAATGTTTGTTCTCAATCTGACCGGTCTGGCGGTGCACCACCATCATGCGTGCATCTTCTCTTTTCTTGGCTGGATACTGGGCAATAAGGTTTAAGGGGAGGTCGAAGCGGAACTGGGATAGTTTCATGTATAGTCTTATTGTTTTAAAAGCCACATGAAACAAACCATTTAAGACTACCCGGGGCGGGTTAACCGGCTTCTCCGGCCAAACCTGATCTTACGGCACCAGGTTTGTTCATGTAAGGGCTGCGAATTTAGCGGGCAAAGGTAATAAAAAAAATACCTAATTGTAAAATTGGTTTTGAATCTTGTGAGGGAAAAGTGGATAATACCTTATGAAACCATTCCTTTGGGTATAGATTGTATCAGTCTCCGGGTGTATTCTTTTTGGGGGCGATGATAAATTTCATCAGCGTCGCCCATTTCTTCCACCTGTCCTTTGTTCATTACCATAATGCGGTTGCTGATGTAGCGAACCACTGATAAATCATGTGAAATAAATATGGCCGTGAAGCCGAATTCTTTCTTCAGGTCGTTGAGCAGGTTTAATACTTGTGCCTGTACGCTCACATCAAGGGCTGAAACAGGTTCGTCGCATATTATAAAACCGGGATTTAAAGCCAGCGCCCTTGCTATGCATATGCGCTGCCGCTGGCCGCCGGAAAATTCATGCGGGTAACGGTTGAAGTGATCTGCTTCAAGGTTCACCTTTTCAAGCAATTCAGTAACCTTATCTTTTCTTTGCCTGTTATTCTGGTACAGCCCGTGTACTGCAAGCGGTTCAACAATGGCATTGCCGACAGTTAAGCGGGGATTGAGTGACGAGTAGGGATCCTGGAAAATAATCTGAACATCTTTGCGTATTTCCCTGAGCTGTGTTTTGGAGTATTTCAATAAATTTTCCTCTTTAAAGATGATTTCACCTGATGTGGGTTCAATCAAACGGAGTAAGGTTCTGCCCAATGTGGTTTTGCCACAACCTGATTCACCAACCAGCCCCAGTGTTTCGCCTTCATACACTTCAAAGCTGATGTTGTTTACCGCCTTAATGTACTCTTTTGGTTTTCCGGTCAGGGAAGTTTTAGCAGGGAACCATACATTTAAATTTCTTACTTCAATGAGCTTTTGTAAACTATCCTTTATCTCCTGTTTGCCATTTTCTGTTTGCTGTACTTCATACATCTTACTTCTTACTTCATATTTCCTGGCCGTTTCCTTAATACCCCGGTCTTCATCCACCACCATAAAATCACTCACCACCGGCAGCCTTTCTCCCGTAGCGTATAATGCAGGCCTGCAGGCCAGCAGCGCTTTGGCATAAGGATGTTGCGGTGCATTAAAGATTTGTTCGGCTTTACCCTGCTCAACTATTTTTCCTTTAAACATTACCGCTATACGGTCTGCAATTTCAGCAACAACGCCAAGGTCGTGTGTAATAAAAATCACCCCCATACCTTCTTCCTGCTGCAATTCCTTTATCAGCTCAAGAATTGTTTTTTGTACGGTAACATCAAGCGCAGTGGTGGGTTCATCTGCAATTAAAAGGGATGGATTGCAGCAAATGGCCATTGCAATCATTACCCTTTGCTTTTGGCCACCGCTCAACTGGTGAGGATAGCGATTAAAAATTTGCTGCGGGTCGGGCAGCTTAACCCTTTCAAATAAATGGATGGTTTTGTTTTTGGCTTCTTCTTTTGGGAGCGACAGGTGCAGTTGAACAGCTTCCATAACCTGTTGGCCGCAGGTAAATACGGGGTTGAGTGATGTCATTGGTTCCTGGAAGATCATTGAAATTTTATTGCCCCTTATTTGCTGCATTTGTTTTGAAGAAAGCTGCAGCAGGTTCACTGGTTCCTTACTGTCATCAGAAAATATTATTTCGCCGCTGCTGTATTCTGCAGGCGGCGCCGGCAATAACTGTAAGATGGATAGTGAAGTAACAGATTTTCCCGATCCGGATTCGCCTACAATAGCAAGCACTTCGCCTTTATCAACATGAAAACTGATGTTGTGAAGGGCCGGGACTTTTCCGCTTTCTGTTTTGAAGTTAACAGACAAATCATGTACCTGTAATAAGTGCGGCATAGAATAAATACCCGTTAATCACTTTATCAATTTAAATGATTATTCTGATACCGCACCTATAAAAAAGTATGTGCCCTTTTTTTTGCAGGGCTGCCAGCCTTAACAACAACACAGTTACAAAATCCGGGGCTGCAAAAGGCTGGCAACCCGTAAAGAAGTTTCTGCAATTATTTTACAGTTCCTGAACTGCAAATTGCAACAGACAGTTTTGAAGAAGGCGGTGCAATATCATAAGCGAGGCAGTAATTGCATTTCTCCGCTTCTGTATGGGTTTTAATGGTAAAATAAAATTCTTTGCCTTCGGTTAAATCCTGGTGGTCGCAGGGGTTTATAAGTTTAAATACATTGGAAAACTCAGGCGGCTGCTGTCCCGACTGAATGAGTAATGTATCCCTCCATTTTGCTGTCACCAGCGAGGGATCAAAATTCCCTTCAGTTATCTGTATTACCGTCCCCATACATTTCGATGCCACCACTTTTCCCCTCAGGCAGTTTGCCTGTGTGTTTTTTGATTTTTCACAACTGCTCTGCCCGATAACTATCAAAGCCAGTGATGCAAGGCCAATCATTATTGTCTTCATAAATAAGCTGTTTGGCACCATTGACTGTAACATTAAATCAATCATTGCATGGAGATTAAAAAAGAATTGTTAAAGCCCCGGCATAGTAAGTCTGAAGTTTAAAAGATATCTTAAAAACGCAGGTGCCTTACTGTATGCCCGTCGTTGATAAGCTGTTTGAGGGAGTCAATACCGATTTTAATATGCCTTTCCACATAATCACCTGTAACCTTTTTATCACTCTCTTCTGTTTTTACACCTTCGGGTATCATGGGCTGGTCGCTCACCAAAAGCAATGCACCGGTTGGTATCTTGTTGTAAAAACCTACTGTAAAAATGGTTGCAGTTTCCATATCAATGGCATAGGCACGTACTTTCTGCAGGTATTCTTTAAACTGCTCGTCATGTTCCCATACCCTGCGGTTGGTGGTATAAACCGTGCCCGTCCAGTAGTCCACTTCATAATCCCTGATGGTGGTGGAAACGGCTTTCTGTAAAGCAAATGCAGGTAATGCCGGAACTTCAGGAGGGAAATAGTCATTGGAAGTACCTTCTCCTCGTATGGCGGCAATCGGCAGAATAAGGTCTCCGATTTTATTGCGTTTTTTTAAACCGCCGCATTTACCGAGAAATAAAGCCGCCTTGGGTTCAATTGCGGTAAGCAAATCCATAACAGTTGCTGCTGTGGGGCTACCCATTCCGAAATTAATGATGCTTATGCCGTCTGCAGTGGCGCATTGCATGGGCCTGTCTTTACCAATAATTTCAACATTGTTCCATGCTGCAAAAAGATTTACATAATTGCTGAAGTTGGTAAGCAAAATATACTTTCCGAAGTTTTCAAGCTTTTCACCCGTGTAACGGGGCAGCCAGTTCTGAACGATTTCTTCTTTGGTTTGCATATAATTGTCAATAGACTATAGACAATAGACGACGGCATAAAGCTGTAAGTCGTTGTTGGTTTAATTTCATAGTCCAATTAGTTAAGGGCCAAATTACCTGATTTTTTTAATAAATGCCAGAATCATTCGTGAAAGTGATTCACAGGTTGTGTAAAACTCGTAAAACCTTTTTTCTTCGATATATTTTCTTCTTTTTGCTTTTATCAGGCAGGTAACTACTTCCAATGTTGACCGGTTAGCGTAATTGAGAAACCTTCTTTGTTCAGGGTCTGTCTGACCTGTGGAGCCTTCTGCAATATTTAAAGCAATGCTGTCAGCCGCTCTCCTGATTTGAGACCCCAGATTATAAATTTCTTTGCCGGGAAATGAATCAGCCGCTTTGTTTATATCTTCTCCAAGTTCCATGGCAATTTGCCATATTTTTAGTTGTTCAAATTTGAAGGCCATAATTATACTTTAGATTGAGCAATGAATAAAGTTTTAAGATAATCACTTAATCTTGCATTTTCAGCCACTAATTTTTATAGCCGGGGCAATTTGTCTGTCGTCTGAAGCCCGTTGTCTGTGGTTAAATTTGCAGCCATGATCAAAATCAATTTTCCTCCTCCTGCTTTTAAAATAAAAACTGAACATGAAAAGGAATTGATATTTGATGAAATAAGAAAACAATGGGTGAGGCTTAGTCCCGAAGAATGGGTGCGCCAGAATTTCATCCAATACCTTATCCGGCAAAAAAGCTATCCCGCCGCTCTCATTGCCATTGAAAAGGAATTGCAGCTCGGGGAACTGAAAAAGCGCTTTGATATCCTTGTTTACAACAGCCACCACCAGCCTGTTATGATAATTGAATGTAAACGCATGGAAGAAGCACTTGATGAAAAGACGCTTGACCAGGCTTTGCGTTACAATATGGCCATCCCGGTAAGGTATATAATAATTACCAACGGGTCATATTGTTTTGGATTTGAAAGGCAGGATAAAAGCCCCCTGCAGCTTACAGAAATCCCGGATTGGGTTTCAATCAGGTGAATGAAGTCTTTCAGCCGACATTAAAATCAGGCAGCAATTCCTTTCTTTGTTAAAGGAAAGTTACTTGTAAAGGATTTTACAGGCAGGGTTGGCAGGATAAAAAGGAGTGATTATATTTGTGCAGGTTATTACAAAAGTCCATGAACAAAAATTTTAATACCGTTTGTTGTTGCTGTTGTTGTTGTACACAACATGACACGGTTATTGGGGTGGACGATAACCCTGTTGTTTAAACAGATCAGTACAAACGATCATAAATGTATAAGCTCCACCAAAGTGGGGCTTTTTTATTTTAATACTACTTATGCAAACAATTACTTTGGTGAAACCACGTCCGGCAATGCTTCAGCGGCTGGAATCAATTGGCAGCGAAACAGGCCATACCCCTTTGTATCCTTTCAGGAAAATATTTTTTAAGAAGCATGTTCAGCTCTATGCCAAAATGGAATGGAAACAGATTGGCGGCAGCGTAAAGGCGAGGGCTGCATACCACATCATCCGCAGTGCTGTGCTGGAAGGAAAGCTTGATGAAAATAAAATATTGCTTGATGCTACAAGCGGCAACACAGGGATTGCCTATGCTGCCATCGGGGCAAAGGCCGGCATAAAAGTGGCATTGTGTTTACCTGAGAATGCTTCAAAAGAAAGAAAAGAAATCCTTGAATCGCTTGGTGCAAAAATTATTTACACCTCAAAATTTGAAGGAACGGATGGGGCGCAGGAAAAAGCAAAAGAACTTGCAGCACAGGAACCCGGCAGGTATTTTTATGCCGACCAGTATAAAAATGACAACAACTGGAAAGCGCATTATTATGGCACTGCTCCGGAAATCATGGAAGCGCTTCCGGGGGTCACTCATTTTGTTGCAGGACTGGGTACCACAGGAACTTTTACAGGCACAGGACGAAAGCTAAGGGAATGGAAACCGTTTATTAAACTGGTTTCGCTGCAGCCAGACTCTGCCTTGCATGGCCTTGAAGGATGGAAGCATCTTGAAACAGCAGTTGTTCCCGGAATTTATGATGCTTCCGTTGCTGACACGAATTATGAAGTATCTACTGAAGAAGCTTACCACATGCTTAAAGAAGTATATGAGAAGGAAGGTTTGCTGTTAAGCCCTTCTTCAGCGGCAAACCTTGCGGGTGCAGTTAAAGTTGCAAAGCAACTGGAAGAAGGAATTGTGGTAACGGTATTGCCCGACAACGCTGACAAATACAGCGAAGTGATCAAAAAAATCATCTGATATGTTAACCATTGATGAAAGGGTAAGGGAACTGATTATTGAAGATTCCATTACTACTTTTCCTGATGAATGCTGTGGGTTTTTGTTCGGGTATGAAGACGGGGACCAGCGTTACATTACCGAAGCGCAACCCGTTAACAATGCAAAAGAAGGGGATAAGAGAAGGAGGTTTGAAATAGCGCCTTTCGATTACCTGCAGGCCGAACGCTATGCTCTGGATAATGACCTGCTGCTCCTCGGTATTTACCATTCGCACCCCAATCACCCTGCAATAGCATCCGAAACTGACAGGCTTGCTGCACAACCTTATTTTTCTTATGTCATCATATCAGTACAGCAGGGAAAATTTGCAGACCTGCTTTCATGGAGGCTAAACGACCAGCAACAGTTTGATGAAGAAAAAATAAACCAGCATAAACCAGTTATATAAATAAAAAAAACAAACAATTAAAAATGGCAACAGTAATTATTCCAACACCATTACGGAAATTTACCAACAACTCAGCAAAGCTTAATATCAGGGCTGCTAATGTAAGGCAGGCGGTGGATGAACTTTCACTCAATTTTCCGGACCTGAAGAAACACCTGCTGGATGAACAGGGCAACATCCGCAACTTCATTAATATCTTTGTAGGCAGCGAAGATATACGTGACCTGCAGCATGAACATACTTCGGTAAAAGATGATACGGTTATCAGTATTGTACCGGCCATTGCAGGCGGAAACGGGATGTAAATGAAAAGTGTAAACTATAATGTGAAATGTAAAAAGAATTGAAATGAGTTATAAAGACATAAAATTTTCACCTGAAGAACTGGCGAGGTATAACAGGCATATAATCATTCCTGAATTTGGGCTTGAAGCACAGCAGAAACTGAAAGCAGCAAAAGTACTTGTTATCGGTTCAGGTGGCCTTGGCAGCCCTGTACTGCTTTACCTTGCTGCAGCAGGCGTTGGTACAATCGGCATTGTTGATTTTGATGTGGTGGACGACAGCAACCTGCAACGGCAGGTATTGTTTGGCGTGGATGAAATAGGTAAATCAAAAGCTGAGGCTGCAAAGCAAAGGCTGCAGGGTTTGAACCCACACATTAAAATCAATGTGCACAATACAATGTTTACTTCACAGAATGCACTTGAAATTCTGAAGGGCTATGATGTGGTGGCAGACGGCACGGATAATTTTCAAACACGCTACCTGGTAAACGATGCGGCTGTGCTGCTTGATAAGCCCAATGTGTATGCATCCATTTTTCAGTTTGAAGGACAGGTATCTGTTTTTAATTACCGCAATGCAAAAGGAGAGATGGGACCTAATTACCGTGATTTGTATCCCACGCCTCCGCCGCCGGGTTTGGTTCCCAATTGTGCAGAGGCAGGTGTATTGGGTGTATTACCCGGTATAATCGGAAGCCTGCAGGCGCTTGAAGTAATTAAAGTGGTTACAGGAGTTGGTGAACCCTTAAGCGGACGTTTTTATACTTTCGATGCGCTTACTTTTGAAAGCCGCATTTTTAAAATAAAACGGAACCCCGCAAACCCGCTTAACGGCGATAACCCTACCATCACCCAACTTATAGATTATGAAGAATTCTGCGGACTGAAAAAACCGGTTGAACAAACCTTAAAAGAAATTACTGTTGACGAACTGTACGAATGGCAGGTTAACGGTGAGGAATTTCAGCTGATAGATGTGAGAGAACCCCATGAATACGATATTGTAAACATAGGTGCAGAACTGATTCCACTTGCATCTGTGCAGGATAATTTAGATAAAATTTCAAGGGATAAAAAAGTGGTGCTGCATTGCAAAATGGGCGGCCGCAGCGCCAAAGCCATACGTGAACTGGAGGAAAAATTTGGTTTTGATAACCTCTATAACCTGAAAGGCGGCATACTGGCATGGATTGATGAAGTGCAGCCAGAGCTGACGAAATACTGATTGCAGTCTTCGTTTCATTTCATTTATAGCTGATTACTTTCTGTAAGTATTCGGGTGTTTTATTATCTTACCTGCCGAATACTTATGGAGAATATTAATGAACAGATCATTAAGCTTGAAAAGCGGTTGCACGAACTGATGCAGCAGCAGAATATCTTAAATAAACAGCTATTTGATTTATCTGAGGAAATCAGCAGGCTGAAAGGAATTGCATCTTTTCAGGATGTTTCAACGCCTATTGAGCAAAAGAAGCCCATCAAGGGAACTCCGGTAACTGAAGAAGTGCACAGTAAGGCAATTATTCCCCCCCCGGTTGTAAAAGAAAATATTCCGCAACAAACTCCTGTAGCTTTAAATCCATCACGGCAAGCTTCACGCAAGCTGGAAGAATTTATCGGCGGTAACATTGCCAGCAAAGTGGGCATTTTGATTACCATCATAGGCGTTTTTATCGGGGCAAAGTATGCTATTGATAACAATCTTGTCAGCCCGCTGATCAGGATTATTTCCGGATATTGTGCCGGCATTACACTGGTTGCTGTCGCATTGTGGCTGAAGAAGAAATATGAAAACTACAGCGCTGTTCTGCTTGGAGGTGGTTTGTCTGTTTTATATTTTATTACTTATATCGCTTACAGTTATTACCAGCTGTTGCCACAAACTACTGCCTTTATTGTGATGCTTTTGGTAACGGCTGCAACAGTTTGTGCAGCGCTGGTTTATAACCAGCCTGTTATTGCTCACCTGGCATTGGTAGGTTCATATTCCATTCCATTTTTACTCAGCGATGATTCGGGCCGTTACCATATCTTATTTTCCTATATCGCCATTATCAATACAGGTGTTTTGATCATTTCATTTGTGCGTTACTGGAAATCGCTTTTTTATACGGCCTTTTCACTTACGTGGCTTATATATGTATCGTGGTATTTTATAAAATATGATGTGGCGGGGCATTACCAGCTTGCATGGACTTTCGTTTCGGTTTGGTTCATTTTATTTTACATTACTTTTCTTTCCTATAAGCTTATTAAAAAAGAACAATACAAAACCGGAGATGTGATTGTCCTCCTGCTGAATTCATTTATTTTTTATGGCAGCGGTTATGCATTGATTGATGGCAGCGCAGGAGAAAACAATTATTTGGGAATGTTTACATTGGTTAACGCAGTTGTTCATTTGATTGTTGCTTTAACGATCCGGTACCTGAAACTTACTGACAGAGCCTTGTTTTACATGATACTCGGGCTGGTTATGGTATTTGTAACTATTTCGATACCTGTGCAGTTTGACGGTAGCTGGGTAACATTGTTATGGGGTGCACAAAGCGCAGTGATGTTTTGGGTGGGCAGGACAAAACAGAATGTGACTTATGAAAAACTGGCTGTGGCCCTAAGCATTTTAACAGTACTGAGTTTGGGCCATGACTGGATGAATTATCTCTCTGCGGATAATGGTCCTGTTATCCCGTTTGCCAATATTCATTTTTTTACAGGCCTGCTGGTGGCCTTATTTTCTGGCGCTATTGTTTACTTTCACTATAAAAGAAATCACATATCCCAGCTGCAGCCTGGTTCAGTTGAACTCCAGTACTGGAATTTGGCAATGCCGTTTATTCTTATTGTTGTTCTTTACATTACCGGCCATATAGAGTGGCAGCTGTGGATTGAAAAAAAATATCTTGCGTCTAAACAGGAGGTATGGCAGCAATACACTGTAATTATTTTACTTGCCTATGCCCTGCTTTTTGTTTACGTATTAGCTGCCATTAACCGTTTCCTGGTAAAAAATGAAATGCTGGCAAAGGCCTGTACCATTGTTGTCTCATTCCTTTTGTTATTTGGACTAACAGAGGGATTGAATACACTTGGGGTATTGCGGCAGCTTCATCTTGATAAAGATATTTCCTCACATGTTTATTATATGCAAAGCAGGTATTTTCTTTTTGCATTGATTTTAGCAGGCCCGGCATTGTTGTGGTTCATGTTATTGCCTTACTGGAAATCAAAAGAAATAAAGAGGATATTTTCCCTGGGTATGCATGGGGTGATATTAACCCTGATCAGTAATGAATTTATTCACTGGATGGATTTACGTGGATTTGATAACCAGTATAAACTCAGCCTGAGTATAATCTGGGGTTTTTATGCGCTGTTCCTTATTGTTGCAGGAATCTGGAAAAAGCGGAAGCATTTGCGGATTGGTGCTATTGTATTGTTTGCCGCCACTTTAATCAAACTTTTCATTTACGACCTTGCTGGTTCAAATACCATTACCAAAACCATTTCATTCATTTCCCTTGGAGTAATCCTGCTGCTGGTTTCTTATCTCTACAACCGGTACAAACATGTTATATTAATGGATGATGAATAAAAAGGTAATCAGGTAAACAGGAGTTGCAGCGGGGTACATTGTTTCTGAAAATAAAAAAGGGCCACATTATTTGCAGCCCCATTTTTCTGCAAAGTATTTTATTGAACATTGAAGCTGACTTCAGCATTTTCCCATCGTAATGTGACCTTTCCTGAGTTTACCATAAAGGTCAGGCGTTCTGTCATCTCAGGGGCTTTGCCGGGTTTCACCTTTACCCTTAATACATCTTCTTCCTGTTTGTACCTGAACGAGCCCCATTGGCTAACATTTTTGCTGAAGATCACTGTCCATTCTGATTCACCGGGAATGGTGAACAAGGCGTATTTGCCTTTGGGCAATGACTGTCCTTCCACTTTTGCATCATTGTCCACCTCAAATGTGGTGGCTTCATTAGCGCCTGTACGCCATACTTTACCGTAAGGTACAAGGTCGCCCCATACTTTCCTGCCCTTTACTGCAGGCTGGCTGTAAACAATGGTAATGGTTGTATTGCCTGCTTTACCGGTAGTGGTGGCAGGGGGACTGGGCCGGTTATCCTGTGCACAGGAACCGAGGCTGCTGATAACAAATGCAGAGATTACAGCAGCAGAAAAAAATTGCTTCATGGTCGTTGAATTTTAATGATGACGCAAGTTA
>JANRKT010000421.1:0-16080 GCA_033763355.1 Chitinophagaceae bacterium | reverse complement strand
GGCAGGTACCGGAATAATAATTGCTGGATTATATTGCCGGACTCTTCAGTGTTGTTGTTATTTTTTGTGGAATACATTTTCTGCGGGTTTAATTAGTTAATAACCTGGGTAACGATTACTGCAATAAGTGATAATCCAGAGAGTAAAGCAGGCAGCCAGTACTGCGAACGGTTTGTACTGGCGATTTTACTTTTATTGGGTTCAGCGTAAAGGATATCGTTTGACTTTAAATAGTAATACTGTGAATACAAAAGCTCATTTGTGTTAAGGTTGATCCTTCTTATGATTTTCTTTCCTTCTTCTTCCCTTATCAGCATTACATTTTCACGTTTGGCGAAAATGGTTAAATCCCCTGCCAGGCCAAGGGCCTCCAGGAGTGTGATTTTTTCATTTGGCACCGTTATTACGGTGGGATGCGCAACTTCCCCCAGAACAGTAACACGAAAGTTCTGGAAACGGATGTTTACAATAGGGTCAACAAGAAGTTTATTGTCAATTAATTTTTTTGCAACATCAGTCGTAAGTTGGGTTTTGGTGAGGCCTGCAGCTTTAATATTGCCAAGAATAGGGAATTGAATAAAACCTTCCTGGCTTACGAGGTATCCACCCGGCGTTTGCAACGTATTGCCTGTTATGGTTGTTGATGCACCGATATTACCCGAAACATTAGGGGCATTAAATATTAATGAAGCTTCAGGGTTAAGACTGCTCACGGAAATGCTGAGCAAGTCATTTTTTTGTATCACAGGGTCCAGATTAATTGCAGCAGCACGTATAGTGGTATCGCTGATGTTATTGAAATATGCAATTTTTTGTGAGGGGGTGCAGGAAAGCATCAACTGACAAAAAAAAGAGGCGGCAATAAATCCTGAAAAAACATGACTCCTTAAAATTGATCCAATGGCTAATGTTCTCATAGCAGCTGCAATAAGGGCTTAGTTAAAAATGTGGAACTTGTTTTGTACTATTTGAATATCAAATAACTACACTACAGTTACCCGTAAAACTTTAGAAAAGGATATTGAGTTAAATTAGAAAGATGGAGTCAGAGAGGTAATTTGGTAAACTCAATAGGATGAGCTAAGATAGTATTAATTGGCAAAAAAAAAAATATTGAATGTGAAATTCATAAAATTGGATATCGGCCTGCTACAGATAAAATCAGTGCCCTCAGCCTGTTTACCTTGTTTTAAATTGCAAAAAGATATTTTAACCCGGAGGTTTACGTGTTCTTAAAACCCGGGGGATGTGATTAATTTTTTTATCTGATCAATGCTATAAACTGCATGCCATATTTATGCTTGAATAAAGGTATAAAAATACTACCCATTGTCCCTTTTTATTCCGATCCCGGGGATACCTGTAAAATGGGTTTAAATAACTTCCTGCCATTTTTTCACCCAGATATGCCGTGGCATAATCATTGACATATCTAAGAGACTATTAAATTCTTAAAAATCATGGGTAAAATAATCGGAATTGACCTTGGAACTACCAACAGTTGCGTAGCAGTTATGGAAGGCAACGAGCCTGTTGTAATTGCAAACGATGAGGGACGCAGAACGACCCCATCTGTTGTAGCATTCCTAAAGAATGGTGAGCGCAAAGTGGGCGACCCTGCCAAGCGCCAGGCTATCACCAATCCTCATAACACCATTATGAGTGTGAAACGCTTTATGGGCCGCCGCTACGACGAAGTGACCGAAGAAATGCAACACTGGAGCTACAAAGTGGCCCGTGGTGACAATAATACAGTTCGTATTGATATTGATGGCCGCTTATATACACCCCAGGAAATAAGCGCCATGATTCTTCAGAAAATGAAGAAAACCGCTGAAGACTACCTCGGGCATGAAGTTACAGAGGCGGTTATTACTGTACCTGCCTATTTCAATGATTCTCAAAGGCAGGCCACAAAAGAAGCAGGTGAGATTGCGGGGCTTAACGTACGCAGGATAGTAAACGAGCCCACTGCTGCGGCATTGGCTTATGGTTTGGACAAAGGCAAACATGACCAGAAGATAGCCGTGTTTGACTTAGGCGGCGGTACTTTTGATATTTCAGTTCTTGAATTAGGCGATGGTGTGTTTGAAGTAAAATCAACCAATGGCGATACCCATTTGGGTGGAGATGATTTTGATAAAGTGGTAATGGACTGGCTGGCCGAAGAATTTAAAAAAGATGAGGCTATTGACCTGCGCAAAGACCCCATGGCACTGCAGCGTTTAAAGGAAGCCGCAGAAAAAGCAAAGATTGAATTGTCATCTTCATCTGAAACGGAAATTAACTTGCCATATATAACTGCGGTTGATGGGGTACCCAAGCACCTGGTGAAGAAACTTAGCCGTTCAAAATTTGAGCAACTGGCAGATAATTTATTTGCAAGGTGCTTAAAGCCCTGTGAGCAGGCTTTAAAAGATGCCGGAATGAGTGCATCGCAGATTGATGAAGTAATTCTTGTTGGTGGCAGTACCCGCATTCCAAAAGTTCAGGAAATTGTTGAGAAATTTTTTGGTAAAAAACCCAACAAAGGAGTGAACCCCGATGAGGTAGTGGCAGTTGGCGCAGGTATTCAGGGCGCTGTATTAACAGGCGAGGTAAAAGATGTGCTGCTGCTTGACGTTACTCCCCTTTCGCTGGGTATTGAAACCCTTGGCGGTGTAATGACAACTTTGATACAAAGCAATACTACCATTCCCACAAAAAAATCTGAAGTTTTCTCTACAGCGTCAGATAACCAGCCGGGTGTGCAGATACATGTGTTACAAGGTGAACGTTCAATGGCCAAAGACAACAAGAGTCTCGGGGTTTTCAATCTTGATGGGATACCACCGGCTCCCCGCGGTGTACCTCAGATTGAAGTAATATTTGATATTGACGCCAATGGTATTTTGCATGTAACAGCTAAAGATAAAGGCACAGGTAAAGAACAGAAAATACGTATTGAGGCAGGAAGCGGCTTAACCAAAGATGAAATTGAAAAGATGAAGAACGAAGCTAAGGCCAACGAAGCTACTGATAAAGAAGTACGTGAACGTATTGATAAACTGAACGCAGCTGACGGCCTGATCTTCCAGACAGAAAAGCAACTGAAAGAATATGGAGATAAAATACCTGCAGGTAAAAAGGGCAATATTGAAAACGCTTTAAATAAACTTAAAGAGGCCCACAAGCAGCAAGACCTGGCATCAGTTGAAACAGGTACTAAAGAATTGAATGATGCATGGATGGCTGCAAGCCAGGATATGTACAATGCTTCTCAGCAGGGGGCAGGACCATCTCCTCAGGGTGACGGCAAGCAGCAGCACGAAGGTGCAAAAACAGGTAGCGAAAATGTAACCGATGCGGAGTTTGAAGAAGTGAAGTAAAGAAGGTATTCTTAAACAATAAATTAATAACGACCCCGGATAGTTTTCGGGGTTTTTATTTTTACCTAATAAAATCTAATCAGCCGGCATTTTCACTTCTTCATTCCAGATATACCGATTAAACCATTGCCAATTGTGCCAAATCGCTGCAAGCCTTTCTTTGGGTTTGTTAATACCATGCCCAAATCCTTTGTAAACAATCAGTCTGGAAGGTATGCCCCTGTCCTGAAGGCCTCGATATAATTCATAAGCGTTGGGAATCGGCACCCTTTTGTCAAACTCGCCATGCTGAATAAGGGTAGGTGTACTGGCCTTAATAATGTTTGTCATTGGTGATGTTTTCAGGTAAATATTCATGTCGTTCCATGGTGTTGCCCGGAGGTATTGCCTTGTAAAAGGAGTAATGTCTGTATTTACATAATAAGTAACCCAGTTTGAAATTCCTGCACCAACTGAAATGGCTTTAAACATGGTAGTATTGGTAGTAAGAAATGCAGAAATATATCCCCCCTGGCTCCAGCCCATGCACCCCAAACGTGATGTATCAATCATTCCTTTTTTTTGCAGGTGTTCAACCCCGCTTACAACGTCCCACATGTCGCCTACACCAAGATTACGCACATTAAGTACACGGAATTTTTCGCCATAACCGGCACTGCCTCTGTAATTAACCCTTAATACCAGAGCACCTTTTTCGCACCATTGCATAATGGGGTAAACATACGAGGGAACTGGATCTGGCCTGTCAACACCAGTGGGGCCTCCATGAATTACAACCAGCAGCGGATATTTTTTACCTTGATCATAGTTGCGTGGCTTTAATAAAACACCTTCTATCATTGTACCATCTTTGCTTTTCCATTCTATTACCTCATTAACCGGGGTATTCCAACCTGTGATTTGAGCGGTCATATCGGTTATTTTTTGCAGGTTGTTGTCTTCTTTAAGCAAAAATATTTCTGTTAAACCATCACTGTTACGTCCATTCAACGCTATAAGGCTGCCGTCTTTGCTGAAGCTTATTGCCCCGGGAATATCTATTGAAATGGGTAATGGGGTTACTGTACCATCCGAAGGATTAATTCTGAAAATGCCGGATTTTGTTTTCTGGGCGGCATTGAAAAAAATACCTTTACTGTTCCATTCAAACACATTCTTGTCTTCATCAAAATTCAATGCCACTTCCCGGTTGGTTTTGCTCTGCAGATCATAGATAAAAAGCCTGTCATTTTTGTAATAAAATGTTGTAGTGTCGCTTCCCGAACTGTTGTAAATGAATTGTTTTCCGTCGGGGCTCCATGCTTCAATAAAATCACCTGATGGATTATTTACAAGGACCTCGAGTTTTTTTGTTTTCGGGTCTATTATAGCGATATCTGAGTGTACTGAAGAATTGATTAAAGGATCCGGCTGTTTGTTTAAGATAATGGTATTACCTTCAGGATTCCATCTGAAACCATTAACTGTAAAGTTTCCTTCAGTAAGCCGGGTGGGTTTGGGAAGGCTGAAACAAAGACTGCTTTTTTGTATTGATGTGCTGTCAGGTTTATTACTGTAGCATGGTAACCTGTCTGCTGCCGATAAAGAATCATAATCAAATTTTACCATCCACAAATGACTGAGCCTGTACTCTTCTCCCTCAACTCCAAAAGCACCATAACGATCCTTTGTTGTTTTAAAAGTTTTACTTTCAGGTTCCTGTTTGGTAAAGGCTATCCATTTGCCATCCGGCGACCATTCATAAGTACCAATTCCTTCTTCTTCCTTTGTAACCTGAATGGCCTCTCCGCCATCTGCAGAAATAATATGTATTTGTGTTTTATCTCCGCGGTCTGCAAGAAAAGTTATCCATTTACTATCGGGTGAAAACCGGGCACCAAAACTGCTGCCTTTAGCAGTACGTGTTAATTGAAAGGCTTTACCCCCTTCTTTATACAACCATATCTCAGTATCATAGCTGTTTTCTTTCCAGTCAGTACCTGTAACATTATACACAACACATTTCCCGTTGGGTGATATTAATACACCCCCTGCTTGCTTAAGGCTGATCCATTCCTCAAAAGTAACAGAGGGATTTTTTTGTGCTGCCAAGGAAATGCAGGTGCCACTAAGAATTGATAAGAGCAAAAAATATTTCATAGCAATAATGTTTTTACTTTCAGGGTAAGCTGTATTAAAAGGGGTAACGAAAGATTTACAAAGGTTGTTATACGTGCATTTTTCTTCTAAAAAGAAAAAGGCCCCATTGAAGTGAAGGCCTCTTTTCATGATTTTTGGCCAATCGTTATTTTTTTTCCTCTTCGGCAGGTTTTTCTTCATCGCCATCAAACTTATCAACCACTTTGTTCCATAAATTTTTTGCACCTTCGGCAAGGCCGCTGATTTTTTCTTTGGCCTCTTCAGCCAGTTCGCCTGATTTTACTTTTATCCAGAGGTCTTCGGCTTTATCCTCTACTTTATCCCATACTTCTTCTGCTTTGTCTTCTACTTTTTCCCAGGTTTGTTCTGCTTTATCTTTCAGCGCTTCAGCTTTGCTTTCCAGTTTTTCAGTCCAGGTTTTTTCAGCCTGTTCTGCAGTTGTGTTTTTATTGTCTTCCATAATTAAAGGTTTAAATTGTGAACAACAGTAAGTTAATCAATTATAGCATGGGTTATATTTAATTAATACCCAAATTTTACACTGATGTACCATGTTAGCGGATATTACTGCTCATGTCATAAAAGGCATCCACATCTTTTTTAGTTTGTATGAGCGAAGGTTTATGGATATAATACATGTGGCCCGATTCATAAAAATAAAAATGTATCCTGTTTCTTTGTTCCGGTCTCAGCATCATGTGTTCAATATCGTATTGGGCAATAAAATACGGAGTGGCAAAATCATAATAGCCGCACCCTACATATACTTTCAGGTTAGGGTTTTTTGCCATGGCATCCCTTAAACTTTCTGCAACATTTAAAAACTGGTTTTGAACATTGCTGTAATTCCATGGCGATACGCTTCCGAAAATGTCATATCCTTTTTCTTCTTTAAAATTTAATTCTTTCTGGAAATAATCATTCAGCGCAGAGCTAAAAGGCCCGTCAATATTTGCAAATGACGGATCAAAATTTACCACCTCGCCTGCATCATCAAGGTCCCGTCCTGTAAAGCGTGCATCAAGCCTCCCGATGGTTAAACCATCTTTTCTTCTCAGTTCTTTATAAAAGCGGTTTTCTTCTACACGCAGGTTGGCCCTTAAGCAATACTCTTTTGAAAGGCCCGTGTAATAGCTCATCTTTTCAGCTATCTTATCTTTTTCTTCATCTGTCAGCCATCCGCCTTTGATTAATGCAGAAGCGTATTCACCCAATGCAAACTGTTCACTTTCTTTAAGCGCTTTTTTCAGATCGGCCTGCAAGCCAGGCGCCAGTTTTTTATGATACCACGCTGCTGCCGTATAAGAAGGGAGGTACAAAGCCCGTGGCAAATCGTTGCCCACATAGTAATCATTTGTCCCAAAATTCAATATAGCAGAAATGAGCAAAATGCCATTGATATAAATACGGTAACGGTCCTGCAAAAATTTAGATAGGCCTGCAGCCCTTGTTGTGCCATAACTTTCGCCTGCAAGGTATTTGGGCGAACCCCATCTTTCGTAACGGGAAAGGAAATGCCGGATGAATGAGCCTACTGAAGAGATATCTTCAACATATCCATGAAATTGTTTTGGATTTTCTCCCGGTGCCGGGCGGCTGAAGCCTGTTGAAACCGGGTCAATAAAAACAAGATCGGTTTTATCAAGCCAGCTGTATTCATTATTGATGTATTGGTAGGGTGGAGGAGGCGCTGTTCCGTCATCAAGCAATAAAACCCTTTTGGGCCCTACGCCGCCCATGTGAAGCCATACTGATGATGAACCGGGGCCGCCATTGAATGTAAAGGTAACAGGACGTTTAGAGGCATCATCGCCATCTTTTCTGTAATAAGTAAAAAATACTTTGGCTACAAGCTTTCCTGTATCATTTTTAAGATCAAGGTAGCCGGTATGTGCGGTGTAATCAATTTTTTTACCGGCTACGGTTACGCTGTTTTTGGTAATAACAGCCTGCACACCTGCAGGCATTAAATCTGTTTTTTGAGCAGAAAGATGAAAGGATAGAGCAAAGGTGAAGATGAAACAAATAATTTTTCTCATGTCAGAAAGATTTGAATGAAAGGTATTGCATTTACCGGAAATGGATAGGGACGTTGTGTAAACAGCAGAAACAAAAAAAGGACTGCAGTGTTAACTGCAATCCTTTTAATTTTCAATAACCGGTTTAACTGTCTGATCATATATCTATCGCCTCGCCATAAGCAGCAGCAGTTGCTTCTTTTAACCCTTCACTCATGGTAGGATGGGGGTGAACAGCATTTAATATTTCGTGATAGGTGGTTTCGAGTTTCCTGGCGGTAACCACTTCTGCTATCAGTTCTGTTACACCGCTGCCTATCATATGCGCCCCGAGAAACTCTCCGTATTTTTCATCAAATATTACTTTTACAAAACCTTCGGTAGCTCCTGAAGCGCTGGCTTTTCCTGATGCCATAAATGGAAATTTTCCAACTTTTATTTTATAACCGGCATCCTTTGCCTGTTTTTCGGTATAACCAACAGACGCTATTTCAGGTGAGCAGTAGGTACATCCCGGAATGTTGTTGTAGTCTAATGGCTCGGGTGAATGGGGGTATTTTTTTTCAACATAACCAACATGCTCTGAAGCGGTAATACCTTCTTTACTTGCTACGTGGGCAAGCGCCTGCCCGGGGGCGCAATCACCAATTGAGTAAATACCGGATACATTGGTTTGCCCGTATTTATCTACCACAATTTTCCCTTTTTCAGTTTTTATGCCCAATTGTTCAAGCCCTATGTTTTCAATATTTGCAGCTATGCCAACAGCGCTCAGTAAGATATCTGCTTCAAGGGTTACTTCACCTGTTTGTGTTTTCACTTTTGCTTTAATACCGTTTCCGCCTGTATCAACTGAAGTCACTTCACTGCTGGTCATAATGTCAATGCCTTTTTTCTTCAGCTGTTTTTCCAGTTCTTTGGAGATATCTTCATCTTCAACCGGCACAACACGCGGCATAAACTCTACTATGGTAACTTTTGACCCCATTGAATTGTAGAAGTCGGCAAATTCCACGCCGATAGCCCCGCTGCCCACAACAATCATGCTTTTGGGTTGCTGCGGTAATATCATCGCTTCACGATAACCGATAATTTTCTTTCCATCTATGGGCATTGACGGGAGTTGCCTGCTTCGTGCACCCGTGGCGATAATGATGTATTTGGATTCGAGTACCTGCTTGTTGCCATCCGACCCTGTCACTTCAAGTTTACCCTTAGCAATAAGTTTTCCGTGACCCATCACCACATCAATTTTATTTTTCTTCATCAGGAACTGCACACCTCTGCTCATTTTATCTGCAACACCCCTGCTGCGTTTGATAACTGCGCCAAAATCGTGTTCAACACCATTTGATTTTATACCATAATCTGCGCTATGTTTCATGTAGTCATAAACCTGAGCGCTTTTTAGGAGCGCTTTGGTAGGGATACACCCCCAGTTTAAACAAACGCCCCCCAAACTTTCTTTTTCAACAATTGCAACTTTAAAACCCAACTGCGAAGCCCTGATAGCGGCCGGGTAACCACCGGGGCCGCTTCCTAGAACAATTACATCGTAAGCCATATGGAAAGAATATTTTAATAAAAGATGTGCGAAAATACTTGTAAATGGGGAAACGGCAAAAGCGGTAAGCAGCCCTTTAAGAACAGAGAATACAAAGATTACTGATAAAAGAAAAGCCGTTGAGGTTTTGATTGGCAGAAAATGAATACTGCGAATGTTTGGAGGAGTACTGTTACAGTAGCCGGATCAGAGATATTTTACTTCAAACTCCAGTTTTGAAAACCTTCTGAACATTTCGCTTACGCCGCAATATTTTTCCTGTGAGAGATGGACCGCTTTTTCCATTTTTGGCCGGTCGCTTTTATTTTTTAACCTGATGCTGTAAACAAGTCTGGTCTCTGCATATATTTTGGGATGTTCATCAGTTTGCAGTGCGGTAACATCAATGGAAAAATCAGAATATTCAACCCGCATTTTTTTCAGGAGGGCAACTACATCCATTCCCGTGCAACCGGCAAGTGATGCAAGCATGAGTGTTTTGGGTCCGGGGCCACGGTCTTCACCGCCCTCATCGGGTTTGGCGTCAACAAGTATTTTATGCCCGTATATATCGGCAGTAAAGGACATCCCGCCGGTGAACTCCGAATGAACAAAACGTGTTTCCATTCCGCCAAGATATTTAAAAAAAGGTAACGCCTAAATATATCCGGCAGGTCATTCTAAGGCATCAGTTTGGCTATAATGGATGCGGAAATTTGCTGTGCACTCATGGCGCCGCTCTGCCTCCATAAAATTTCTCCCTTTTTAAACAGCATTAAAGTGGGTACACCGCTGATGCGGTAAGCATTTACAGCTTGCTGGTTTTTATCAATATCTACTTTAATTACCCGCAGGTTATCTTTATGCATATCTGCCAGTTTTTTTAATTCAGGGGCCATTACTTTACATGGCCCGCACCACTCAGCGTAAAAGTCAACCAGCACCGGTTTTTCATCATTAATTACTTCATGAAACCTTGACATATTATTATGGGTTGTATTCAGTAAGCCTGCGCAATAATGCGCCTGCCTTAATGTTGTTACTGCGTTTTTGTTTTTACCGGACAGGTATTAATTCCGAATAATACATAAAGCGGACAAAAACTTACAAGGCTTGTTACTACAAAAATACCACTAAGCACCAGCAACACCAGCCCCAGTGTTCCGGTTATGGTGTTAGTGAGATAAAGTGCAACAACAATTGCGGCAATTATCAGCCTGATGATACGGTCTGCGTTACCCATGTTCTTTTTCATGCTTATTCTGTTTTTTGGTTTAAAATAATTTTATAATTAAGGTAATGATACCTGCTGTTGCAATGCAGGTAAGGCAAAGCAAAACGAAACGCATAAACTTTGATCCCGGCAAATTCATTCTAATTTACCCTTAAAACTAACTGCGATAAATGAAGCGGTTGGTGACCAAAGTCACGGCTGCAGATAAGAAAAATCATCTCACTGAACAGTAAAAAATGCGGCGGGCAAAACCGAGGGAGTAATTATTTTATAAGTGTGATGGTTCCTTTAAACATAATTTCTTTTTTCAGTACAAAATCATTGTACTGGCAGAAATACACAAAATTACCTGGTACTTGCTTCTTACCCTGCCAGGTGCCATTCCATGCATCGGAAGGGTTATTGGTATCAAAAACTTTTTCGCCAAACCGGTTAAAAATTACCAGTTTATATTTATCAATTGGGCAAAAAGAAATGGGCCTGAATATATCATTAAGCCCGTCCCCGTTGGGTGTAAATGCGCTTGGAAACCTTACACATTTTGTATCGCAATCAACGGCTATAACAGTATCAGTAAGGTTACCACATATGTTTTGTGCTCTCAGCACATAGGTGCCTGGGCCGGGCGCATCGTAAACAGGGCCTTCATCCCCGGTTCGCCACATATATTCAGTGTATTTCTGGGCAACAACCTGTAATGTTATTCCAAGGGCGCCGCATGGAATCAGTATGTTTTTGCCAAGGTCAAATTTGGGTTTGTCAATTACTTCCACAAGGGCGGCGGCACGGGGGCTTTCGCAGCCCATTATGGTTTGAGAAACATAGTAAAGTTTTTCGCCAAGAGAATCAGTTGAGGGGACAGGTGCCGTTGTTCTTCCTGCCCCTCCAATTGCTGAGTCGTACCACAAAAGGTTTAGCCCTTCCGCTCTCAATGGAATTGCAGGATTTTTAAGGCATAATATGGAAGTGTCAATTTCGGGCGCCTGGATGAGCGAATTAAAAATCAGGAATACCGAATCAGTCTTAACACATTTGTTATCAGCAATTCTTACCCAGTATTTCCCGGTTTGCATTACTTGCGTAAATGTATCTATGCTTCCGGTTGACCACAGGTATGTGGTGCCCGTATAGTAGTTTACTGTAAGAGAATAAGCCGTATCGCTGCAGATAATGAGGGTATCTCTGGCAAAAAGCGAATCTGGCAGTGTGCAATTGCCGGTGGCCTGGCTGTGAGAATTTTTGCTGAAAAGCAATAAAATGCATGTCAGCATGCAGAAAAACGATCTCATAGGTATTGATTCTTTTGGGGTATCCGGCACTAAAGAAAACAATAACCAAACCAATCTCCGGAAATTGTGAATATTTCAGGCATTTTGCGGGTATAAAACAGGCAAAATCTTTTTGCTCTTTACATAAATATCCCGACCTTTGCCGTCCCTAAAAAATTACAAATCATGGCAAGAGTATGTCAGGTTACAGGAAAAAAACCGGTTACAGGCCACCATGTGTCCCATTCAAACATAAAGACGAAAAGGAGGTTTTTACCTAACCTGCAAACCAAGCGGTTTTACCTGGCTGAAGAAGACAAATGGATTACGCTGAAACTATCTTCTGAAGCCATCAGGACCATCAACAAAAAAGGATTGTATAACGTGGTAAAAGAAATGAGAGCCAACGGCGCTCACATCTGATCACTCAAAATAATTTAAAAATGGCCAGGAAAGGAAACAGGGTTCAGGTAATTCTTGAATGTACAGAGCACAAAAACTCCGGTAAGCCCGGAACAAGCAGGTACATTACTACCAAAAACAAAAAAAATACACCTGAACGTATTGAACTGAAAAAGTATAACCCCATTTTAAAAAAGTACACTGTACATAAAGAAATCAAGTAGCCATGGCAAAAGCAGCAAAAACCGCGATAAAAACCAAAGACCAGAAAGCCGCTGCAGAAGCGAAGAACTGGACCAAAGTAATAAGGGCCGTGCGGAGCCCTAAAACAGGCGCCTATACTTTTAAGGAGGCTATTGTGCACAAGGATAAGATCAAAGAATTCCTGGCTCAGAAATAAATAATGGGTCAATAAGATATCAAAAGCTGTCCTGCCATTAAGAGGACGGCTTTTGTAGTTTAAATATCCTGAAGAATTAAAAGAAAGTTGCTGAAAAACTTAACCGGTATGGGCTTTTTTAATAAGTTATTCGGAAAGAAGGAAAAGGAAAGCCTTGATAAGGGGCTTGAAAAAACGAAAGAAAATTTTTTGTCAAAAATCACTAAAGCCATTGCAGGTAAAAGCAAGGTGGATGATGAGATATTGGATAACCTGGAAGAGGCATTGGTGGGCGCTGATGTGGGTATTGAAACCACGGTGCAAATCATCAATAAAATTGAAGAAAAGGCTGCAAAGGATAAGTATATCAGCACTGGCGACCTTAATAAAATACTACAGCAGGAAATTGAGTCTATCCTCGTTGATGCTTCTGAGCATTCGTATAAAGATTTTGGCGCCCCGGCCGGTATAAAGCCCTATATCATACTTGTGGTTGGGGTTAATGGCGTGGGTAAAACAACTACTATCGGCAAACTGGCTTATAATTTTAAAAAGGCGGGTAAATCTGTGTTGCTCGGGGCGGCAGATACCTTCAGGGCGGCTGCTGTTGATCAGCTTACCATCTGGAGCGAAAGGGTGGGGGTGCCCATTATAAAAAAAGAAATGGGCAGCGACCCTGCTTCGGTAGCTTTTGACACTGTGAGCAGCGGCATTGCAAAAGGGGCGGATGTGATATTGATTGATACGGCAGGCAGGCTTCATAACAAAGCCCATTTGATGGAGGAACTGAGTAAAATAAGGCGGGTAATTCAAAAAGTAATTCCTGAGGCCCCCCATGAAGTGTTATTGGTGTTAGACGGCTCAACAGGGCAGAATGCACTTGAACAGGCAAAACATTTTACAGCCGCCACGGACGTAACTGCCCTGGCAATCACCAAATTAGATGGCACGGCAAAAGGCGGGGTGGTCCTGGCTATTGCAAACCAGTTTAAGATACCTGTGAAATATATTGGTGTAGGTGAAAAAATGGAGGACCTGCTGGTTTTTGATAAACATGAGTTTGTGGACAGCCTTTTCAGCCTTGAAAAGAAGGATTAAAGAGTACAAATTATTTGAAATGAAGCAGTTGAGGTATATAAAAGTAAAGAGGCTCATGGAAATGAGCCCCCTTTAGTTTCAACCCTAAACCCTTGAGAAAGATGCTTAGTATATAGCTAATACTATGCCAAAAATCAGGAATCTAGGTTTGAGGGTAAAATATTTTTTTGAATTTCAGTTTATCAGAGCTTCTTTATTACCAGTTTCTGGTTGTTATCGTCCAGCACTTCATCAAAAAATTTTTTGGTTTCAGCATATCTGGCTGCTGGTATGCGATGCTGTGTTAGTATAAGCCGGGCAGTTGTAATCACACTGTTTTGCTTTTCATCAAACCAATGTTTGGTTTGATAAGTGCCATATTCGAATTTCAGTTGCTTTTCTTTCGGCAATACATCTACCCCATAACCGCCTGGAAGTTTGAAGATGGTGGTATCGGTTTTTTCAAAGGGGTTATCAAAATAAAAATCTAATTTTCTCGAATCATTTGCCGGTAGTTTGGCTGACCATATTTTATAAATTCTTTGGTTTAAAAACATTTTTGTTCCCGCTGTAAATTCAGGTAACTTTTCAAATTCCATTTTGAGTGACAACTCAAGGTCTCTATCATTTTCTTTTTTGCTTATTTCAAATTCGTCGGGTTGTTTAAATCCCATGTAATGATAAAGGTAGTTTTTTTGACCATCCTTTTTTTCTTGCAAGAGTTGGCTTATCAAATCATCTTTATATTCTCCACTCCCAAGTAAATTAATATTTGCAGCCCCACTACCGTCTTCCATCAGAATTACAAGTGATGTAGATGAAAATGTATTACTTGAAGGTAAACTTATTGGTGTTGGTACAAGTACGCCACCATTTTCAGTAATCATCAAAGCATTCTTATTTTCATTATCAACACCTAATACGCCGAAATCATTAGTTTTACTTGTGCATTCCAGCCATATTGTATCTTTTTGCAAAGGCACACAGACAACAACATGATTAAAAGAGTTATATGGAAAGTTATTGTCGAGAGGCTGGTCTCTTGGCTCTCTTTTTATTAATACCTGATAGCTTTTTATTCCTACTGCTGAAAGACATGCTTGTGTATAATTGCTTAATCCTTTACAATCTCCGTATTTTTTATTATCAGTAAAATCAGCAGGCAAAGGTTTAAAACCACCAATCCCTAAT
The DNA here is from genome assembly GCA_033763355.1 of Chitinophagaceae bacterium. GTDB lineage: Bacteria > Bacteroidota > Bacteroidia > Chitinophagales > Chitinophagaceae > JANRKT01. Next base: position 1,461 of record JANRKT010000421.1, on the reverse strand, counting down.
TGAATACTTACATACCGGAAATTTTGCTGAAGATATTGGTATATGAGTTTTATTTTTTGCTTATCTCCAGATACATCTTTAACAAGGTCCCTGAAAAAAGCTTTCCGTTCTTCCGTAAGGTTGCCTTGTTTTTTTTGAAGTTCAAGGTACCATAATCCAAAACTCTTCCATGTAGTCATATCTCCTTCATAATCATCCATCTTAAATTTATTGGGTGCCAATATAACTGATGGATACCGGTTTTCATAGCTAACTGATCTTTCTTCATATTCGAAGGGTTCGAGATTTTTTACCGACCAACGGTATAGTTTGTACTTACCATCCTCTTTTATTTCCGGTACAATATTTATATTTTTTTCGCGGAAACGAAGATCAAGTTCTTTAGGTACTTTGGCTGTGAAACTTGAATTTTCAACACCTTCACCCGGGCCGATAATGTCATACCTGGGATAAATGAGAGTACCCTTAAAGCGCATTTCGTATTTGAATTCAACTGTCACAGGATACGAGGTGGCTGGTATTTCTATAAAATGAATTTTAACATCGTCAATCAATCCTTCGCCTCTTGCAACAGTTGTAAGATCCTTTTTTTTAAACCTGGTTGTGAGTTTGCCTTTCGCATCATAAACTTTTATATCCACATCCTCTAAGGAAACGAATTTTGAAGTGCCTTCAACAAATGTTAATTTTTCCTTATCGACATCATTCATTATAGTGAATGCTCGTTCAATAAAAAGCAATGCTTTGTCAATATCGGTTACTTCAAATAATATATTTTCATTTCGCTTTATTACTGAGGCATTTTTTTTAACAATACCCGGAATAAAAGCAGTATCATATGAAATAACCTGGCTGCTTATTTTGGTTAGTGACAAAAGCGATAATATGTAAATAAAAATCTTTTTCATTTTATCAATTGTCTATTTTGGTCTTTGATTTTTTTTGTTATTTAAAAACTATGGCCTCACTTTCTTTACAACAATCTGTTCATTCAGTGTGGCAAAAAGCTTTTTATAAAACTCTTTGAATTCATCGTATTCATCGGTCAGGTAATAAGGACGTTTAAATTCAAGCGTCATCCTTACATTCAGCATATTGCCGTCGGCCTGCATCATACGGCTGAATTCAATGCTGGTATCCGGCATGATCATCCGCATGTTTTTGGGGAGTTCTTCAAATGTATAACCTTCCGGCAGGGTGAAGTTGCCATAAACAGTATAATTCTGGTCGTACCCAAACATGATGTCTGAATACCTGGTATCTGCAACAAACGGGTTTGTCTCCAATCCTGTAAACATGTTCAGGCTGAAATACTGGTAATCTCCAGAAGAACTTACCGGAATGGAAAACTTTATTTTTTGCTCCAGCGGCATTGAATCCTTCTCTGCATTGTTGATCTGAACATCTTCGATATTGATGGACTGGAAAGGCTTGATAAAATATTTTTCGGTGAACTTTTCT
>JANRKT010000420.1:0-16387 GCA_033763355.1 Chitinophagaceae bacterium | reverse complement strand
AGTTTCTTTATTTTTTCTTCCTGCAGCCATCTTTCTTTCAGCCATTCAAATCCTTTAATCGCAAGGCGGGAATCATCAGGCACATTATCTAAATACTTACCGGTTAAAAAACCTGCAGCAAGGGGGCTCCAGATGGTTGTTCCCAAACCCACATTTTGGAATACCGGCAGGTAATCCTGCTCCATTTTAAAACGCTCAAACATGTTGTATTGCGGCTGTTCCATCGTTGGGCCAATTAAACCATACTGTTGCGCCACACGGTGCGCTTCCATAATTTCAGCGCCGCTCCACTGGCTGGTGCCCCAGTATAAAATTTTTCCCTGTTGAATAAGGTTGTGCATTGCCCAAACTACTTCTTCAATGGGCACATTGGGGTCAGGCCTGTGGCAGAAATATAAATCTAAGTAATCAACCTGCAAGCGCTGCAGCGCTTCATGGCATGCTTCAAACAAATGTTTTCGGCTTAGCCCGGTTTGGTTAGGCTTGTTGTTTTTACCCCTCCATCCAAAATAAGCTTTAGAGGAAACCACATAAGAAGTACGGTCCCAGTTTTTTTTCTTTAATACACGGCCCATCATTTTTTCGCTTTCACCAAGTGCATAGGCTTCTGCATTATCAAAAAAATTGATGCCTGCATCGTAGGCCATGCCCATCAGTTCATCAGCTATACTGTCATCAATCTGTTTGTGAAATGTTACCCAGCTCCCAAAAGAAAGAACACTTAGTTGCAAACCTGACCTGCCCAGCCTGCGGTATTCCATGCTATTATTTTTTTAAAGAATACGTAATGAAGTAAATGAATAGTAAAACCAAATTTAAAATGAAATGCCTGAATAAGTTCAGGAAAAATGCAGTCGCATTCATCAGCCCGGAAATTGTGAAGCAGGCACTCGTATAACGCTGGGCTGTATGTTATACATCTCAAAAGTTTTAAAGTCCTGCGGCGCTTTTAAGCCCACACCGATCATGATCATGTCTTTCCTGTAAATACGCACCGGTTTATCCGTGGTAAATTCAGCGGCCTGCTGGTCCCACCAGAGCTCTACACAATGCAATGTATCCCCAAGGGTATTAAACACCACCACACTGTCTTTTAAAAAAACTTTGTTCTGCGTTTCAAAATAACGGGCAAACCGGGCATTGAGCTGGCTTTCCACTTTCAGTGAATCATCAAAAAAATCAACGTGCAGTGTATTGGGAAATTCAACACGCGGCAATGTATCCTGGTAACGCACCATCAACGGCGAAACCAGTTTTGCTTTCATCTTTCCGTCACGGCTCATGTAACTTTCTACCTGCTTAGCCGAATCAATGCCTAATTTTTTTTCAAATAACCCTTTTACTTTGGTTTCATCATTTACACAGCCCCATACAAAAAAGCAGCCCGTAAGGGCTGCTGTAAATATTTTATATGCGGGATGTATTTTGTATGATGAAAGTTTAATCATACTTGCGTTTGATGAACCAGATGTCACTCAAAGTTAAACCTACAGACACCCTGAACAAACTTTCCCTTACCGCATTGCTTTTATTGCCCCGGCTGCCGTATTCAAATGAAGTATTGATAACGGTATATTGGTTGGTGTAAGCATTCCTTCTTACCGGGAAACCGAAGCCTGCAGTAATGCCGTATTGCGGAAGCTTGCTGCCTACCCTGATGTAATCAGGCCCGGCATAAAAACCAAAACGGTAAACCACTTTGGCCCAGTAATTTTTTCCGTTTACATCCGGCACAAACTGCCCGCCCAATCTTATTGCCCAGCTGTTTTGTACGGAATCGGCCTGGTTATAATACCGGTAATCTTCCCATTTTGATGTACTGTATTCGGCGCCTATTGACCATTTATCTGCTTTTTCATACATCACCCCAAAACCAAACGAAGCCGGGTAGATGATTTTTCCTTTCTCACCGGTTTTGCGATATACACTGTCAACCACCACTATGCCTGAGCTTGCACTGGCCTCAAATGTTTCCCTTGATATATCACGGGTGGCATTGAGGCTATTTTTAAAATTGCCTGTTGCCCCGATTTTTAAATGGGTGGTTTTACTGAGTTGAACAGTGTATTGCAGGCCCACATTGGCAAACAAACCGCCAAATCTCGTTGAGTCGGTTGAATTTGATTTGTTGTAAAGAACAGTATCATTCCTGAAAACCACCTGGGTGGCGTATTCCTTGCTGCCAAACATGTAGCCCACATTAAACCCCACACTTAAACTTTTTGAGCCAAAGCCCATTCCGGCAAATGCCTGGTATGAACCTCCGTTTCCTTTAAAAAGATAGGATACGCTGTCAATACCGGCCAGCCTTGTACTTCTTAATACATCATAATTGATCCTAGTAACCGGCCTTAAGCCGATGTTCATACCCCAGTTTTTCTTTTGGGATAGCGGTAAACCCAACTGCAGGTAGGAAGGTATCATATATGCCGACTTAAACCTGCTTGCAGTACTTTCTACTTTTAAGGTGCGGCTGTCGTAGTCAACACCCACATCAAAAGTGGTTACTTTAAGCCGTGCATACGAAGCGGGGTTTACGAAGTTCACCGACTGAATATCATAATACGGCGCCGATAACCCGCCCATAGCTCTGTTTACCACGTTCTGCCCGGGAACAAGGTTACCGAAACCATAACGCGAAAAAGGGGAATTTTCCTGCGCTTTTAAATACTGTGATGACAGCAGTAAAAAAAAACTTAGAAAGTATCTGAAAAATGATAATGAAGCCTTCTTACAGTTAGTTGTTGTACTCACTAATAGCATAGAGTCCTTTATATAAAAAATCAGGGTCTGCAAATATCTTGTTTTTGATGTGTTGGGCAAAATAGGCACTATCACCCCCGGTTAAAACCACGTTAAAGTTCCGGTACTTTTTTTTGTATTCATCAATGGTTCCATCAATTTCTTTTGCCATGCCTAATATTACGCCGCTCAATATGTTGGTACGTGTATCATAGCCCACCAATGGAAAATTCCAGTCTTTTTTAACCAGCGGCAATAAAGCGGTGTAATCATTTAAAGATTTAAACCGCAACTCCATGCCCGGTGAAATACCACCGCCTAAAAACTCATGGTATTTGTTGATGAAGTTATAAGTAATGGCGGTGCCCAGCCCAATTACAAGATTATGCTTACGGGGATAAAACTTTACAGCTGCCGCACACAATGCCAGCCGGTCGGCGCCGATGGTTTCCGGCTTTCCAACAGGGGTGGTGAATGGAATTTTTGTAAGGTGAGAAAGCTTGTGAAACCTGGTTTGGGATGACAACAGTTCCTCAACAGCCGTGTTGTGGTTGATTACCGACGAAAGAATACAGTTATCGGGTTTGAACTGCTGTAATAAATACCTGATGATATCTTCTCCATCGTTTTCCATTACCTCCACAGCCTTTAATTGTTTGCCATGAAACACAGCATACTTTAATCGGGTATTACCAAAATCAAGGCAAAGCGTAACAACCATCTGTTATAGATAAAGTGCCCGAAAATCGGGAAATATTTTTATTTGATGCTGAAAAAATATCGGGCAATTATATGTCAAATTCAAAAGAAGAAAGGTTTTTGAAATGACCGTTAAGTTTAATCTTCTCTTTCAGCGATTCCATTTCGGCTACCACGGGCAATACCTTGTTTAAATGACGGCGCAGGTACTCCTGCCGTTGCAGTTCGGTAAGCAGGCCCAGCAATTCATATTCTTCCTCAAGCGAAAGGCCGAGATGATGGGCCACATCGTAAGTGCCGAGCTCTTCATCTGTTTTTGTAAATTTTTTAGTTACGTTCAGCAGTTTGTGCAGGTGGCGGATGCCGTTAACCACTTTCTGCATCAGCTCCCTGTTCCCCTTTTCATCATTATCCGGGTAATTTACAATAGCACCGCTGTAAAGTTTATCGGGCACCTGCTGAATGATTTCCAGCACACGGAATATCATGGTGCCTTTTGTGCGGATGTCCATTTCACCGTTATCATAAGTTGTTGCAATTTCCAGTATCTGCACAAGGGTCCCCATTTCAGCAACATGATTCTTTAAAACGGGGGGTATGCCGAAAGGTTTGTTGCTTTCATAACATTCCCTGATAAGCTGTTTATAACGGGGTTCAAAAATATGCAGGTTCAGCTCTTCCCCCGGGTAAACCACTATGGCAAGCGGAAATATGGGAACGAAATTGGTCATGGCTTTGTAATGTTAAGAAATTTTCCAGAACCGGTAAAAGGTAAACGCATGTTATGTTGAAATAAGCTTTTCCTATCTTCGGCCACTGCAAGGATACATTATGCCCCTTTTATCGGTTGCCATAATAACATTTAACGAGGAGAAAAATATTGCCCGCTGCCTTGAATCTGTAAAAAAGGTGGCTGATGAAATTGTTGTGGTGGATTCCCTGTCGGCTGATAAAACAAAATCCATATGTCAGTCTTTTGGTGTAAGGTTTATTGAACAGCCGTTTTTGGGATATATCGAACAGAAAAACTTTGCATTGGCCCAAACAAGAAATGATTTTGTATTGTCGCTGGATGCTGATGAAGCCATGAGCCCCGAACTGGAAACATCCATACTACAGGAAAAACAAAAGGGTTTTGTCTATGATGCATACAGTATGAACCGGCGCAGCTGGTATTGCGACAAATGGATATGGCACGGCAACTGGTACCCTGACAGGAAAATCAGGTTGCTGAATAAATACCAAGGCCAATGGAGCGGTACAAACCCGCATGACAGGATTGAAATGAAAGGCGGTTCAGTTGTTCAGCACCTGAAAGGCGATATATTGCATTATACTTATTACAGCATTGACGAACACATCAGGCAGGGAAATAAGTTTTCGGGCATCGCCGCTGATGCCATGTTTCAAAAAGGGGTACGTTCATCCTGGATAAAAATATGCTGGAACCCTTTTTATGCATTTGTATCCTGCTACATCATTAAGCTGGGGTTGCTGGATGGTTTTTACGGCTACATTATTGCAAAACAAACCGCTTACCAAACCTTTTTGAAATATATAAAGCTTATGCAACTTCAAAGAAATATAAAAAAGCAGGCTGCATCACCCATTAACCCGCCTGCTGTACCAATAACTCCAGCATCCAAAGAAAGAATATAAAAAAACCCCATACTGCACACCCAGGCTGCTTTCATAAAGAAAATTAAATAATGCAAGCAAATGAAAACCCGTCCATAAAAAATTTTTATTAGGCGGGGAAATAAAAAGCGGGAGCAAGACTACAACAGTAAAAATAATCATGCCGCCTGTTCCTGCCCCGCAGCCATGCATCAGCCATTCATTGCTGGGGTAAAGCCTCTCATATTCCTTAAGAAAAGCGGCATTGCTGTTATACCATTTGTTTGTTTCATTATAAATATCTCCAAACCCAACCCCGGTAACCGGATGGCTGGCGATGATATAAAGCCCCGCCCTGAAGGACAATATCCTTGCTGCATCAGGAAGGCCTTCTACATAAGTACCCCGTGAATAATTCTGATAGTCCCACTTTATAAACTTTACTTTATTCTGAAATGTAGGAAAGACATAATAAGCTGCTATGGGTAAACAAACAAGCAAAGCCAGCAGGGCGGTAAAAAGTATTTTTCTTGTCCGCAAACAGTAAAAAAGTATAACAAGGTTAACAAGGTAAAACCCGATTATACCTGTTTTAGCAGAAAGGATGTGCAGGTACACTGCAAAAAAAACAAGCCCTGTTATTGCTGCTGCCTTCCATTTGTAACTGATGCTTTTAAATTTTGCAAGCAATAGTTCAAACAAAAGGAGGTAAGCTATCAGTACCGCCCATGCAAAACGGATGTGGTCGCCGCTTAAGGGAACAGGCAAAACTTTTGCCTTAAGATAAGTTTGCTGTATGGCCACAGGCTGAAAACTGTATTGCCAGAGGCTGTAACAACAGGCCAAAACCGCAGCAACAATAAAAGCAAAGGAGATATACTGAAAATCTTTTGCTGAAAAACGGCGCAACAAAACAGCACAAACCGGTAAAATTAACAGTGGCAGCTTAACCTGCATCATACCCATCCAGTTGCTAAAATTCCCACTCCACAATCCGGAGACAAACGGTATTAAAAAAAGCATCATCATCATGTGCAGGAACCCTGACTTCCGGAATACCTGCCAGTCTTCTTTATTAAAACAAACTGCTGATGCAATTACAAATAACGCCATTGCTATGGAAAGTGCGGCCCGACCCATAAAGAAACCAGCCAGCATCAGTATGGCAGAAGCCATTAATACCGGTTTTATGTATGCAGGTAAACCAGCTTTCAAAGTTTTTTTGCTTTCGGTAAACAATTCACCGAAATTAGAACGCAAAATCTGCATTCAGTATGATGTGGCAGGAATTGTTACAGCAGGCGCAGCACGGAAATTATAAATCACTGGCAAGATGTATTTCGCTGATTGAAAATGAAACGGAAGGTTATGAGCACATCCTGCTTTCACTTTCTGATTACAACATAAATAACATTATCGGGATAACGGGCCCTCCCGGTGCAGGAAAAAGCACTCTTGCAGACGCATTGATCCGTGAGCTTATTAACAACAACCAGAAAGTAGCTGTACTCTGCATTGACCCGTCATCGCCTTTTAACCTTGGCGCCCTGCTGGGTGACAGGATAAGAATGAGTGAATGGTATAACCATCCGGGGGTATTTATCCGGTCGCTGGCAACAAGGGGTTCACTGGGGGGATTGCACCCGAAAATTGTAGAGATAACCGAATTATTAAAATCAGCACCGTTTGATTACATCATTATAGAAACAGTTGGAGTGGGTCAAAGCGAAATTGAAATAGCAGGGCTGGCCGATACAACAGTTGTGGTAATGGTGCCCGAAGCAGGAGATGAAGTGCAGACCATGAAAGCGGGCCTGATGGAAATTGCTGATGTTTTTGTTGTAAATAAAAGCGACAGGCCGGACGCTGACAGCTTTGTAAAAAATTTAAGAACGATGCTTGCTCCGGCCTTTCATACACACCCTATTGAGATACCTGTATTAAAAACGGTTGCACACCAAAGAGAAGGAATTAAAGAACTGTGGCAGGCCATACACAACCACCTGCAACAGCAACATGGCTCAGGGCATAAAGCATGGCTGCTTAGTGAAAAAGTTTACCAGATTATACAAAAGCGGCGGATGAAAAATGTGGACAAGAATATGATATTTAAAAAAATTACGGAAGAACTCAACCATAACCATTTTAACCTTTACCGGTTTGCACTTGACTGGTAAAGTTATTTTCTGAAAACCATGGCAAAAATATCCGGCTTTACCATCATCAGGAATGCGGTGATAAATGATTACCCCATTGCAGAAGCCATCTGTTCCGTATTACCGGTAGTGGATGAAATGATTGTTGCTGTCGGCAACTGTGAAGACGGGACTGAAGAACTCATCCGTTCAATTCCATCAGATAAAATTAAAATCTTTCATTCCGTTTGGGCCCCTGCACATTTTAAAGGGGGAAAAATACTTGCGGTTGAGACCGATAAGGCATTTCAGCATATTTCTCCCGGAAGCGACTGGGCATTTTATATACAGGCTGATGAAGTGGTGCATGAAAAATACCATTCACTTATAATTGAAGCAGCAGAAAAATACAGAAACGACAAAAGCATAGAAGGGCTTGTGTTCAATTATCTTCATTTTTACGGAACTTACGACTATGTTGGCGACAGCCGCAAATGGTACAGGAGGGAAATACGCATGATACGGAATGATAAAAACATAAGCTCGTACCGTGATGCACAGGGTTTCAGGAAAAATGAAAAGAAGCTGAAGGCAAAACTTATTGATGCTTACATTTATCACTACGGATGGGTGAAGAACCCGGAAAAAATGCTTGTCAAATACCTGAACCTTGGTGAATTCTGGCAGGAATCTGTTGCCGAAAAAGAATACCTGAGGGCACAACAGGTATTCAATTTTGATGATTTTGATTCATTGACAAAATTTAACGGAACCCATCCCGCAATAATGCAGAAAAGGATTGCAGATAAGAACTGGCATGTTGAACTGGACATTTCACAAAAAAAATTTTCATTAAAAGAGCGGTTGCTGTATTGGCTGGAAAAAAAATCAGGCAGGCGTTTATTTGAATTCCGTAATTATAAACTGGCATGAATATCTTTACACGCAGTTAATGTTAAAAAAGAAAATTAATGGAACTGGTAAATAACGAAAAGCTTCCCCGTATTGCAAAATGTGAGCCTGCAATGATAAAAGTTGTACCCGGTAAGGTTTATTCCTGGTGCTCATGTGGTTTAAGCGAAAAACAACCCCTTTGCGACAGCTCACATAAACAAGTGGAAGGTATGCCCATGCGGAGTTTAAAAGTTCAGTTTGAAAAAGAGGAAGAAGTCTGGTTCTGCCAGTGCAAGCATACGTCAACTCCGCCATTTTGTGATGGAACACATCATAGCTTTGAGCCATAAGCTGCGGGCCATGGGCTGTATAACTTATTTTGACTGTAGTTCACAGTTTTATTCTTCCAAATCACATCCAATTGGTGCACCTGGTGGCATGGCGGCATGAATGGTCGGTTTGGCTTTCTCCGGCGCTTTCATTCTTTCCAAAGCCAGAATAAGATGAGCAGTATATGATTCATCTTTGGATAATTTTTTTTGTACTTCAATAAAAGTTTTAAGGTCGCTTAATGCTTTTTGCACTGCCGACCTTGCAGTAAACGAAATGTTTTCATCAATACTTGTTGCCAGTAAATAAGTAAGAACGATTTGCTCATTTTGCTGCTGAATAAGCTTTTCCATTCCTGTTCTTCTTTGGGCCTTCCATGTTTTATTAATAATGCGGCTGATCATTTCACTTATACCCAAACCCCCGTTGATTTCATATTGCACCATCCGGCTCAGCCGTTCATTATTAAATAAAAAAGATAATGGAAAATCCGCCGCAGTTTCTGCAGGCGATAATGCATCAAATGCAAGCCCTGTCCGTTTGCGGAACAATTCCCTTGAAAAATCATACCCGGCCGGCCTAGGAGGAATAAGAGAAGTAATTTTATCAGGCAATAACAATACTTTGGGATCAATACAATCCATCACTGCATCCAATGCTTTTAATTGTTCCTGCCTGCCTAATACTTTTGTCACCAATTGTCCGTCGCCACGCAAAGCATAGGTATAATTCATTCCGCCAACCAGTTTTACAGCAGCTTCAAGCTGGTAGCGGTGAAATAAATAAACCGGCACCAGCACATCTTCAAGCATGGCCATAGGCATGCCGGGGCGAATGTTTTTTTCACTGAAATCATTCAATGCTTTTGCCCTTACTTGCATCACATCCTTTAATTCATCAGCAGCATGTGCACCATTATCCCACAAATGCGCCTGCGGGTGTATGCCGCCGGGGGCTCGTGCATCACGGTCGCTGATGAACTGCAATCCGCTCTTTGCCGCATCTGATAATATTTTATTTAATGCTGCTGTTTCATTTGTTCCTGGGGCAAAATCCTGGTAACCCCATGTTACTGCTGCCTTGTCCCATTCACCGATTTTATCATCGTATGCACCGGTCAAATCAATTTCGCCTTTGGCATTCAACCTTACCAGCGGATGCGGGTAATCCATCACACTTGCCCGGCTGCTTACGCTTGAAGCATAATTGTGCATCAGCCCGATGGTGTGGCCCACTTCATGTGCAGACAATTGCTTCAATCTCTCCAATGCCATCTTCAGCATTTTATCATCCGCAGGAATGCCGGTTTCGAATGGGGCCAGCAAACCCTGCGCAATCAAATAATCCTGTCTTACCCTTAACGATCCGAGTGTTACATGTCCTTTGATGATTTCGCCTGTTCTCGGGTCTACCACAGATGCGCCATAGCTCCATCCCCTTGTTGAACGATGCACCCAGTTAATAACATTGTAACGTACATCCATCGGGTCGGCGGTATCTGGCAAAACTTTTACCTGGAATGCATTTTTATATCCGGCAGCTTCAAATGCCTGGTTCCACCATGATGCCCCTTCCAATAAAGCTGAACGGATGGGTTCTGGTGTCCCATTATCTAAATAATACACTATGGGTTTTACCGGTTCGCTCATTGCTGCTGCAGGGTCTTTCTTTTGCAGCCTGTGCCGCATTACAAAAAATTTCTCTACCGGTTCTGATACCGGTGTGCTGTAATCATAAAATGAAACGGGAATAAAGCTGCTGCGTGGGTCAAATGCCCTTGGCTTGTAATCTTTATCAGGCAATTGCACAAAAGAATGGTGCATGCGCAATGTTATGGCTTCAGCAGAGGGGGTAACAGATTGAACAAAATTTCCTGTAACGCCATCGGTATTGGCAAATGTAATGGTGGCTTCCATTTCTGTATTCTGCAGAAAGTTTTTTGTACGCGGCAGGTAAATAGCGCTGCGGGTTTTATCTAAAGTATAATTTCCCTGTTGTCCTCTCCTTAAGCGATTGGCCACCTGCATGGCATCTCGTAAAATAAAATCAGTAGCATCAACCAGCACTTTGTTATTGCTTTCCGCTTCCACTGTAAAACCCCAGATTGCTGATTGTGCGAAAGACTGCTCAACCGCCCTGCGTTCTGCAGCATCACTGGTAACGGCGCGGTAATCATAATTGGGTTGTATCATCAAAACTTTCCTGCCCACCTTATTGAATTTAATGATACGTGTACCGCCCAGCAAACCCCTGTCAAGTCCAATATCGTTTGAGCCAAGCCCAGCCGGAAGGGAAGTAACGTATAACAGCTCTGCATCTAACTTGTCAATTTCAAGCCAGATTTTTCCTGCATTTTCATCCCAGTAAAAATTCAGGAACCCTTCATACTTTTTAAAATCTTTTGTTTTATCCTCAATGGAGCTGAGCTTTTGCGCTGTTAATAAGGCGGGAAAGAATAACAGTAAAAATAATAAGCGGAGCATAGACATGGTTTTATTTACCCAAGTTAAGGAAGAAGCCCTTTGGATAATTTTTAAATCAATAAATGTGAAAAGAAAATAAACCTTATCAGGAACCCTCATCCTCCCTGTTGTTCTTCCACCAGCGGTAACCTACATAACCCATAATGGCAAAAGGGGCAAACATCAGGTAGAGGATGCCGGCATTAAGGCCTCTGGCTGGTTCTTCACCCAATTGCTGAGTGGTTTTGGTACATACTGAACATTGGCCATAAGAGGAATAAGAAACAAGGAACAGCGAACAAGCAAGATTAAACAGGAAAACAAGCATCCACTTTTTCATCCCGGAAAATTTTATGTAAAATTACGGCTTCTGGCTAACTTCATGCCAGCACATATAAATAACAGTTATGAGAAAACTTTTGTTTTTAATTATTCTCTCATCTGCCTGCACTTGTTTATCTGCACAAAAAACAGTTATTCATTGCGGAACTTTGATTGACGGCGTAAGCAATACTGCTTTACCCAACATGACCATTGTAACCCAAGGAGGGAAAATTACTGATGTACAAAAAGGGTTTTTACAGCCTGGTAAAGATGATAAACTGATAGACCTGAAAAATAAAACCGTAATGCCCGGCCTTATTGATATGCATGTGCATGTGGAAGGAGAAACCAAAAGGGGAAACTATGGCGACCGCTTTATCATGAACCCGGCCGATGTGGCATTTGATGCTTTACGTATTGCACAAACCACACTTATGGCAGGTTTTACAAGCGTTCGTGACCTGGGCGGAAGCGGGGTAAATATTGCATTGCGCAATGCCATTAATAAAGGCACGGTATGGGGAACAAGGATTTTTACCTGCGGAAAAGGAATAGGAACCACAGGCGGACATGCCGACCCCACCAATGGCTACCGCAAAGATTTAATGGGCGACCCCGGCCCGAATGAAGGTGTTATCAACGGCATGGATGATGCAAGAAAAGCAGTGAGGCAACGGTATAAAGACGGCGCAGACGTAATTAAAATTACAGCAACTGGCGGCGTTTTAAGCCTTGCAAAAGATGGATCAGGCCCACAGTTTACCGAAGAAGAAATAAAGGCTATTGTTGAAACAGCAAGGGATTATGGCTTAAAAGTAGCTGCACATGCTCACGGCGCTGAAGGAATGAAAAGGGCCATCCGTGCAGGTGTTCATTCTATTGAACATGGTTCTTTTATAGATGATGAAGCCATTGAACTGATGAAACAGCACGGAACATATCTTGTTCCTACATTAACTGCGGGGCGTTCCGTAACAGATTCTGCAAAAATTCCCGGTTATTACACTGCGATGGTAACTGCCAAAGCCCTTGAGGTTGGCAACAGGATACAGGGCTCTTACGCAAAAGCCTTTAAAGCAGGTGTGAAAATTGCATTCGGCACAGATGCTGCCGTTTTTCAGCACGGAAAAAATTATCTCGAATTTCAGTACATGACCGAAGGGGGCATGCCGCCAATGGAAACCATTAAGGCTGCTACCATAGTTGCAGCAGATTTATTGGGCCAGAAAGAAAGGCTGGGATCTGTTGAAAAAGGAAAGGCTGCCGATATTATTGCCGTTAGCGGAGACCCGCTGAAAGATATTAAAGTGATGAAAGATGTAGTATTTGTGATGAAAGACGGTGTGATATACAAACAATAAAATTTCATTTTTGTGGATACTCTTGATGATGCCATAGAAAAAGCTGCCGCTGCTTTGAAAGCAATTACCCCATCAACCCTTACACCGCAGCAACTGGAATTTTCACTCCGTGCATTAAAGGAAACAGATATCCATACGCTGATTGATGAATTTAATGCCTCCCTTCCTGCTGAACCCGAAGACGAAGATAAAAAAGAGGCTTATAAAAAAATGATGCAGCAAAAAGCCGATGAACTGAATAAAAAATTTGACCCGCTGAAAGATGCCCTTGAAGAAGTAAAAAAACTCCGCAGCACATTAAACCTCGCAGCACTTGATGATATTATAAAAGCTGCCCAAAAAATTATACGGCCGTTGTATAACGTTACTGCGGCTATGCAATAATTAAATTGAAAACCCCCGCCTTACGGGGCGGGGGATAAATAAAAAATCAACTACTACCCGGAATTTATTGCTTGCCTTATTTGCCTTTCTTTTTTCTTATTTAATTTCCGTAGTAAAGATACACCCCGGTAGCCGCTTGTAAACACACAAATGAGTAAACTGATGTTTTTATTGAGTGAATTGTTATATATGAGATATGTGCCGGGACCGGATAACATATCGGTTTGTCTGTCCGGCAGGCAGATGGCTCTCCGAAGAAGTCATTCGTACCCTGGCCGCCATGACTTAAGACAGAGGATAGATTAATAAATAAAAACCCCGGGGTCAGCCGGGGTTAAGTATCAGTTTACTGCTTCTGTATTCAGCTTTTTTGCCTGTCGTTTCCGTTCGTCTTCATTCAATATGGTTTTACGGAGCCTGATATTTTTAGGCGTTACCTCAATACATTCATCCTGCTGAATGTATTCCATACACTCTTCCAGCGTCATCTGTATTTTGGGAACAATGCGAACAGAATCATCGCTGCCGCTGGCCCGCATATTGGTAAGTTTTTTTCCTTCTGTAGCGTTTACCACCAGGTCGCCGGGTTTGATGTGTTCTGCTATAATCTGGCCAACATAAACTTCTTCTCCCGGATCAACAAAAAATGAACCCCGGTCCTGCAATTTATCTATGGAATAAGCGGTGGTTTTATCCTGGTTCTTTGACAAGAGCACCCCGTTGTTGCGGCCGGGAATGGGACCTTTCCATGGTTTGTATTCGCTGAAGCGATGTGCCATTACTGCTTCCCCTGCAGTATTGGTAAGCATTTGCGAACGCAGGCCAATTAATCCCCTCGAAGGAATATCAAACTCCAGGTGCTGCATTTCTCCTTTGGTTTCCATTACCTGCATTTCCCCTTTCCGCTGGGTAACCTGGTCAATTACTTTGCCGCTGTATTCCGCCGGCACATCTACCACCAATATTTCATAAGGCTCACATTTCTTGCCGTTTATTTCTTTTACCAGCACCTGCGGCTGGCCAACAGTCAGTTCATATCCTTCGCGGCGCATGGTTTCTATAAGTATGCCGAGGTGCAAAATACCGCGGCCATACACCAGGAAACCGTCAGCATTGTCCGTATCTTCCACCCTTAACGCAAGGTTCTTTTCTGTTTCTTTCATCAGGCGGTCACGCAAATGGCGGCTGGTAACAAACTTTCCATCCTTGCCATAAAAAGGTGAATTATTGATGCTGAACAGCATGCTCATGGTGGGTTCATCAACACTTATTACCGGCAGCGCTTCAGGGTTTTCAGCATCGGCAATGGTATCGCCTATATTGAAATCTTCCAGCCCAACAACTGCACAAAGGTCGCCGGCAGTTACTGCTGTAACTTTTTTCTTGCCCATCCCTTCAAATACATACAGCTCTTTTACCCTTGATTTTTTTATGCTGCCATCTGCCTGCACAAGTGCAATAGGCTGATTTTCTTTAATGCTTCCCCTTGTTACTTTACCAATGGCAATACGGCCGAGAAAAGAAGAATAATCAAGTGATGTAATTTGCAACTGCAATGTGCCTTCGCTCACCCTGGGTTCGGGAACATATTTTAAAATGCCATCCAGCAAAGGATTGATATTATCTATAGGTGTAAGCGAATCATTGAACCACCCGTTCTTGCCGCTTCCGTAATAAGTAGGGAAATTTAATTGCTCTTCTGTTGCATCAAGGTTGAAGAACAGTTCAAAAACCGCATCGTGTACTTCATCGGGGCGGCAATTGGGCTTGTCCACTTTATTAATAACAACAATGGGGTGCAGGTTTAACTGCAAAGCCTTTTGCAGAACAAATCTTGTTTGCGGCATGGGGCCTTCAAAAGCGTCAACAAGCAACAACACTCCGTCTGCCATTTTCAATACCCTTTCCACTTCTCCGCCAAAATCGGCGTGGCCTGGAGTATCAATCACATTAATCTTTACATCTTTATAGGTAACCGCTGCATTTTTGCTGAAGATGGTAATCCCCCTTTCCCTTTCCAGGTCGTTACTGTCCATGATCAGCTCACCGGTTTCCTGGTTATCACGAAAAACTTTGGTGGCATGTAAAATCTTGTCCACCAGGGTTGTTTTTCCATGGTCAACGTGGGCTATAATGGCTATATTCCTGATGTTCATATTTAAAAGCTGTAAGCCACGAGCTGTGAGCTGTAAGCAAAGGCTGCGGCGTTTTTAAGGGCGCAAAGGTAAGCTAAAAGGGCGGGGGTAACAAATGAAAAGACATGTTTAATACAAAGGTTACAGAAACCTGCGGATAATGCGCACAAGTACAGTAACCACCAAACTGGCAATAATCATTGTAGTAATGGGAAAATAAAACCTGAAGTTCTCTTTTTCAATCCTGATATCACCCGGCAGCCTTCCCATCCAGTGCAGCTTATTACCGAAGAAATACCAGATAATCCCAATTATGAAAATGATTCCGCCAATCAGCATAATGTATTTACCGGCCTGGTTGTGCATGATGATTTCTTAATCCCTGCAAATTTCCGTTTTATTCTAAATTGTGCAGTAAAATCAAACTGAACCATGAAATTCCTGCGCCTTCTCCTGTACATTGCCGCTGTATTAACCATTGTTTACCTGTTTGGCCCAAAACCTGAGGGGACCAGTTACGATAAATCATTGCCGCAAATACCTGCAGAAGCAGCATTGCTTGAAAGTTATATCGGCCAAAAAGAAGCGCAGCACAAACTGAAACCCGGTAATGAAGCAAGGATTGTGTGGTTCAATGATTCGCTGAAACAAAAAACAGAATATGCCATTGTTTACCTGCACGGCTTTTCGGCATCGCATGAAGAGGGCAACCCGGTGCACCGCAACATAGCCCGCAAATTTGGCTGCAACCTTTACCTGAGCCGTTTGGCAGAACATGGACTGGACACAGTTGAAAATATGGTTAACCTTACTGCAGACAAATACTGGCAATCAGCAAAAGAAGCATTTGCCATAGGGAAACAACTGGGCAATAAAGTTATCCTGATGGGCACTTCAACCGGCGGCAGCAATGCCCTGCAACTGGCAGCCGCTTACCCGGATGATGTGGAAGCATTGATTTTATTATCACCCAACATTGCTATTAACGATAAAAATGCATGGGTAGTGAATAACCACTGGGGGTTGCAGGCGGGGCGTTTGGTTACAGGATCGGATTATGTAATGTCCAAAGACCAGCGGGATATTTTTAAAAAATACTGGTACGCAAAATACAGGCTTGAAAGTGTAGCCGCCCTGCAGGAAATGCTGGAAAGCAGCATGACGACTGAAAATTTTGCCAAAATAAAACAACCCGTATTGTTATTGTATTATTATAAAGATGAAGTGCAGCAGGACAGTGTGGTAAAAGTATCCGCCATGCTCGAAATGTTTGACCAGTTGGGAACATCAGCAGATAAAAAACG
>JANRKT010000419.1:0-4050 GCA_033763355.1 Chitinophagaceae bacterium | reverse complement strand
CCAACTCCCACTGGTCAATTGCACTTGCATTTGTTTTAGGCGCAGTGTTCAGTGCCACTGCAGGGTACATTGGTATGCGTGTGGCTACAAAAGCCAATGTACGCACTGCTAATGCAGCCCGGACCAGTTTAAGCAAAGCCTTATCCGTTTCGTTTACCGGTGGTTCAGTTATGGGCCTTGGTGTAGCAGGCCTTGCAGTACTGGGCCTGGGAGGCTTGTTCATTATACTTAAAATGATCTTTGCCCCTGATGCGGCAGTTAATTCTGAAGAAATGCTCCGAACCATTGAAGTGCTTACCGGTTTTTCACTTGGCGCCGAAAGCATTGCTTTGTTTGCTCGTGTGGGCGGCGGCATTTATACCAAAGCAGCCGATGTGGGCGCTGACCTTGTAGGTAAAGTAGAAGCGGGTATTCCTGAAGATGACCCACGCAACCCCGCAACCATTGCAGATAACGTTGGCGATAATGTAGGTGATGTGGCAGGTATGGGCGCAGACCTTTTTGGTTCTTATGTTGCAACTGTATTGGCAACAATGGTATTGGGACAGGAAACTTCTTCTGTTGATAACTTTGGCGGTTTGGCCCCAATATTATTACCAATGCTCATTGCCGGTGTTGGTATTATATTTTCCATTATCGGAACATGGTTTGTTCGTGTAAGCGATTCGGCAGGCATTAACACTGACAATGTGCAAAAAGCGCTGAACATGGGCAACTGGGGTTCGATTGTTTTAACCGCCATTGCATCAATCGGCCTTGTTTATTATATACTTCCGGATACCATGACCCTGCGGGGAAACGAGTTTACCAAATGGGGTGTGCTTGGCGCTATCGCAGTTGGTTTGGTGGTGGGAACTTTAATGAGTATCATCACTGAGTATTATACAGCTATGGGTAAGCGCCCTGTATTAAGTATTATCCGCCAGTCATCAACAGGTCATGCTACCAATGTTATTGGTGGTTTAGCTGTAGGCATGGAGTCCACATTCCTGCCCATTCTTGTATTAGCAGGGGGCATATGGGGTTCTTACCAATGTGCTGGTTTATACGGTGTATCTATAGCCGCTGCAGGCATGATGGCCACAACAGCAATGCAACTTGCTATTGATGCATTCGGCCCGATTGCTGATAATGCAGGCGGTATTGCAGAAATGAGTGAGCTGCCCAAAGAAGTCAGGGAAAAAACTGATGTACTTGACGCAGTTGGCAATACTACTGCGGCAACAGGTAAAGGTTTTGCCATTGCATCTGCAGCATTAACCGCATTGGCTTTATTCGCTGCATTTGTTGGTGTGGCGGGCATCAGCGGTATTGATATTTACAAAGCTGAAGTACTGGCTTCTCTTTTTGTGGGCGGCATGATTCCTTTCATTTTCTCATCACTCGCTATACGTGCCGTTGGCCAGGCAGCTATGAGCATGGTGGAAGAAGTACGCCGGCAGTTTAAAACCATTCCCGGCATCATGGAAGGAACTGGCAAACCTGAATATGATAAATGTGTTGCCATCTCCACTGAAGCTTCCATTAAAAAGATGATGGCGCCGGGGGCATTTGCTATTCTATCCCCTTTAGTTATTGGTTTTATACTCGGGCCTGAAGCATTGGGTGGCTTTCTCGCCGGTGCAACAGTAAGCGGTGTGCTGATGGGCATGTTCCAGAACAATGCCGGCGGCGCATGGGACAATGCGAAGAAGTCTTTTGAAAAAGGGGTTGAAATAAATGGTGAGATTTTTTATAAAAAATCAGAACCACACAAAGCATCAGTAACAGGTGATACCGTAGGTGATCCCTTTAAAGATACTTCCGGACCATCAATGAATATTCTTATTAAACTGATGTCAATCGTATCACTTGTAATTGCCCCTACCCTTGCGCAGATCCATCATACCAAAGCAGAGGGGCACGGCGCTGAAAAGAAAGTAGAAAGAACAGTTATAACTGAAACCACTTCAAAACCCGGCAGCGAAGAACAATTGCCATTAATTAAAGCATTACAAGCTGATGGGCTGATTGACGGAAAAAATTTCTCGGTTCAGGTGGACGGAGATAAACTGACTGTAAACGGAAAAGAACAATCCATCGATAAATACAAAACCCTGTTACAGGGTGCAACCAAACTGGATATTAAAGTTCAGGAGCAAATCAAAAACTAATTGCTTAACCAGGCATGATTCAAAAAAAAGTTCCGCCATGTTTTGTGCGGGACTTTTTTATTACCCTTTTTTCAACTTACCCTACTGTTAAATTTTTTTAACCTTGATGAACGGTCTTGGCAGTTACGAACTAAGTCGTATATTTGGTTACGACAAAATTCGTAGAAATGTCAAACAACAAACCACTCAAGCCTACCGAAAGCGAACTGGAAATACTACAGGTGCTATGGAAAAATGGCCAGGCCACAGTAAGGGAAGTGCATGAAGAGCTTGCAAAGACAAAGGATATCGGGTACACTACAGCCCTGAAGTTGTTGCAGATCATGTATGAAAAAGGGCTGGTTACACGTGATGATTCTGCAAAAACCCATATTTACCAGCCTTCCGTAACACGTGAAAAAACCCAAAAACACCTTGTTGGTAAAATGATAAACACACTTTTCTCGGGCTCCCCTACCCAACTGGTGTTGCAAGCATTGGGCAATCACAAAACAAGCAAAGAAGAACTGGATGAAATTCAGAAAATGCTGGATAACCTGAAAAAAGAATAAAAACCTATGACTGCTTTAAGTCAATCCGCATTTTTATATGCACTTGGCTGGGCGCTGATGAACAGCCTCTGGCAAATGGCCCTTTTATGGCTGATTTACCAACTGGGTTTTAACCTACATAAAAAAATAAAACCGGCAATACGCAACTTAGCCGGCGTTTCACTGCTGTTTGCTGGCTTCCTGTGGTTTATTTTAAGCTTTGCAGGAAAAATAATTGAATTTAATGCTGTACAAAAATACCTTATTACGCTTCCCGCAACAGAAGAAACACCTCTTTCATTAAA
This sequence comes from Chitinophagaceae bacterium, assembly GCA_033763355.1. Lineage (GTDB taxonomy): Bacteria > Bacteroidota > Bacteroidia > Chitinophagales > Chitinophagaceae > JANRKT01. Next base: position 1,062 of record JANRKT010000419.1, on the reverse strand, counting down.
CAAAGTGATTTTTGATTCCTCATCCGGCCTGCAAAGCCTGATCAGGGTTGCAGAGCAATACCTGCCTTATTTATCATCAGCCTACCTTATTATTCTTTTGCTGCTGATTACAAGGTTAATCAATGCCTTTTCCTATTCACAGCGTTTAAGAAACGAAGGGCTTATTGCTATTGATGAACACTGGCAATTGTTTGTAAAAAAATATGCTGGCAAACTGGGGTTAAGCAAACCTGTGCAGGTTTACCTGAGCAGCCTGATTGATGTGCCTGCCACATTGGGTTACATTAAACCGGTTATACTGTTGCCTGTTACTTTATTCAATCACCTTTCGGTTCAGCAGGCCGAAGCTGTGATACTACACGAAATATCACATATCCGACGCAACGATTACCTAATTAATATTTTACTTTCTGTAATTGAAACCATTCTTTTCTTCAATCCCTTCAGCCACCTGCTTGCAAAAAACATTAAGAAAGAAAGGGAAATGTGCTGTGATGATTTTGTTGTACGTTGCCAGTATGACCCGCACAGCTATGCTGCCGCCTTGTTATCACTTGAAAAAATGCGCATTACTGCACCCGCATTTGCAATGGCTGCAACAGGAAACAAAGACCAGTTGCTGAACCGTGTAAAAAGAATATTGAATGTAAACTCAGGAAACCTCAATTACGGACAAAGGCTGTTGGCACTCTTTGTTATGGCCGGGATAATCAGTTCCATGGCATGGCTATCCCCCTCAACTGAAAATAAAAGTTCAAAACGTTCATCAGAAGGGAAAGAAGCTGTTACAGCAGCGGAACTTTTTAATAAAACAGAGCCTGGCAAAAAATTGATACTGGTAAAGAAGGAAGGGAAGAAAGACAGTCTTATCCGCATGGCCCAGAACAAAAAACCTGTTACGTACCAATTTGATGATTTGTATGTAAAAAGCGGGCCGCTGCTTGATACATTTGTATTTGATGGCGATGTGATGGAAACGGAAGACTTACCGGAAAAACTCCCCTTCCCTGTTGAAGAAAGAAGAATAGCATTGGCGCCGTTATTTTCACCTGATGCACCACT
>JANRKT010000418.1:0-23826 GCA_033763355.1 Chitinophagaceae bacterium | reverse complement strand
GCATCAGACGCTATCATTGTCGGCTTTAACGTAAGGCCGTCTGCGCAGGCTGCAAAACTTGCAGAAACAGAAGGCGTTGAAATAAAAACATACTCCATTATATATAACGCCATTGAAGAAGTGAAGAGCGCTATGGAGGGTATGCTTGAACCCAAGATACAGGAAAAGATTGTTGCCAATGTGGAGGTAAGGGAAGTATATCGCTTTGATAAGGCAACAGTTGCCGGTTGTTATGTAATGGACGGAAAGATCAGCCGCAATAGCAAAATACGCATCATCAGGGATGGTATTGTTGAATACCCCAAAGGTGAAGGACAAAGCGCCGAATTGGGCAGTTTAAAACGCTTTAAAGATGATGTAAAAGAAGTATCAAGCGGTATGGAATGTGGCTTAACGATTAAGAACTTTAACGACATTAAAGTAGGCGATGTAGTGGAAGCATTTGAAGAAGAAGAGGTAAAGAGAACTTTGTAATACGGGTTACAGGTTACATGTTGCAGGAAACAGGGATGCAATAATCAGGCTGAAACCTGCAACCTTCTCAATCAAACTTTTGTTAAATCAAAATGACGTTATAATCCCTTTCGCCAAAGCCTTCTACTTTTGAATTCAGCCAGACTGTTTACTATGCAAAAAATATCCTTCCTGCTGCTTTTAACAGTTTCAGCTTTTATTGCTGAAGCACAACCACAGAAAATTCTTGCAGATAAAATTGCGGGCATACTGGGCGATAAAATTGTTTTACGCTCCGACCTTGTCAATTACATTGACGATATGAAACGCCAGGGTGGTGAAGTGCCTGCAGATGCAGAATGTGTTTTGCTGGAGAAAATGCTGGCCGATAAAGCGCTGGTGTTGCAGGCAGAAAAAGATTCTTTGCCGGTAAGCGATGAAGAAATTGAAGCGGAACTTGATCAGCGTATCAGGTATTTCATTAATCAGTACGGGGGTAAAGAAGCATTGGAACAAATAGCCGGCAGAACCATTTATCAGATGAAAGAAGATTTCCGCCAATCCATCAGGGAAAGGAGGCTGGCCGATGCCATGCGCAATAAAATTGTAGAGAATGTAAAGATCACCCCCAATGAGGTAAAAGCTTATTACGATAAAATACCAAAAGACAGTTTGATGTTTTATGAATCAGAACTGGCAATAGGGCAGATTGTGGTTTATCCTAAAGCAGGGCGGGAACTGGAAAAGTTTGCACAGGATGAACTTGCAGATTACAAACGGCAGATAGAGAGCGGACAAAAATCGTTTGAAACACTGGCCCGTTTATATTCCGAAGACCCCGGCAGTAAACAAAACGGAGGAAGATATGAGATAAACAAAAATGAAAAGCATTGGGATCCTGATTTTAAAAATGCTGCTTTTCGGTTAAAAGAAGGACAGGTTTCAGGCATTATAAAATCAAAGTTCGGCTACCACATCATTCAAATGGTAAGCCGTAATGGCGACGATGCGGTAATACGCCACATTCTTAAAATACCGCAGATAACAGAAGATGAAATAACAATAGCCAAAGTGAAACTTGACAGCATCCGTGCAAAACTGATTGCAGGTACATTAAAGTTTGGAGAAGCAGTGGATAAATACAGCGATGATGAGAACAGCAAATTTACAGGCGGGATGATTACGGGACGTGACAACTCAACTTTTGTAACCATTGATCAGCTCGACAAAGACCTTGTGGCCAGCCTTGATAAATTAAAAATCGGCGAATTCTCCCAGCCCGCAGAATTTACTGCCGAACAGGGTAAGAAAGGTGTAAGGGTAGTGTATCTGCAAAACCGCACAGCACCTCATCGTGAAAACCTGAAAGATGATTACAACAGGGTTTCACAAAGGGCGCTGGATGAAAAGAAAGAACAGGTTTTTATGAAATGGTTCCAGGCTAAATTGCCCACCTACTATATCATGGTAGATGATGAATACAAGAGTTGTGAATCTATCAAAAAGCAGTTTCCGGGAATAGTTGCCAGATAATTTTTCAGTACCTGAATAAAATCCCGCTGTTTATATTTTTATTATCAGCGTTTGTGTCCCCCACCTACGATTAGATATTTTTTTGAAGTTCAAATGGTATAATTTTCGGTACCAGAATAAAATCCGGCTGTTCATTTTTCATTTCAGGAAAGTACTCATACGCATTTGAAGAAGCAACTCAGAGCAGACACCTCTTTACACCTGGATAACATCAGGGTTTTAATCACTGAGAATAGCATTATCAGAATTTCTTTGAACAGTACAAATCAATTTTTAAAACCTTTGTGGGATAAATTACCTGCTAATACAAACAAACATTTAGCCGGGTCAGCAATAACACTTACAATATTTTGTAGCTCCTTTACTACAAATAAGTACTCATATTTTTATTTTATCCGATATGGCTAACCGTATAAGCCAAATCTTTATTATTCAGTGAGCTTCAGGGGGTTTCGTGCAATATCTGTTATTATATTACGATACTATTATGCAAGCAGAGAGATAAAGCTGCATTGCAAATGTCAGAGTTAACCAATAAGATAGCAGTTACGGACATAGTATGAAAAACCAACGGATCCTGTATCAGGAAATTCAAAGCCCGCTTATTCAATCAGAACAGTTCCTGTTTATTACTACAGACCGGAAAGGCAACATCAACTTTTGCAACAGGGCATTTCTAAAACAATTCAGCTTCTTGTTTGAAAATTATTTTGGCAAACCATTCTCTTATTTCCTGTATGAGGAAGATGTTGCAAAATTTATAGCGGCATCGGAGTATTGCTTTTATAATCCCGGAAAAAATACAAGCCTTCCGCTCAGGATTATTGCCGGTGATACCGACTTTATAAGTACAAAATGGGAGTTTTGTACACAGTTTGATGAAACGGGAAATGTTACAGGCCTGCAGGGAATTGGAATCAGCATAGCTGTTACTACTGATGCGCACCTGCTTTCAGATTTTACTAAAGAACTTAAAGCATACCTCAATGTATTCAGGGATGCGCTTGTAATTACAGATAAACACAAAAGAATTGTAAGGACCAATAAAAAGTTCTGCGAACTTACAGGAACAATAAGCTATGAAATTTCAGGAAGCGGCCTGCCACAGGTTATTCCCGGAGACCTGCCCGAACTTACGGAGATACTGCAGCACAAAAAAGTTTATGACGAGGAAACGGTAATGGAAGTACACTGTTCAGCAAGAAACCGGTGGTTTAAACTCCAGAGTTTTCAAAACAGCTTCGGTACACTTATTATTCTTACTGATATAACTGCACAAAAACAAATGCTTGAAGCGCTGCAGCGCTCAGAACACCTGAACAACATACTGATCAATCACACAGAAGAGTCGATTATACTGATTGATAAGGATTTTATTGTACAGGCATTTAACCGCAATGCACAGGAGAGGTATTGCTTACTAAGCGGCAAAGAACTTAAAGAAGGTGGGAACTTTCTGGATTTTATAGTACACAAAGAACGGGTTGAGCCATTTAAAAAAGCTGCTGCAAAAGCACTTGCCGGTGAGAAAACAGAATTTGACAGCATATTTGTTTTACTCGACGGAACAGCGGTGGTTTATCACATATCATATAAACCTGTGTATGATGAGTTGCACCAGACTATAGGCTTTGGCCTTACCGCAAGGGATGTTACAGCAAAAGTACAGGCGGAGAAAAAGATATTGCAGAATGAGGAAAGGTTCAGGAACCTTTTTGCAAATTCAATAGACGCTATCTTTATTTGCGATACAGGATGCAATATTATATATGCAGCATCATCTGTTGAAAATGTTCTGGGATATACACAGGAAGAGATTATCGGGATGAATGGGTTGGCTTTTGTGCACCCGGGAGATGTGCAGCTTGCACAGGATTTATTTATGAAGGAAGTTTCAGGAGAAGCCGGGCTTAATTCAATAGATATAAGAATAAAGAGAAAAGACGGGGAATGGCTTTGGGTAGAAGCCAAAGGAAAAAACATGCTTGATAACCCCGCCATTAGCGGTGTTATTTTAAACCTGAACGATATAAAGGAAAGGAAGAGGGCCGAACTGAAGCTGAAGGAAGTTGCAGAAAGGATGAATTTAATACTGGAAAGCATAAATGAAGGGATGTTCCTGGTAGATGAAAAATGGATAATAAGGTATGTTAACCATGCTGCGGAAAAGATTCTGACAGTCAGCAGGAATGACCTCATGGGAAAAAATCTCTGGGAAATTTATGCTGATGCGGTAGATATGACCTTTTATCAGCAGTACCATAAAGCTGTTAACGAAAATACAGCAGTGCAGTTCGTTGAGTACTATCCTGAAATGGATATGTGGTTTGACATAAGCGCCTATCCTTCTTCGCTGGGTTTAATTATTTACTTCAGAAATGTAAATTCCCGTAAGAAGAAAGAAATGGAAGAAACACTTGAAAAAGAAACACTATCGCTTTATGCGGCATCTTCACGGTCGCTTAAAGAATGTATTGACCATTATATGCACGGGCTGGAAAAGATTTATCCCTCATGGATATGTTCTGTTTTGCTGAAAGCGGAAAGCAGCGACGAGTTATATTTCTTTTCCTCCGGCAGCATACCGGCAGATGTGCTGCGGGCCGCAGGAAAAATCCCTATCGGGCCGGTTAACGGTTCATGCGGCACAGCCGCCTTCCTTAAAAAACCGGTTATTGTTGATGATATAAACAGCAGCCCGTTATGGGATAGCTATAAGCACCTTGTTCAGCCGCTCGGATGGCAATCATCATGGTCGTTTCCGCTTTTTAGTACCAGCGGCGAAATACTGGGTTCGTTTGCTGTTTACAGCAGGCAAATCAAAAAGCCCAACGAAGAAGAAATTGGTTTATGTGAGCGAACCTGTAACCTGCTTAAACTTCTTGTTGAGAATAAACAGGCTGAAGAAAAAATAAGGATCAACAACGAAAGGTATTATTACGCAACAAAGGCCACCAATGAAGCAGTATGGGATATGGATGTAAAAACCGGCGCAATCAGGTGGAGTGAAAATTTTTTCCTGCTTTTTGGTTATTCAGTAGAACACGATTCGGGAAACCCCATTTCATGGCAAAAATATATTCACCCTGAAGACAGGGAGAGGATATTAAACAGCTTAAAGGAATTTCTTGGACAGAAAAAAAATAACCGCTGGGAAGCTGAGTACCGTTTCCGTAAAGCAAATGGTAACTACGCATACATTTCAGACAAAGGCTACCTTTTGTTTGATGAAAACAAGGAGCCAAGCCGGATGGTGGGTTCAATGGAAGACATTACCACACGCAAATTGCTGCATGAACAACTGCTGAAGCAGGAACTCAGCAAACAAAAGATGGTAATTGAGGCAACAATAAACGCACAGGAAAAAGAAAGGGCCGAGATAGGCAAGGAATTACATGACAACATCAACCAGTTACTTTCAACAACCAAACTTTATCTGGATGTGGCAAAAACAGATAAAGGAAAAACTGATGAAATGATCCAGCTGGGAAGGGAAAGCCTCCTGTTTGCCATCAATGAAATAAGGAGCATATCCCATTCGCTGGTGCCGCCTGGTTTAAAAGATATAGGGATCATCTCTTCCATACGGGACCTGCTCAACAATTTAAGTATTACAACCAACCTGAAGATATCCTATACTCACATAGGCGATGAAATTGAATCATTGCTTACGCAAAACCAGAAGCTGACACTCTACCGCATATTGCAGGAGCAAATGAACAACATTATAAAACATGCTGAAGCTGAAAATGTAAAAGTTGAGCTGCTGTGCAACAAGAGAATGGTGAGGCTGCTGGCAGCGGATGACGGCAAAGGGTTCGATGTGAAAAAAGTAAAAAAGGGAATTGGCATAAACAACATCATCAACAGGGCAGAAGCAAACCACGGAAGGGTGGTATTGAAAGCTGCTGAAGGCAATGGGTGTACGCTGATGGTTTATTTACAGGTAAACACTTAGCGGGAGTGAAATAAATTTTTCGGAAATTTTAATTGTTTGTAATTTTTACTAAGCATTATTTTTTAAACCTTATCCAAGCGCTTATCTATGGAAAAAATAAATGTACTCATTGTGGACGACCACAAGCTTATACGTGATACCTGGAGTTTTATACTAAATACTGATGAGCGGTTTCACGTAGTATCAGAAACAGATTCCGGGGATACAGCAGTTGAAATGGCAAAGCAGTACAAACCCAATGTGGTGCTCATGGATATTAACATGTCACCTACTAATGGTTTTGAAGCAACCCGCCAGATCAAAAAAGTTTCACCCTGGTCAAAGGTTATCGGGGTGTCCATGCACTCGCAGCCTGCATATGCCAAAAAAATGCTGCAGGTCGGCGCCCTGGGATATATAACCAAGAACTCTTCGAGGGAGGAAATGTTTAAAGCGATTATTGAAGTGGCGCAGGGGAAAAAATACATTTGCGATGAAGTAAAAACAATTCTTTCAGAACAAATATTAAATGAAAGCGCCACCGGCGGCATCAATGCCCTGTCGCAAAGGGAAATTGAAATCATCAACCTGATAAAGGATGGTTTATCATCAAAGGAAATTGCCCAGCAACTTGATATTACCCTTAAAACAGTGGAAGTTCACCGCCACAACATTCTTAAAAAACTGCACCTCAAAAATACCGCAGCGCTTGTAAACTTTGCCAACCAGCATGCAGTAAGCATGTAGTTTTGAGAACAAACCTTTTAAAGGTGGCGAGAGGATTCTTACCTGTTTTTTGAATTTTTTCCGGGAGTTCCTGTAACAGGGGTTTATCCATAGGGTCCCGTTATTTATACTTGATCACTTTTGCATTTTACTCTTACCTTTGCGCCTCTACAATTTCCGGCATGAGTGATGAAATTAAACATGAGTGCGGCCTTGCCTTTATCCGTTTACGCAAGCCCTTCTCTTACTATCAGAAAAAGTACGGTACAGTAATGTATGGCCTCAACAAACTGTACCTGCTCATGGAAAAACAACACAACAGGGGGCAGGATGGCGCAGGTATCGCTTCCATTAAACTCAATACAGAACCAGGCTATCCTTTCATGCACCGCTTACGCAGCAATGCACCTCAGCCCATTGCCGATCTTTTTAAAACCATTGGAGAGGAAATCAATGAACTGGAAAAATACCATCCCAATATAAAAACACATCCGGGCCTTATGAAAGGCCATGTTAACTTTCTTGGTGAGTTGCTGCTGGGGCATTTGCGTTACGGAACGCAGGGTAAAAACAAACTGGAATATTGCCATCCTTTTATTAAGCGGCACACCATACCTGCCCGCAACCTTGCCCTGGCAGGTAATTTTAACCTTGTAAATACCGAGGAATTATTTTCACTGGTTAATAAAGAACCGGGGGAATTTTCAAGGTTCAGCGACCTTGCCGCAATGATTGAAGTAATGCATACTTTTTTAAGCAATGCAGACGATGCGGAACCTGAGTCGCTGGATATACTGAAAGTGCTAAAAAAATCTGTGCCCCTCTTCGACGGGGGATTTCATGTAGGTGGCATTGTGGGCAACGGGTCTTCATTTGTAATGAGGGATGCACATGGCATCAGGCCATCTTATTACTACATTGATGAAGAAGTGGTGGTAGCTGCTTCAGAGAGGGCGGCCATACAAACCACCTTTAATGTAAAGGGCGACCAGGTTTTTGAACTTGCACCCGGAACCGCAATGATAATAGAACCCGATGGGAGTGTAAGGAATGAAGAAGTGGTGCCGCCCAAGGAAAGAAGGGCATGCAGTTTTGAGCGCATTTATTTCAGCCGGGGAAGCGATGAGAAAATTTACAGGGAACGCATTTCCCTGGGCCGCCATTTAAGTGAGCCGGTGCTTGATGCTATAAATTATGATCTTAAAAACACCATTTTTTCTTTTATTCCCAATACGGCCGAAGTAGCTTTTTACGGCCTGGTAAAGGGCATGGAGGAATACCTTGATAAAATCAAGATACAACGCATCCTTTCCTGGGGCAATGATATTACAGAGGAAAAGCTCAGTGAGATGATTCAGCGGAAAGTGCGGATGGAAAAAATTGCCATTAAGGATGTCAAACTGCGGACTTTTATTACAGAAGATGACAGCCGCAATGAAATGGTGCAGCACGTATATGACATTACCTACGGAACTGTGCGCCCCAAAGAAGATACGCTGGTGGTAATTGATGATTCTATTGTAAGGGGCACCACATTAAGGGAAAGCATAGTACGGATGCTGTCGCGGCTTAACCCTAAACGCATAATTATCCTTTCATCTGCACCCCAGATACGTTATCCGGACTGCTATGGTATAGACATGAGCAAATTGGGCGACTTTGTTGCTTTTAATGCAGCTATTGCGCTACTAAAAGAAAGGGGGGATGAGCAGTTGCTTCACGATGTGAACTGCAAAGCAAAAGAATTGCATCGCAACAACCAGTTGCATACCGAAAACCTGGTAAAACACATTTACAAACCCTTTACAACCGAAGAAATTTCCCGGAAAACTGCCCAGCTTATTACACCTCCGGAAGTGGATATACCCGTTGATGTAATCTATCAGACCATTGAGGGACTGCACGAAAGCTGCCCTACCAATACTGGTGACTGGTATTTTACAGGCAATTACCCCACACCCGGTGGAAACAGGGTGGTGAACAAAGCCTTTATGAATTTTATGGACGGGAAAAACATCAGGGGATATTAATCCAGTGTGGTTGTCGCTAACAATAAGTTCTGCAACTGCGTTAAATAGAAACTTATTGATAAATACGGGCTTAAATATTTTTTGGCAAAATTTTTGTTATGTTTTATCAAGCTCAAACCCGTTTTTTAAATCCTCAGCTTCCTATGTGGCCCCATAAAGGTCATTATCTGTTACCCTGACGAAGCTTTTAGCGGTTTCGGGAATGTCCCCTTTGTTACACACAAAGAGCAAATTATTGTTCTTACCGAGTTTTCAACCCTTCTTTTTTACTTTGCTTTTTAATTGTTCATGAAGACCGTTGTTATTGTTCGCCATGCCAAAAGCAGCTGGGATAACCTGTCAATTAGCGATTTTGACCGGCCGCTTAATGAAAGGGGTAAAAAAGATGCCCCTAAAATGGCGGAACGCCTGCTGAAAAAGAAAATAGAAATTGATGCCATCATTTCCAGCCCCGCCAAGAGGGCCAAAAAAACAGCTCAGGCTTTTGCTGAAGTTTTTCAGGTAAACAGGGAACATGTTGTTTACCCGCCTGAACTTTATCTTGCCAGTCCCGAAATTTTTTTTGAAGTAATCGGAAAGGCTGATGATGCATGGAATCACATAGCCCTATTTTCCCACAACCCCGGCATAACTGATTTTGTTAACCAGTTAAAACTGGTAAAAGTAGATGACATGCCCACCTGTGCGGTTTTTGCAATGGAGTCCGATGCACGGCACTGGAAAGACTTCAGGCAATCAGAAAAGAAATTTTTGCTCTTTGATTATCCCAAACAGGAAGAAAGGGACTGAAGCTTGCAGACTACGGTGGTCTCAAAGGATGAGGAAAAGGACCGGAGCAGCTTGAAATAATCACAAAAAAACTGCAGAAAAACTTCCTGCAGTTTTCAATCCTTTCTGTGTTTATTTAAGACCGTATTTGTGTTTATACCTTTCGTACAGTTGCTTGTGTTTGTCATTCAGGTCAATCATCCTGCCTTGTATAAATGCATGAGTAATGATGCTTGAACGCATATCAAGAATGTCCCCTTCGCTTACCACAATATTGGCATCTTTGCCTGCTTCAATTGAGCCTGTTTTATCAGCAATACCAAGAATTTTTGCGGCATTGAGCGTTATGGCCGATAATGCTTCTTCTTTCCCCAGGCCATAAGCTGCTGCAGTACCTGCATTGAAGGGAAGGTTCCTTCCACGGGTTTGCCCGTCATCATCATTAATAGCAAACAACACCCCAGCCTTGTGTAACATTGATGCTGTTTTATAAGGCTGGTCAACATCATCATCTGCAAGGGTAGGAAGGTTATGCGGCTGGTTTAAAATAACAGCAATATTGTTTTGTTTCAGTAATTCCGGTATTTGCCAGCTTTCGCTTCCTCCGGCAATCACAACATCAAAACCAAATTCTTTTACAAAATCAATAGCTACCAGCATTTCCTTTACCAGGTCGCAGCGTATAAAGAATTTCTGTTTTTTCTCAAACAACCCCTTTACCGCTTCAAACTTCAGGTTGGTTTCTGAATGGTTGCTTTCTGCAAAATAAACTTTGGCCTCCCTGAAGAAACTTTTTACTTCTTCAATCTGTTCCATGGCCCTTTTCAATGCTTCTGCTGCCGGGGTTTGGGGTATCCCGAAAAATATAGCGAATGGATTGGGCCTTACAATAAGATTAGGCATGTTGAAATAAATACCATTCTCTGTTTTATATGCCGCATCTTCCCAGTTCCATGCATCAAGCTGCACCACAGACGAAGACCCGCTCAGCAATGCGCCCTGCGGGGCAATGCCGGCAAGCAATATGCCATTGCTGCGCAACGTATTTATTACTTTGGAATCCGTATTATAAGCAACAATAGAACGGATGTTGGGATTTAATTGCCCAAGTTCAGTAAGGTCGGCAGTGGGTCTGCCGCCATTGGGAACTTCTATTAAACCAAGATTGGTTACGGGTAAAATCAAACCCGGGTAAACATGCTTGCCCTGCACATTAAATACTTTCACATCACCTGCGGGTACAGGAATATCAGTGCCCGCCTGTTCAATTTTTCCGTTGTTTACTTTAACTGTTCCGTTGCTGATTACCTGACCGTTGCCCACGTGAATGGTGGCATTGGTAATAAACAACAGGCCCTTGTATTCTTTTGAAGGATAAACATCATCCTGTGAGTGTAACGATGTTACCAGTAATATTGACATGACAATTGAAAAATATCTTTTCATTTCTTCTGATTTAATTTTTTAAAATGATCCGTCTGCATCTATAACAAGTAATCCATGGTTATGCTGGTGTTCGCTGCAACTGTGCATAACCAGGAAGCTGGGTTGTGCTGGGCTTGTTGGTGCGCCGCTCCTTTTTTCACCCATCATTTTCTGAACAAGGCGGTTTCTTTCTGCTGCAACCTGCTTGCGCATCGCTGCATCTTTTTCCCTGTCAAAATAGATAATGCCATCAACAATAGTGTATAGTGATTTTGCATAAATGCTTAACGGGTGGTCGCTCCACAATACGAGGTCAGCGTCTTTTCCTGCTTTAATGCTGCCCACTTTATCATCTACACGGAGCATTTTTGCAGGATTGAGCGTAACCATTTTCAAAGCATCTTCTTCACCCATTCCACCATACTTCATGCTTTTTCCCGCTTCCTGGTTCAGGCGGCGGGCCATTTCCGCATCATCTGAATTGATGGCTACATTTAAACCCACACGCTGCATGATGTAAGGGTTATACGGGATGGCGTCATAAACTTCCCATTTGTAACTCCACCAGTCGCTGAAGGTGGATGCGCTGGCGCCATGGGCTTTCATTTTATCAGCAACTTTATATCCTTCAAGAATATGGGTGAATGTATTTAAAGTAAACCCGAAACGTTCGGCTACACGTATCATTGCAGTAATCTCACTTTGCACATAGGAGTGGCAGGTAATGAAACGCTTTTTATTCATGATCTCAACGAGGGCATCAAGCTCAAGGTCCCTTCTTACAACATTAAACGGATTAACAGGTGCAGTGCCCTTTTTTGTTTTAGCCTCTTCTGTAATTTTTTTGATGGCATTCTCATAATCCCTTGCCCTTGTAAAAGCATCAACCAATACCTGTTCAACACCCATTCTTGTATCAGGGAAACGGTTGTTGTTTTGCGAAGAAGACCGCTTTACGTTTTCGCCCAGTGCAAATTTTATAAAGCCGGGCCAGCCCTGGAATTTAAGCTGCTCATCATTGGCGCCCCATCTTAGCTTAATAAGCTGTGTTTGCCCGCCTATGGTGTTGGCAGAGCCATGTAATATATGTGAAGAGGTGACCCCGCCGCTAAGCTGCCGGTAAATATTAATGTCATCCGGGTTAAGGTTATCTGCTATCCGAACTTCTGATGTTACCGATTGGGCCCCTTCGTTTATTGATGCAGCGGCTATGTGGGAGTGTTCATCAATGACTCCGGCAGTAAGGTGTTTCCATGTTCCGTCAATAATTTTTGCAGTGGCATCAGACAGATTTTTTCCTACCTGAATTATTTTCCCGTTTTTTACCAATACATCCGCTCCTTCAAGCTTCCCTTCATTTTCGTTAGTCCATACTGTAGTATTCTTAATAAGAAGATTTTCCTGTTTAGGAGCTTCTTCCCATCCATAAGGTAAAAAAGGATAAGTAACTTTTCCTGTTTTGGGTATATCTTTTTTCTTTACGCTGTCAGCTTTGGCAACGGCAGCTTTCGATAACACGGCTGTCCATGTAAGTTTGTTTCCTGATGAATCTTCACCAAAACCGTTCCAGCTATCGCCATTGTTTACCCCGCTTAAACGGAAATTTCCTTTCGATTTTTTATCAGGCGTAAAACTCAGTTTTACCATTTTGCCATCATATCTGAATTTGGCGGTCACGGTATCTTTTCCAATTACATTGGCCGATGAATTGCCTTTTACATCAACAATATAATTCATGGTGCTTCCGGCTGCATTCAGCGTAAATGCATAAGTACCTTTAATATCTGTCCAGGCATCTTCTTTCAAAACATATTTTTCGCCCTGTATCCAGTTGTGCAGGATAATTGTTTTTTCATTGAATACGGGCCCTGATGTAATGAGGAAATTGGCCAATTTGCCTGCATCAAGGCTCCCCACTTTATCATATACCCCCAAAGCTGTTGCAGGGTTTTTTGTCAATGCTTCCAAAGCCTTGTTTTCGCTCAACCCATATTCAATAGCTTTCCTCAGGTTAGCCATGAATTGTTTTACATCTCTCAAGTCGGATGTGGTTAAAGAGAAACTGATGTTGGCTTTTTCGAAAGCTGCAGGGTTTGTAGGTGCAAGTTCCCAGTGTTTCATATCTGACAGCGAGACAAACCGTGCTTCATTGGGGTCTTCCACATCCTGCGCCTGCGGGTAATTTAATGGGAGTACAAAAGAAGCTTTTGTAGCAGCCATTTCATTGATGCGCTGGTATTCATTTCCTCCGGCCTTAATGATGTATTGCACAGCAAACTCATCGCCGATACGGTCAGCCCTCAAAACATTCCATTTATCATTGGCTTCGAAAATTTGCGGTAACCCCTGCTGATCGTTCCATGCCTGCAAACTCAGGTTTACGCCTTCTTTTTCGGGCCTGGTTTTATACCATTGTGCATCAATATATGATTGCCTCAGCAATGCAATACTTCCCATCATTGAAGTAGGATAGCTTTGTGTTGAAGCGCCTTTATTGAATGAATAATGCGAAGAAGCCCTTTCTTTTACGATTACCATATTCTCCTTCAGGTTGGCAAGTGTTACCAGCGCCCCTGTTCCACGTGCAATACCGTCTCGCTGGTGTGTAAGCACAGTACCAAACCCCGATTCCCGGAGATTTTTTGCTTTGCTGTCATCTACTGTAAAAATTTTTGAAGCATCCACATCGCTTTTGATAGCCTGGTTCCACCCAAAAGCCCCTTTAACACTGGAAGTGAGCTGTGCGGGGGCATTAAAATTAAAACCACCTCCCTGCCTTTGGGGTGTGGCAACACCATAATCTGCATAAATATCAATAAAAGAAGGATAGATGTATTTACCACTGCAATTGATAACTACTGCATCTTTGGGCACAGTAATATTAGTGCCCACAGCAGTAATCCTGCCTTCCCTTATAACAAGGGTAGCTCCGGCTAAAGTGGTTTGAACATCTTTTACAATGGTGGCATTGGTGAAGGCGTAACAGCCATTCCGGGAATCAGCAACGCCATTGACCGGTTGGGTAACCTGGGGAAATACAGCATATGATATTCCCAGTCCGATAAGGAAAGAAATGACTTTTCTCATGTTGCAGAAAATTTGGTTTAATAGTTCTTCAAAGTAACATAAATTACACAAACCACCTGAAAACTAACTGGATGAAGGGTAAGCGATGTGGAAAGGTTTTTTATTTTCGGGAACAATCAATTAATAAAGCAAGAGGCAAATTTTTTTAAAAATAAATTCAATTGCCCACCAATTACTTTATAAAATACTCATTGACAATTCATTTAATGGAGTGGAAAAAAATTCTTTTCATTTTTTTTATAAACCCTTGCAAAATCGGTTATAAAGTTTTTATTTTATAGCTCAATTCTGCACAAAACTCCAAACCAGGAAATTACCCGTCTCTCTGAAAATCCTTCCTATACAATTTCCCTTTCAGACAATTCCTCTCTCCTAAAGGCCATTACAACTTTGAAACACAAAATGTATAGGGTATGTTTACGTCTAAGCCATTCAGGATCTTTCAACGGTTATTGATTTTAGTTTTTACAGGATTTTCTGCAGCCTCATCTGCACAAACTTATCCGGCTACTTTTACACCGCGTCCGGGAAGCAGTTTTACAGCATTTGATGATAAGATAAAAGGATATTACGAATACCTGCCTTCTGGTTACAGCAATCCGTCTAATTCTACCAAGCAATACCCTGTAATATTGTACCTGCCGGGCTGTGGTGAACTGGGGGACGGCGAAATTTATTACAATACCAACGGAACGGTAAATACAAACCTGGGATTGGGCAGGTTATTCCGCGTTAATGCCATCCCCACAAGGGTAAGAAATAACATGAGTTATTTTTCCAGTGTTACAGTTAACGGACAGAGCTACGGTTTTATAATTCTCTGTTTGCAATACTGGGGGGAACATTCAACCTGCCAGGCGTATTCATGGCCAACGGCTGAAAACATCAACAATGCCATTAATTACGCAATTTCCAAATACCGTGTAGATAAGTCAAGGATATATTTAACGGGGATGAGCGTAGGTGGCGATGTGGTATGGAGTTATCCGGGCGCATCCACAACTTATGGTCGTCGTTTGGCCGCCAATGCACCTGTTGCTGCAGTATCTACTTATTATTCTTATACTGCTGATAACTGTGCGGCCGCCAATGTGCCCACTTTAGCCATTGTAAATATTGGCGACCAGAGCGGGGGACAAGACCGTTATATGACCAATAAAAATTTAATTGACAGGATGAACCAGTTTATGCCTGTACCCAACCCACCGGCGGAAGGTATGTATTTTAATGCTTTGGGTCACGACGCATGGACAGAAGCTTACAGAACCGGCGCAACGGTGTTTGCAAAGGGGGGCACGAGTTATAATTTATACCAGTGGTTCCTGCTGAACCAGCGTGACCTTACTTTACCTGTTTTATTGAAAGGCTTTGATGCATTTTACAAGGATAAAAAAGTAGTTCTTAACTGGGTTACTTCCAATGAAAAGAACAATGACTACTTTACACTGGAGAGATCAAACGACGGTAAGAACTTTACTGTTTTGAATAAAATAAACGGAGCAGGTAATTCCAATACAGACAGGAATTACCAGTTTACAGATAATAACCTTCCGGCTGGTAAAATAATATACTATCGCCTTTCACAAACTGATATTGACGGCAAAAAAGAAATTTTTGGAGTAAAGAGAATTTATGTTTCGTCATCAGGGTATATGGTTAAGGTTTACCCCACCATTACTACGGACCGGCTTGTGCTTGAAGTAGAGGGAAGCAACAACGAAGCCATTTCAGTAAAGATCAGCGATATTTCAGGCAAGGTATTAAAGGAACAGATGCTTGCACCTCGTCAAAAACAACTGGTGATGAGTGTATCCGAACTAACCAAAGGGGTCTATATCGTTCAGACAAAATCAAGCACAGATCAGTCAACCATTAAAATAATCAGGCAATAAAAATACAGGGGCCGGATATGAGTTAAATGACCTGTTTACTGTACTCTAATCATATCGGCCCTTTTTCTTTCTTGTTTTTTCCGCTTCTTATGCTGTGTTCAACTATCCTGTAGCCCCTGTTGCAGAATAAATAACTTACTGTGTTAAACCGGTAGTATTTTTTAGCCCGGCAAATATTTTATTTGCTGTTAAAAATAACCCGTTTTGATAGCCTCATGAAAAGGCCCGGCCTGTAAGCAATTACAGGCCTTTTTTAGTTACAGCGTATCAAGCAGGGCAGATACAGTCGCTATGTATTGTTCCATGTTGAATTCAGGCTGCACATAAGGAAATTGCCTTGCATTTGCGAGTACTTCCTGGAAAGAGAATTTTTTTTGGGGAACACTGTAGCATATTTTTTTCGACATCAGGTAAGAAGCAAGGTATTCCTGTTCTGTTTGCCCGGGTGTTGGTATAAGTATTGCTTTTTTGCGGAGCTTGATAATATCCATTATCGTTGTATAACCAGAACGGCTTATAATAAACTCTGATTGAAGAAATGCCTCGTTCATCCGGCGGGCATTTAAGTGGTTTACGGTTTCTGTATTATTAAAAGAGGGGGCAACAGTATTTTCACCGGGTAACCCCCTTATTACTAAAACTTTTTCATCACTCTCTGACAGCTGTTTGAGTATCATTTCCTCCCATTCTGTTCTTTGAGGCTCCGGGCCGGATAAGACAAGCAGGGCATTGTATTTCAGCTCAAAATTTCCCGTTTCAAATCTTGACAGGCCTCCTATATAACTTGCATTATTAGGTAGTTGCGGGGCATGGGAAAGTATTCCGGCAAGATTATTATTGGGGTTTTCAAAATCGGGTACCCAGCAATGCGTAAAGCGGCGGATGTATCTGTAATTGAGATGCTGTATAAACAGGTCAGCCCATTTGCCCAGGCCGGTTCTTATCATCAGTTGGTGGGTAATAATAATGCTGACTGCACCCGGGTGATAAAGCCCGAACCTGTTATCTGAAATAACAATGTCGGCCTTTTTTTCATTTATCAACTTATTAAGCCAGCGCCGTTCATGCCTGACGGCCCGCAATATTTTGGGTATCTGGAAAATTATTTTTAATGTAAAGGCCCCCATTTTTGCCGGATACCTGATATTATACCCTTTTAAATGAATGAATTCCGCAGTTGGAAATTCTGTTCGCAAAAGTTTTTCCGTTTTCCCGGAGGCAGCTATAAAAACCTTGCATCCTTTTTGTATAAGTAAGCCGATGATGGGTATGCAACGGGTGGCGTGGCCGAGGCCCCAATCCAGCGGAGCAATGAGGATTTTTTTTACCCGTTCCCCGCTCTGATCCACAGGAAAATCCGGCTGATTGTTAATATTTTGCGGAAATGTCGGGATGTGACAATATTTTTTTGGGAAAATAGTTTATTTTACACGAGAATACCTGTGAAAAAAATAAACAAATACATATTTTTATTGTTAATTTTATCAATCATTATTGGTTCATCCTGTTCAGCTTCAAAGAAAAGCAATTGCGGGTGCCCCAGTAAAAAAGGCATGGTTGGTTATTAGCAAATCCTTTTAATATGAAAAGTCCTAACAGAGATTTACTGGTTTTACTCAAAGACGAGTACATGAGTGAGCAGGCCATTGAGCAGGAGGTAGAGAAATTAAATGCATTGCTCTTTCATGTTGAGTCTTATGATAATTTTTGTGTGGCGCATGAAGTAATTGACCTGAATAAATTCAAAATTTATCACGATAATAAAACTGTGATGCAGGTTGTGCGGATGAAAGAGTTCAAACCTTTCCAGTTTTTAAATAACATGAACTGAGACCTGTAAACTAATTGTAAAAAATCCCTTCGCAGCAACGAAGGGATTTTTTATTAAGAGAGTTTTTTGAGCGCTTCACGCAGTTTGCCAATCATTTCGTTTATTTCTTCTTTTCTGCAGTTACCCACACTTAATCTGTACCAGCACGAAGATTCCGGTGCACCAAATGCCTGGAAAGGAACTACAGCAAGTTTTGCTTCATTAAGCAAATAAGATGTTATTCCACTTTGCGTCTCCAGTTTAGCGCCGGCATCCGTTAGTTTTTCTTTAAGATCAATTTTTATGGTGAGATAAATTGCCGCCTGCGGTGCAATGGAATCAACAGGAAAACCTTCCTGTTTCAATTGCATGAAACCTTCAAAAATTTTCTGCAGGCGCAGCTCAATTTCTGATTTAAAAACTTTAAGGTACTGGTCAATAGCTCCTTTTTGTAATAGAAATTTTGCAGTGGCTTTTTGTTCAGGCAAAGGGGCCCATGCGCCAATATGCGAAAGAATGGCCTTCATTTTAGAGATCACTTCTTTTGGACCGAAAGACCAGCCTACCCTTACACCTGTTGCAGCAAATGCTTTACTTATTCCATCAATAAAAACAGTATAAGGCTTTAGTTCAGGTCTCAGGCTTACCGGGTTGTAATGTTGTGTTTTGCCGAAAGTGAGCATCCGGTAAATCTGGTCGTACATGATGTATAGTTTCTTTTCATCGTCGCCGCGGTTTTTATTTTCTTCAATTACAAGGTCGCAAATGTCTTCAAGCTGTTCTTTGGTAAATGTGGTTCCCGTGGGGTTAAGCGGTGAACATAAAGCCAGCAGCGCTGCGCCTTTTATATGTGGCTTTATACTTTGCGCTGTGGGCATAAAGTTGTCTCCTGCTTTTGTTTCAACAGCGCAATGTATCCCTTCTGTAAAATGAACATAATGGTTGTTGTTCCATGAAGGAACGGCATAAATAACTTTGTCCCCTTCATCAACTATACTCCTGTATAAAGTATAAATGAGCGGCCTTCCGCCGCCTGCTATTTGTATTTCGTCAATGGCATAATCAAGGCCTTCTTTATCTTTTATAAACTGAGAGACTGCTTTTCTTAAATCAGGCTCGCCATCCCCAAGCGGGTAATTGGTAAAATGTTTCCGGTAGCAATAAATAATTTCTTCTTCCAGTTCTTTGGGTATGGGAAAAATATCGGGGTCAAAATCGCCGATGGTGAAGTTGTAAATCTTTTCGCCGCCTTTCATTTTTTCTTTGATCTCACCATTCAGGCGAACAATTTCTGAGCCTATTAATGTTTCTGCAAGGTGAGACAGCTTGATTGTACCCGTATTGGTTCCCATAATTGTTTTATCCTTTTCTGCAAAGCTTTTCCTGATGCAAAACTAAGGGCCGCATTACAGAGCAAGGGCTTTATTTTTTAAATGGAGAACCCGCCGGATTTTAATCCTCCGGCGGGTTCCGGGTTGTTTTAGAAATTTTATTCCTTAAATAATTTCACAGGATTGGTTTCCACCTGCTTCCTGTAATCTTTCCATTTGCCAGTAAGAAAATTATTGATTTTTTGCACAGCTTCATTTACCAATCCTTCGGCCTGCTCAATAATCATATTTTCCTGGACGTCAGGCATTTTATTTTTTGATAAAACAGCATTACGTGACTCAAACAATTTGCCAGTAACAGTTACCTGGTATGGTGTGCCATAGCCCTGTTTCTCCTGCGGCTTACCTGAAATAAAGTGACGGATATTCTTAATGGAATCGGCCATGGCCTTGCTTGTTTTTCTGAGGCTGTCGGCTTCTTTGCCTTCCGCATCTTTTAATTGCGCTTCTACTTTTTTAATTGTTTCCTCGGCATCGGTTAACTTATCCATGGTTTCTGTGAGCTGCATTGCATTTTTATTAATCCGTTCAATCATTGTTTTTTTGGCATCGTATATTTCTTTTGAAACCGGGAAACGCGGATCAGGTAATACTGTAACAAATCCTGAATCTGCATCGTTGGCCATATTTAAAACCACTTTGTATTTACCGGGAAATACCTGCATGCCACCACCGGGCTCTGCCGTTCCCGGCCTTGGTTTTGCTGAGCCGGGCTGCCGGATCCCTTTTGTTTCAAAACCCCAGAACATCCTGTTAAACCCTGAATCAGCTTTTACTTTAATTGTTCTTATCAATTCATTTTTCTCATTATAAAATTTCGCTGTTGCAGAATCGCTTTTTGCTTTTTTTGAAGTGTCTTTTGAATCTGTCGGCATTACAAAAAAAGAAATCATAGCGCCCCGGTTACGGTTTTGTCCCTCGTATAAGCCCCATGTGCTCCATTCATATCCCGGCGCATTTTTGTATGAAGCCTGATATGCAGGTGGTACATCAAATACTGTAATTTTTTTATTGAATGTTTTATTTGCAACCGATCCCAGCTTACGCAATGGCCTGATATCATCCATTACCCATAAGGCCCTTCCGAAAGTAGCGATTACCAGATCAGCTTCTCTTTCCTGTATGGTTAAATCGTATGTTGAAACAGAGGGATAACCATTTTTGAATTGTTGCCAGTTGCCGCCATTGTCAAAACTCATCCACAAGCCTTGTTCGGTTCCTGCAAAAATTAAATTGGGTTCTGCAGGGTCCTGTATCATGCACAAAGCATAACCGGTTACTTTTTTTTCATCCACCAAACGTGTCCATGTCTTCCCGTAATCAGTTGTTCTGAAGATATACGGCTTAAAATCGCCACGCCTGTAGTCATTGGCTACAACAAATGCTTCGCCTGCATTGTGCTGCGATGCCCTGATCTGCGGTATCCATGCCCCCAAAGGCATACCCGGGATTTTGCCCCGGAAATTGGTCCATGTTTTTCCACCATCACGTGTTAACTGAACATTTCCGTCGTCTGTTCCCACCCATATTACATCGCTTTCTTTGTAGGAAGGGGCAATGCACATAATGGTATTAAAGTTTTCAGCGCCGGTAATATCAATCGTTAACCCGCCGTTTTCATCCTGTTTTTGCTGTTCTGCATTGTTGATGGTAAGGTCGGGTGAAATGATTTCCCAGTTATGGCCTTTATTGATGCTCCTGTGTAGGAACTGGCTTCCGTAATAAACTGTTTTTGGGTCAATGGGGCTTATTGCAATGGCTGCATTCCAGTTAAAGCGCAATCTTGTTTTTATATCTGGTACCGGTGGACGGATAAATTCTGATTGTCCTGTTTTTACATTATACTTTCCCACAGAACCTCCCTGGCTCATGGCATATACCCAATCTGCATTTTCCGGATCAGGTACTACATCAAAGCCATCTCCTCCCCACAGGTTATCCCAATAATAATTTCTTATCCCGCCGTCAATCCAGTCGTATGCGGGGCCTCTCCATGAACCATTGTCCTGCATGCCACCCATTACATGATAGGGGAGTTCATTATCAACATTAATGTGATAAAACTGGCCAACCGGAAGCTGTTCATCAAATTTCCATGTTTTACCTCTGTCACGGCTGATGCCGATGCCACCATCGTTTCCGTCTATGATATAAGAAGGGTCGTACGGGTGTATCCAGAAAGCGTGGTGATCAGGATGGATACCATTATAGGGGACGATGACTTTAAAAGTTTTGCCGCCATCTTCGCTTAAGGCAATCATCTGGTAAACGAGATAAACCCTGTTTTCATTTATAGGGTCAACCCTGATATCCTGGAAGTAGAAGGGGCGGTTGGTTACCCATTGGGGGTTGTCATTTACAAGCTCCCATTTGCTTCCGCCATCGTCTGTTTTATACAAACCATTTTTCTTAGCTTCAACCAATGCATAAATGCGGTTGGGTTCGCTGCGGGAAATGGTTAAACCAATTCTTCCGTAATCACCTTCAGGCAAGCCTTCCTCTTTTCCCAGCTTTTTCCAGTTTTTACCTCCGTCTAATGTTATGTATAAACCGGATCCCGTGCCGCCACTTTTAAAACCCCACGGGGTGCGGCGGTGCTGCCACATGGCAGCAACCAATTTATTGGGATTGGAAGGATCAATGATCAGATCAGCACATCCGCTGGTATCGTTGGTATATAAAATGCGCTGCCATGTTTCGCCGCCATCTGTGGTTTTATATACGCCACGTTCAGCATGTTCAGCATATGGGTTACCGATAACGCCTGCATAAACGGTATTGGGGTTGCCGGGATCAATAATGATACGATGGATATTTCTTGTTTTTTCCAATCCCATCTTTTTCCATGTTTTTCCGGCATCAATACTTTTATAAATGCCTTCGCCAAGGTTAATGGAATTACGGGGATTTCCTTCACCTGTTCCGGCCCAAACCACTGAAGGGTTGTTTTGCTGTATAGCGATAGCCCCGATATTTAATATGGGCTGATCATCAAAAATGGGAGCCCACGTGGCGCCGCCATTATCAGTTTTCCAAACCCCGCCCGAGGCTGTGCCGAGATAAATAACATCAGGGTTGCTCCATACTGCATCAATATCTGTTACCCTGCCGCTCATGCCGGCCGGTCCAATATTACGCGGTTTCAGGTTTTTGAAATGATCGAGGCTTATTTTTTGCGGATAGGCACTAATGCCTGTTAAAAAAATGATTACCGGATACATGGCTTTAACCCATGTATGAACATATTTTCTCATGCAGCGTGGTTTTTAATACCGGAAATTATAGAGATTTGCAGCTCAAAAAAAATTGTTTTGATAAAAGGAGCCTGATTTTCAGAACAGGCCAATGGTTTCAGACGGGTTTGCCGTCAAAAAACAGACATTAACATTTCAGAAATCAAAAATGCACTACTTTAGTGTTCAAACATCAAACAATTGTATATGAAACGTAATTTATTTTCAGGTGCTGTTCTTGCAACAGCTATGCTTATTTTTTCAACTGCTGCCACTGTTTCTGCCCAAACAAAATGGGCGGTTGATAAGGGCCACTCCAATGTAAAATTTTCTGTAGTGCACATGGTGGTATCTGATGTGGAAGGATACTTTAAAGTTTTTGACGGAACGGTGGAACACAGCAAGCCCGATTTTTCTGATGCAAAAATCAATTTTAGTGTTGATGTAAGCTCCATCAACACCGATAACGAAAGAAGGGACGGCCACCTTAAGGGTGATGATTTCTTCAGTGCCGCCCAATTCCCCCAAATGAAATTTGAAAGCACTTCATTCAAGCCCCTTGGAAACAATAAATACCAGCTTAGCGGCAACCTTACCATACGTGATGTAACCAAACCTATAACCTTTGATGTGGTTTATGGCGGAACAATTAAAACAGGTATGGGCACAAAGGCCGGCTTTAAAGCAAAGGGAGCCATTAACCGCTTTGATTATAACCTTAAATGGGACCGTGCAACTGAAACAGGCGGGCTTGTTGTAGGAAAGGAAGTGCAAATTGTAGTAAACCTGGAACTGAACGAAGCAAAGCAGTAAGATTAATATCAGCAATTAAAAAAAAAGAGACGGGTTATCATTTTCCGTCTCTTTTTATTTATGAAACCGTCCCTAATTTTTTTTCTGTCCGTAATTTTTTTCCGCTTCTTTGGCTTTTTCAAAATCAAGAATAACCCCGTTGATACAATATCTCAGCCCGGTAGGCGGGGGGCCATCTTCAAAAACATGGCCAAGATGCGCTTTGCACCTGCCGCATTGTACTTCTGTTCTCACCATTCCATGAGAATTATCAGGAGTATAAATAATGCTTGTTTTTGAAATGGGCTGGTAAAAGCTGGGCCAGCCACAACCGCTTTCAAACTTGGTATCGCTTTCAAACAAGGCATTGCCACAGGCGGCACAATAATAAGTGCCCTTTTCTTTAAAGCCCTCAAATTTGCTTGTCCATGGCCTTTCAGTACCCTTCATCCGGGCTATATAATACAGATCCGGGGAAAGTATTTTCTTCCACTCATCTTCGCCCACGTTTACTTTGGCTGTATCTGTCCTGGAGTAAACCGGGTTGCTGCCCTGTAAGCCAACTGATTTTTTTTCGTTGCTTTCCATTTTTTTCTCCTCTTTTTTATTTGCGTTTTGGGAATACCCGCAGTGTATAAATGCCAGCGGCAGAACCAGCACCCACATGAGCCTTTTTATCATATTTCCGGTAATTTTAATCATAACAAATGTACGAAGATGGGGTTTAAGCGGTTTGTCAACTGGCTGAC
>JANRKT010000417.1:0-1652 GCA_033763355.1 Chitinophagaceae bacterium | reverse complement strand
AAATGATAACCACCCGGAAGAAATATACAGTGAAAAATTTATGAACATCAAACTGAACTACATTCATGACAACCCGGTCCGGGCAGGGTTGGTGATTGACCCTGTTCACTATTTGTATTCAAGCGCTGCAAATTATGCCGGGCAAAAAGGTATTATGGAAATAGATTTTTTGTTTTGACACGGTTGCCAAAGGCAACAGAATAGAAGGAGCGGGACTACAAGTCCCGCATAGCAGGGGTAAAGCAGCAAAAATTTTAAATTAGAATTTTATATTTTGCCTGAAAATACCTCCTGATAAAAAAAAGAGAGAGAAGTAATACTGCAAAAATTAATAAAGGCCGGACAGGAAAAACCCAAGGCGAATAATAGACTGACCAGCTTGAGGGAAGGTAGTCTCTGTAAAGTTTTGATATTTGTAAGATAATAAACTCGAAGTTCAATATAAGGATACAAATTAATGAAAGAGCAACCGAGTTACGCATCTTCCTGAAGAAAAGTAAAATCAATAAGATAAGTGATCCTGTCAAATAAAGCAGATGATATTCAAAACTATAGGGGCCTGTTACCCTGAATTGGAAAAAAATATCATCGTGGGAAGTTAACTGATAATATTTATAAACTAACCTTCCAGTTTCGATCATGGTTATCAAAAAAAATATCAGTATAAGAGAATTGCAGCAATAAAGAAACTCTTTAAATAATAGTTTTTTCCTGTGAAAAATGAAAATACATATAATCAACAATGGGGCAATAAATGTATAACCCCATTTTAATATGAAAAAAAAATCATCTGGATACATCATACGCTTTATAACTTTTCCAGTATCTCAACCACTTTCTCCCTTTTCAGTATCAAATAACCCAGCCTGTCATTGCTGATGCCGTCTTTAAGCTGGTAGCTGAACTCTAACTGGTCGTCATTGATTTTTGTTTCAAAAAATTTAAAGGAGATATTGGGATAAGGTTTCAGCTCTTCTCCGATTTCATAAAGATGAGTGGATAAAATAAACAAGGCATGGTTTATTTTAATCAGACCTTTTATTACGGTTGACGAACATTTCATGGCATCCTGCACATTGGTGCCTTTAAACAATTCATCAATCAGCACCAGCCATTTCCTGCCATCGTTTATTTTAACAATGGTGTTTTTAATGCGCTGCACCTCGTTGTAAAAATAACTTTCCCCTTTGGCGATATTGTCCACCACATTAATGTTACTTAAGATTCCATCGAATAAAGTGAGTTGTAATTTTATTGCAGGCACACCCATGCCCACGTGTGCAAGAAAAGCGACAAGGCCCACCGATTTAATAAATGTGCTTTTACCGGCCATATTGGCGCCCGTTAAAAAAATAAAATTGCTGTGCGGCGCCATCTCCACATCGTAGGCAATTGGGCGGGGGAGCAAAAGATGGTACAATCCTTTTGCGTTCAGGTAAGGTTCATCCTGTTCCAGGAATTCAGGGAAACTCAGTTGATAAGTTTTTACAGCCAGCGCCATAGAATACCATGCATCAAGGCGGCTGTAAATTTCAATCAGCTCTAAAGTGTTATGCCGGAATTTATCGTGAAAGAAATGCCCGAAATAAACAGTGTCCCTTACTGAAAACGATTTCTTTTCAGGCCTTGCACAGAGCTCATCAATCTGCCGG
>JANRKT010000416.1:0-3676 GCA_033763355.1 Chitinophagaceae bacterium | reverse complement strand
GGGCTTGCTGATTGAAGTGTATGCCATAATGAAAAAAGCAAAGGCTGAATAAAAAATTCATAAGGGGACCTTATCTGAACCCTGCGATGCAATAAACATTCTTTACAGATGGACATCCTTAAGGCAGTAATCGTAGCCATCGTAGAAGGTATAACTGAATACCTCCCCATCTCTTCAACAGGGCATATGATTATTACTAGCTCGTTCCTTGGTATTCATAAAGAAGAATTCACCAAATTATTTGAAGTGGCTATCCAGTTCGGGGCTATTCTTGCAGTAGTAGTTCTTTACTGGAGAAAATTTTTCAGTGTGAGCAGCTCAAAGTTTTATTTGAAACTGATTGCAGGTGTAATACCTGCCATTGCCCTGGGTTTTTTATTTTCTGATGAAATTGACAAGCTGCTTGAAAGCCCCACCATTGTTGCTATAGCGATGCTGGTAGGCGGAATTTTTTTGTTGTTTATTGATAAGGTTTTTCGTACTCACACAATTGAGTCTGACGAACAGTTGACTTTCCAAAACGCCTTCTTGATCGGTTGCTGGCAGGTTCTGGCTATGATCCCGGGTGTAAGCCGCAGCGCCGCTTCCATTATCGGAGGGATGCAACAGAAGCTCACAACACAACTGGCCGCTGAATTTTCTTTTTTTCTTGCTGTACCTACCATGTTTGCGGCTACCATTCATTCATTGTTTTTAAAAAACCACGGTAACAAAGAGTTTGCCAGGAAAGGATATGAGATCATTCTTGAAAGCCCTGCAAACATCCAGGCATTTATTATTGGCAATGTGGTGGCTTTTATAGTGGCCCTGGTTGCTATAAAATTTTTTATTGGTTTCCTGCAAAAACATGGTTTCCGCTTATTTGGCATTTACCGTATAATTGTGGGCATTATTTTACTGGTGCTTATCCTTACGGGTTATTTAAAATAAACATGATGGGGATTTCTTTCCCTGCACTGCCGCCCGGTTTTTAATATCTTACTTCCGTTCAATACATCAACCATTATGCAAACAGCCTCAAAAAAAGTGGTAAACGCCTGGGCTATGTACGACTGGGCCAACTCGGTTTATAACCTGGTAATTACCTCCACCATCTTTCCTGCCTATTTTGAAAGCATAACCGGCGATGGAAACAGCAATACAGATGTTGACAAAGTAAGTTTCCTGGGAAGGACTTTTGTGAACACTGCACTGTACAATTACGCTCTTGCTTTTGCATTTCTTATTGTGGCTGTCATGTCGCCGCTGTTATCTTCTATAGCAGATTATAAGGGCAACAAAAAATCTTTTCTTGCTTTTTTTATGACGCTGGGCAGCATCGCATGTTCCTGCCTGTTTTTCTTTAAAGACCTTTCCACGCTTGGTATTGGCATTGCCTGTTCCGTTATTGCCTGCGTTGGCTACTGGAGCAGCGTAGTATTTTACAATTCTTATCTGCCCGAAATTGCCGCTCCGGAAGACCGTGACCGCATCAGTGCAAAAGGTTTTTCTTATGGTTATACCGGCAGCGTTATTTTACAGGTTATTTGTTTTGTTTTTGTTTTTAAACCTGAACTGCTTGGCGGAAACAAAGACAGTATTATACAATACCAGGCTTCTTTTTTACTTGTAGGTGTTTGGTGGTTCCTGTTTGCGCTTATTCCCCTGCGTATCCTGCCCCGGCCTTTACCGGCAGGTACCGGCGACCTGAAACACAACATTCTTTCAAAAGGTTATAAGGAATTAAGAAAGGTATGGAACCAGCTAACCCATATTCCTTCACTGAAAAGATTTTTATTTGCTTACTTTTTTTATAACATGGGTGTGCAAACGGTAATGCTGGCCGCTACATTATACGGTAAAAGCGAACTGGCCATACCTACAGAAAA
The DNA here is from genome assembly GCA_033763355.1 of Chitinophagaceae bacterium. Taxonomy (GTDB): domain Bacteria; phylum Bacteroidota; class Bacteroidia; order Chitinophagales; family Chitinophagaceae; genus JANRKT01. The sequence goes on along the minus strand of JANRKT010000416.1, from coordinate 1,808 downwards.
CCTCATCATTGCTATTCTTATTATCCAGCTTATTGCTATACCCGGCGCTTTTGCCATTTCAAAACTTTCTGCTAAAATTGGCAACCTCAAAGCGCTGATGAGTTGTGTAGTAGTTTGGATAGGTATCTGTATTGCAGGCTACCTGATTCCCAAAGGAGGCATTGTACAATTTTATATACTGGCCTCGGTTGTTGGTTTTGTAATGGGCGGCATCCAGTCGCTCAGCCGGTCCACATATTCGAAACTGATGCCCGAAACAAAAGATACCGCTTCCTTCTTCAGCTTTTTTGATGTAACAGAAAAAATTGCCATTGTAATAGGGATGTTCAGTTTTGGTCTCTTCAATGAACTTACCGGTTCACAACGTTCTTCCGTTCTTGCACTGATGGTATATTTTGTTATCGGCTTAATTTTATTGCTTTATACTATCAATGCAAAGAAAAAACCATCTGCATGAATTTATATACCATCAACACAGGTTATTTTAAGCTGGACGGCGGCGCCATGTTTGGCGTGGTACCCAAAACCATCTGGAACAAACTTAATCCTGCAGATGAAAACAATCTTTGCACATGGGCCTTGCGCTGTTTGCTGATTGAAGACGGCAAACGTTTGATTTTGGTTGACAACGGCATCGGCGACAAACAGGATGCAAAATTCTTCAGCCATTATTATCTGCATAGCGATGATACGCTGGAAAAATCACTGGCTGCTCATGGCTTTACTGCGGATGACATCACAGATGTTTTTTTAACCCACCTGCATTTTGACCATTGCGGCGGCTCAATAAAAAGGCACGGGGATAAACTTGTTCCTGCATTTAAGAATGCTGTTTACTGGAGCAATGAAAGACACTGGAAATGGGCTACCGAACCTAATGAAAGGGAGAAAGCATCTTTCCTGAAAGAAAATATCCTGCCCATAAAAGAAAGCGGGCAGCTTAAATTTATTAATGACCCCTATAACCGGCCTGATTTACCTGACGGATTCATTTTTTTAAATGGAGCTTTGCCATCATCTCCTTTTACAGATAAAATATCTGTCCGCTTCGTCAATGGCCATACAGATGCCATGATGCTCCCCCAGATAAATTACAAAGGCAAAACTATTGTATTTATGGCCGACCTGCTGCCTGCTACTGCACATATACCTCTTCCATATGTGATGGCATATGATATGTTTCCGCTGACAACGCTCATGGAAAAGAAACTCTTTTTAAATGAAGCACTGGAAAAAGATTACATCCTGTTTTTTGAACACGACGCCCGCATTGAATGCTGCAACCTGCAGATGACGGAAAGAGGGATAAAGCAGAAGGATGTTTTTACTTTGAAGGAGATTACCTGATTGCATCAGTTCCTGAACTTAATCATGGAGCTGAGCGGGTAACGGAGGTTGCGGTAACCCATCATATCTACTTTTACGCTTCCTACAGAGATGGGGCTTTCTACACGGAGCGGCAAATGGTTTTTATCATCGCTTATCCATACATTCATTTTTTCACCGCCTTCAAAAATAGTACCCCTGATGAGCAGGGGTTTTATTTTAATGGCTTTAAATTTTCCGTACCGGGTCTTAACCGTTTCCCTGCCGAGGTAACGGATGTAGAGGTCATACACCTGGTCGTCAATAAACATAGAAAACGGAATTTTATCCCCTGGCTTGTATTTATCGTAATCAATATTGCGGGCATAATAAATTGAGCTGAGCACATCCTGCACACATGAGGGAACCTGGAAAACACCTGTGGTGCTTACAGCAGTGCCGGTCTCTGCATTAAAAGTAACATTCTCTTTTTTCTTATATCC
>JANRKT010000415.1:0-1678 GCA_033763355.1 Chitinophagaceae bacterium | reverse complement strand
GGTTTTTTCAGCTCAAATAATAAGTTATTTGAAATTAGCAGATAAAAAACTGGGATACCTTGTTAATTTTAACGTCGCTGTTTTAAAAGACGGATTTAAAAGGTTTGTAAATAATTTTTAATGCTCTGCGACTCTCTGTCTATGCGGTTAAAATTTTCAAAATGACAATAGACTTAAAGGACCTTACCGCTCCCCAAAAACAAAACTGGCTGCAGCATGCCATCGGCCCAAGGCCAATTTGCTTTGCTTCAACAGTTGATAAATCAGGCAATGTCAATCTCAGCCCTTTTAGTTTTTTCAATTTATTTTCTTCCAATCCGCCGGTAATTGTTTTCTCCCCTTCAAGAAGGGTGAGGGACAATACCACCAAACATACTTTACAAAATGTGCTGGAGGTTCCCGAAGCAGTGGTGAATATTGTGGATTACGATATGGTGCAGCAAACCTCACTGGCCAGTTGTGAATTTCCGAAAGGCGTCAATGAATTCATCAAAGCCGGTTTTACACCGGTTCCTTCCACAATGGTAAAACCCCCGATGGTAAAGGAAAGCAAAGTGCAACTGGAATGTAAGGTGCTTGAAGTAAAAACACTGGGAACAGAAGGCGGCGCAGGCAACCTGGTAATTTGCGAAGTTTTATTGGTGCACATTGATGACAGCATACTTAACGAAGAAAAAACAATGATTGACCAGCGCAAACTTCACCACGTGGCCAGGCTGGGCGGCGACTGGTATTGCAAAGTGGATAAAAGCAATCTTTTTCGTATAGAGAAACCCAATGTGAAGCTGGGCATTGGTGTGGACACATTGCCTGAAAACATCCGCAACAGCAAAATATTAACCGGCAACAACCTTGGCCAGCTGGCGAATGTACATGACATGCCCGTTGTTGACCCTGCATTTGATGACAACCACCTCAAACAAATCATTCAATACTACAGTGTAAACCCTGATGAGATGGAAAAAGAACTGCACTGTTACGCAAAAAAACTGCTTGATGCAGGAAAAGTAAATGATGCATGGCAGGTATTGCTGGCCTTGAATTAAAATTGTAATTTTAAACCATGTCATCCGCGGTAAAAATATTGCCTCATTATACTTACGAAGACTGGATAAGGTGGGAGGGCCAATGGGAATTGATTGAAGGCATACCATATGCAATGAGCCCGGCGCCCGTACCTGCCCACCAGAATATTGCCGGAAATATTTTCTCAGAGTTCAAGGCCGCTTTAAAAAAATCTGGATGCAAATGCAAAGCCTACATGCCCATTGATTATGTAATTGCAGAAGACGCCATTGTACAGCCGGATGTACTGATTGTTTGCGGCGAGATAAAAAAGAAGTTCCTTGATTTTCCGCCGTCGCTTGTTACAGAAATTCTTTCACCGGGAACTGCACTTAAAGACCGGAACAATAAATTCACTTTATACGAGGCGCAAAAGATACCCTACTACATCATTGTTGATATTGATAAAAAAGAAATTGAAATATATACGCCCGGTTCAGAAGGGAAATATACTCCTGAAAAATTCTCACCTCATTCCCCTTACAGGTTTCAGTTAACTGCGGATTATTTTATTGAAGTGGTGCTGAATAATATATGGGAATAACGCTTATGTAATTGTCAGTACGATAAAGCAAATTTTTTGCAATCCTGAATCTTTTCCCTGCATGTCCTG
>JANRKT010000414.1:0-6004 GCA_033763355.1 Chitinophagaceae bacterium | reverse complement strand
GGTATCTCCGGGTCGTAGATGGTTTGCAGTTGCTCAATTACTTTTTCTTTCAGCGCTTCGTTGTCCATTGCTAAATATTTGCTTTTGTCTTTGAATTCCACACCATCGCATCCAGTTTCATTTGCTTAACCATGGCCCTTAAACCGTTTGACCTGGTTTGTGCAAGATGCGTTGTCATCCCTATCTTGTCAATAAATTCCATTTTCGCATTCAAGATATCTCCCGGTTGCTGCCCCGAAAAAACACGGATGAGCATGCTGATCAATCCTTTTACAATCACGGCATCACTGTCGGCTTTGTAATACACCCTTCCGTTTTTAAATTCTGAAACCATCCACACGGTTGACTGGCAGCCTTTGATCCTGTTCTCTTCTTTTTTATGCTGTTCTTCCAGCGGCTGTAGTTTTTTGCCCATATCAATGATGTACTCGTACTTGTCTTCCCAGCTGTCGAAGAGGGAAAATTCTTCTGTGATCTCGTTTTCAATTTCTGCTATGGAGTGCGGGGCAGACATTTGTCAGGCTAACATTTTAATGGCTTTGTGCAGCCCTTTCAGCAAAGCGTCAATTTCTTCCTTAGTATTGTATAAAGCAAAAGAAGCCCTCGTTGTTCCGGGTATGCTGAAGTGCTGCATCAATGGTTGTGCACAGTGGTGGCCTGTTCTTACGGCAATACCCTGGTTATCGAGTAATACGCCAATATCCTGCGGATGTATTTTATCAATTACAAAAGAAACCACACTTACTTTTTCCTTTACATTGCCGATGATGCGCAAACCGGGAATTTCCTGCAATTTTTCAGTGGCATAGTGCAGCAGTTCATCTTCATGTACCCGTATATTTTCTTTTCCAACCTGTGTTACAAAATCAAGCGCCGCTTTCAGCACAATGGTATCTGCAATATTGGGCGTGCCGGCCTCGTATTTATAGGGCAGTTCGTTGTAAGTTGTTTTTTCAAAAGTAACCTCCTTTATCATTTCACCGCCGCCAAGAAAGGGGGGCATGTTCTGCAACAGCGATTTTTTGCCATACAACACACCGCTGCCGGTAGGGCCATAAACTTTATGACCTGAGAAGGCAAAGAAATCGCAACCCAGTTCCTGCACATCAATATCAAGGTGAACAGTGGATTGTGCGCCGTCAATCATTACCACAGCCCCTGCTTTATGGGCTGCATCAATAATTTTTTTAACTGGGTTGATTACACCGAGTGCATTGGATGCATGAACAACGGAAACGATCTTCGTTTTTTCGCTCAGTAACTTTTCAAACTCTTCATACATCAATTCACCCTCATCCGTAACAGGGATAATTTTCAGGTTTGCGCCTTTCTCTTCAGCAATAATCTGCCAGGGAACAATATTGGAATGGTGCTCCAGGTTGGAAATAATGATTTCATCGCCTGCTTTTAAATTGGCCCGTCCCCAGGTATAGGCCACAAGGTTGATGCTTTCGGTGGTGCCCCTTGTGAAAATGATCTCTTCGGTTGAAGAAGCATTGATGAATTCCTTTACCGTTTCCCTTGTGGCTTCAAAAGCGGCAGTGGCTTCTTCAGCCAGTGTATGGATGCCGCGGTGTATGTTGGCATTGTAGCCTGAATAATATTCGATCAATGCATCAATAACATCCTGCGGCTTCTGCGATGTAGCGGCATTGTCAAGATAAACCAATTGCCTTCCCTTCACCTGTCTTTGCAGGATGGGAAACTGCTGGCGGATGGCATATACATCCAGTCCTTTGTATGCGGCTACTGTTTCCATGATCAGAAATTGAATTCAAGTCTTTTAGAAATCAGTTCATCTACATAATTGCGTATGGGTTCCGGATTGATCTTTTCCAGTATATCCACAGCAAAGGCATGCAGCAATAATGATTTTGCGTTCTTCTCACTGATGCCCCTTGCCCGCAGGTAGAACAGGGCTTCGTCATCTAACCTTCCTACCGTGCAGCCGTGTGAACATTTTACATCATCTGCAAAAATTTCCAGCTGCGGTTTTGTGTTTACCGCTGCGGTATCTGTAAGCAAAACATTTTTGTTCGACTGGTATGCATTTGTTTTCTGTGCATCTTTTTTTACAAATATCTTTCCATTGAACACCCCGCTGGATTGTTCATCCATAATGCCTTTATAAAACTCATTGCTGTAGCAATGGGGATTCACATTGTCAACAATGGTGTGGTTGTCTGCATGGGTATGCCCTTTTAACAGGTACAATCCGTACATGTGCGATTCACAGTGATCAGCTTCCATCACCATATTCAGGTTGTTGCGTACGATGGCGCCATCCAGCGTAATGGTAACGGCATGGGTATAACTTTTGCCCACCTGCCTGATGTGTGTGGTGCCTGCATGATTTGCTTTTTCGCCTTCATGCTGGATTTTATAATACTCCAGGTGTGCATCCTGCTCCACCACAATTTCTGCTACATGGTTGGTGAAACTATCGTTGGCCCCCAATGTAATAAAATGGTCAGCTATCTGCACACGTGATGCTTTGCCCACATGAATCAACACCCTTGGCTGTGAAAAAGTATGTGAAGCCCTTGCATCAGATATGTAATAAATGTAAAATGGTTTATCCGGCGCTTTGCCATCTTTTACTTTTAAAAACACCCCGTCATTCACAAAAGCGGTATTCAGCGCATGAATGCCATCCTTCATATAATCTGCACTGTGGCCAAAATAAGTTTCAACAATACCTGCATAACCGGTTTGCAATGCTTCTGCAATGGTTAATATTTCAAAACTTTTATCAGCAGCTGTTGTGGCAGATAAAGTTTTACTGAACAGGCCATTTACAAAAACAAGTACATGTGCATCTCCGGGTAACTGATAAAGCTTCCAGGCAGAAGGGGAAAGTGTCTCTTTGTTTTCAGTTAAACTGTAAATAAAGTCTTTGTTGAAAGCGCCGCTTATTCTTGTGTATTTCCATTCTTCATGCTTCACTGTCGGGATGCCCATCTTTGAAAAAGAAGCAAATGCTTTTTTCCTCATCTCCGACAAAGCAGACGGCTGCTGCAGTGTTTCGAGTTGCCTGAACTTCTCTGTAAAAAATTGTATTGTATCGGTCATTATTATTTTTTGTTTCCCACAAAGCCACAATGGGCACAAGGAATAGTTACGGAGTACTTTTGTGTGCTTAGTGCCTTAGTGGGGTGCCTTTTATCAAACCTGTTCTTCTACCGCTATTTCGTTTTTAATGAAATCATAGCCTTTTTCTTCCAGTTCCAGCGCCAGTTCTTTGCCCCCTGATTTTACAATTCGGCCGTTGTACAGTACATGTACAAAATCAGGAACGATATATTCAAGCAAACGCTGATAGTGTGTTACCACCAGAAATGCTTTATCACTGCTGCGGTACTGGTTAACGCCATTGGCAACAATGCGCAATGCGTCTATATCAAGCCCTGAATCTGTTTCATCCAGTATTGCCAGCCTGGGTTCCAGCATAGCCATCTGGAAAATTTCATTTCTTTTTTTCTCACCTCCGGAAAAACCTTCGTTTAAAGAGCGGCTCAGTAAAGCCTGGTCAATGTGCACCAGCTTCATTTTTTGTTTCATCATCTTCAGGAATGCAACGGCGTCCATCGGTTCCTGGCCGCGGTGTTTACGCATTTCATTTACCGCTGTTTTCAAAAAATTGGTTGTGCTTACACCGGGTATTTCAACGGGGTACTGAAAGGCGAGGAACAAACCTTCACGTGCCCTTTCTTCAGTAGCCATTTCCAAAAGGTCTTTTCCCATAAATTCAACAGTACCTTCTGTTACTTCAAAATTCTGGCGGCCTGCAAGTACGGATGCGAGGGTACTTTTGCCGGAACCATTGGGCCCCATGATGGCATGTACTTCACCGGCTTTAATTTCCAGGTTAATTCCGTTCAGGATTTTTTTCTCCTCAATTCCTGCGTGTAAATTGGTAATCTTTAACATGACGTTTTATATGGTTCTTGTTTCTGGTTTTAGTTTTTTTTTTTCATTTATTGAACCGCTGTCAGGGTGGCCTGCTCACAAATCCTTTGCACAACCGCTGACAGGGTAATTTTTCAATTTATTTAAAAGAACTACCTGGTTTTTCCTGAGCCTTGAACCTTGTGCCTTGTATCTTCCTTCTTTGTTTCTTGTATTTTTTTGTTTGTGATTTTTCTTCTTATCCTACGCTTCCCTCCAGGCTTATCGCCAATAATTTCTGTGCTTCTACGGCAAACTCCATGGGCAACTGGTTCATGACCTCTTTGGCAAAACCGTTTATGATCAATGCCACTGCAGTTTCTGTATCAATGCCACGCTGGTTGCAATAAAAGATCTGGTCTTCACCAATCTTTGATGTGGTGGCTTCGTGTTCTACTATTGAGCTGTTATTTTTTACTTCTATATAAGGAAAAGTATGTGCACCACATTTATCTCCCAGCAATAAAGAATCACACTGAGAAAAATTACGGGACTGAACTGCTTTTCTTCCCACCTGCACCAGGCCACGATAACTGTTATTGCTTTTTCCGGCAGAAATACCTTTTGATACGATACGGCTGCGTGTATGTTTGCCAATGTGCATCATCTTGGTTCCGGTATCCGCCTGCTGGTGATGATTGGTGACTGCTACAGAATAAAATTCACCCACTGAATAATCACCCTTCAAAATCACACTTGGGTATTTCCATGTAATGGCGGAGCCTGTCTCAACCTGTGTCCATGAAATTTTGGAACGTGCCCCTGCACAAATCCCCCTCTTGGTTACAAAATTGTAAATGCCGCCTTTGCCTTCTTTATCGCCGGGATACCAGTTTTGCACTGTTGAATATTTGATCTCAGCATTTTCCATTGCAATTAATTCAACTATGGCAGCATGCAACTGGTTTTCGTCACGCATAGGGGCCGTACAACCTTCAAGATAGCTTACATAACTTCCTTCTTCAGCAACAATCAGTGTTCTTTCAAACTGGCCGGTATTGGCTGCATTGATCCTGAAATAAGTTGAGAGTTCCATGGGGCAACGTACGCCTTTGGGAATAAAACAAAATGAACCATCACTGAATACTGCAGAATTCAATGCAGCAAAATAATTATCAGTTGACGGAACAACCGAGCCAATATATTTTCTCACCAGATCGGGGTGTTCCTGTATGGCTTCGCTCATGGAGCAGAATATAATGCCCAGTTCAGAAAGCTGTTCTTTAAAAGTTGTGGCGATGGAAACACTGTCAATCACGGCATCAACAGCCACACCTGTAAGCCTCTTTTGTTCGGTAAGTGAAATACCCAATTTTTCAAAAGTGCGGCGCAGCTCCGGATCAACTTCATCAAGACTGTTGGGCGCCACTTTTTGTTTGGGTGCGGAGTAATAAATGGTATCCTGGTAATTAATGGGGGGGTAGGTAACATTAGGCCATTTGGGTTCTTCCATGGTAAGCCAGTGGCGGTACGCTTTCAGCCTCCATTCCAGCATCCACTGGGGTTCTTTCTTTTTTGCTGAAATGAAGCGGATAGTATCTTCATTCAAACCTTTTGGGGCCGAATCTGCCTCAATGTCAGTCACGAACCCGTATTTATACTCCGAGCTGGTAATCTGTTCTAAAATATTGTCATTTTCTTCGTACATAACCCTTTCTTGTTGGAACTGCAAATTTCGGTAATGTTGACTGATATATAACAAAAGAGGGGAGGCAGGGGTTAAACAAGAGTGGTTTTTTCCCGATTTCGTAAAGGAGGTGCCTGAAAGCAGGAGAATATTAACCTTTGCTGATATCGCCGTTTAGTGGGGTTTACTTTTTGCTTTTGCGAAAGGGGTTTTAAAGCATTTTATTCGTGAAAACGGCAGAAGAACCGCTAATGTTCTTCCAACTCCCTTTTCCTGAAATCTTCCATCTTTACATACTCTGCCAGGAGATAAAAGGCATTAAATACAGACCAGTAAAATCCGTTTTTCCCGTTCATAAAATTCCTGTCTAATAAATAATACTTCCAGAAGTAAAGGGGTATTGCCAGGTATATAAATGCAGGTGGCTTC
>JANRKT010000413.1:0-4396 GCA_033763355.1 Chitinophagaceae bacterium | reverse complement strand
CCGTTCTGCAAGTAAAATCTGGCCAATGGTGTTATTTATTTTATGCGCACCGGTATGGCATAAATCTTCCCGCTTCAAATAAATCTTTGTGTTGAATTTATTACTCAGCCGCTTTGCAAAATACAATGGCGTGGGCCTGCCTGCATAATCTTTCAGCAATTCACGGAACTCATTTTGAAATGATGCCTCACTGATTATTTCAAGATACCTTGTGCGCAGCTCCTCCACATTGCGATAAAGCATTTCAGGAATATAGGCGCCGCCGAAACGGCCGTAGTAACCTTGAGCGCTGGGTGAAGCATATGTTTCGGTAGTTGTCATTTTTATTATTTCTGCTTATCGGTCGGTCGGCTTCAAATTACTTTTGCTCAAATTTCATAATAGGCCTTCAAATCGTCTTTTGTATTTATAAGCTTTTTATCATTTTTATCATTACCAATAAAATCAAATATCTTATAAGTCTCCTGCATATTTTTCCATCTTTTACCATCTTCACTCTTTTTCCAAATAGTAGCATAAAAAATTAACCTTAACTCATCGATAGTTGCAGCATCTCTTAAAATACTGATGTAAAATTCTTTATTTTCAATCTTGTGTTTATCAACAAATTCAATAATTGAAATAAAGTTTCTTATGTAGTGGCCTATCATATAGTAATAATCTTTAAAAAAAGAATCAATCCCCTCATAAACCCCTGATTCATGGCTCTCTTCAAGAACTTTCTTGTAACGCTTATCTAAAACGAAATATAAAGCATCAAAAAAATCCTTACTTTCTAAATTACTAGGGGAATAATAAGAAGCCCCTATCAAGCGATCATACTCATTGCTCAAGTCGTGTAATCGTCGTTCATGAAGCCTTTCGACGCTTAGTCTATAAACTTGAAGAAGATTAAAAAAAGTAGTTTCAAACTGCTGTAATTGAAATCCTTTTGATTGACTTTTGTAAGTGATGTAAATCAGTACCACACTCAAAAAAGAGAAAATTGTCCCTAACACTCCCCCTAAATAATCTCCAAATTCCCCCCAATTTGTAGTTTTTGTAGAAATCCCATTTGAGCTGAATGTGTTATAGTATGAAAATATAGACCACCCGCAGATACCAACTGAGATAGTTAATAAAATCTCTACCCAATACCTTTTTAGCATATTAACAATTTATAATTTTGCTCTGCGAAGTCCTGGCTTCGCAGCTTTTATGTTCTTTATAGTCTGTGACTATAACAACACTACATCAACTATTCCACCAAGTCCTGCATAATTGGAAGCACTGGAATAAATATAATCTTCCTGTCTTTTTGCTATTCCTGCCCGTACGCGGTTATCGTGCATATATTCAAGTTTTATTCTTGTAAACTACTCTGTACAACATTCCTCCGAATGATTGTTGTTTGTCCATATCTGGTAGTTTTCATTACAGCCCGCCCATGCGGAGTCACACTCTTTTATTGTACAAACTCTACTCAGCAATTTTTAATTTAAAAAATTCAGTATCCACTTTCATCAGCGGAAAATCATCAGGCAGCTCAGTTTTGGCAATGCGTACAAATCCATTCTTTTCGTAAAAGCGTTTAGCAGCATGCAGTTGTTCCACTGTTCCCAAATAAATTTCACTGATCCCATGTTTCCTGCACCAGCTCAGCAAAATTTTCAGCAAAGCCTGCGCAACAGCTTTGTCTTTACCACGGTAGTCTTTATGCACAAACATTTTCCGTAACGCTGCCTTTTTATTACCAAAATCAATTAAAGCAATGGTGCCTACCAGGTTCCCATTTTCTCTGGCCACCCAAAAATTACCCTTGCCTTTACAATACACATTGGCCACATCCAGCAAATCCGGCTGATCGTTAATGGTTACCGGCACGCCAAATTCTATTTGCTGTATCGGCAATATCAGGTTAATCACATCCTGTTCATCCTTGCTTGTATAATTTGCAATTTGCATTCCGCTATCTTCTTTCATGCTGTTGGATGCATCTGCGTGTCCAGCACCAGCTGCAAAAATTTCAAATCAAGCCACCGCTCAAACTTCCACCCCACTTCTTTAAAATGCGCCACCTCTGCAAAACCAAAACTTTTATGCAGTTTTATACTTGCTTCATTGGTAGCATCAATACCGGCAATAATGGTATGAAGTTTCAATTGCTTTGCCGCTTCAATCAATGGCGGTATCAGTAATTTACCAATGCCTTTACCTCTCTCAGATGAAGCTACATACACCGAATTTTCCACCGAATACTTATATGCCGCCCATGCCCTGAACGGACCGATGGAACTGAAACCAAGTATCTTTCCGTCTTCTTCTGCTACAAATACCGGGAACCCCTGCTCCACTTTTGTTTTAAACCATACCTGCCTCATCTCCAGTGTATGCGGCTCATAATCGTACACTGCAGTAGTATGCAGGATGATATCATTGTATATTTCCAGCAAAGCCGGTAAATCTCTTTCAGTAGCATTGCGGATACTTATCATGGATCAAATTGTATTACATAATTTATAATTTCCCGCTTTAAAAATCACCCGTTCAGTTTCTTTACAAACTCCTTTACCTTTCCCATATCCTTTACACCGGGACTTAACTCAAACTTGCTGTTAATGTCAACTGCAAACAGCGCTTTTGCTACCGGTTCACTGGCAAATTCATTCAGCTTGTTTTCATCACCCGGTTCAATACCGCCGCTCAGGAAAAACGGCTTGCCAATGGTTTGGCCCTTCAGCAAATTCCAGTCAAACTTTTTACCGGTACCTCCGTATCCTGCTCCCATTGTATCAAACATAAACATATCGCACACATCCATGTAAGGGCGTATCATCCATTCCACATTATCGTTTTCACCAATACGGAAAGCTTTTACTACCGATACATAGTCAGCAATCTTTTCACAATATTTGGGGGTTTCGTCCCCATGAAGCTGCACCATATGCAACCTGCATTCATCTGTCATCGTAATCACTTCCTCTACTGTTGCGTTTACAAATACACCAACCTTGTTGATATCCGCTGCTTTGCGGATTTGTGTGGTGGTCATATTTTTAAACACATACCGCGGGCTTTTTGGATAAAAAATAAACCCCGCAAAACTTACTCCCATCACTGCCAGTTGCCGTACCTGTTCCGGTTGTGTCATGCCGCATACTTTTATTCTCATAAGCGCTGCCTGTTTCTCTCCTTTTTAAACAGAAAGAATTTTTAACTGGTTAACAAATGTGGCAAATGCAACCGCGGGGGCACTGTTCTTCATAAAGTTTTCACCTATCAGGAAACCCTGAAACCCGTTTTGCTTCAGCATCAGCAATTCTTCTTCACTGCCGATACCACTTTCAGCAATCTTTAATTTATCGGGGGGCAACCGGCTTGCAAGCTGTAAGGAATGCTCCCAATTTACTTCAAAAGTTTTAAGGTTCCTGTTGTTGATACCAACACATTCAGTTTCATCGCAAATGTGTTCAAGCTCCGTCTCATCATAAAGTTCAAGCAACACTTCCAGCTGCAGCCCTTTTGCAAAAGCGGCAAGCTTTTTTACTTCAGCAGGGGTTAAACAGGCTGCAATCAGCAGTATCACATCTGCACCCATCGCCTTTGCTTCTACCACCTGGTATTCGTCTATAATAAAATCTTTTCGCAGGATGGGGATGGCATTGACCCTTGCTTTAATCAGGTCATCCGTACTCCCGCCAAAAAAATTTTCATCTGTCAGCACAGATAAACAGGAAGCGCCATTGTCAGTGTAAGCTTTTGTTACCTCTGCAACATCCGCCTTATCGTTAATAATCCCTTTGGATGGTGATTTTCTTTTAAATTCCGCAATTATACCCGTCCTGTTTTCATCCAATAAAAACTCTTTTAATGAATACGTTCTTCCTGGAAAGAATTGACTTTTCTCCAATTCAGCAAAAGTTTTTTCTGACTTCCGGGTCCTGACTTCTGACCTCTTATATTCAATTATCGTATCAAGGATGTTCATTACTGCAGGCTGATTAATTTTTGAAGCGATGCGTTTGCGTTTCCGCTCTCCAGGCTTTCTACAGCCGCAGTATATGCAGCATCGTATGTTTTGTATTTACCAGTGCAATGCAATGCCATTGCTGCATTGGCCAGCACCACCGCATTCTGTGCCCAGCTTCCTTCGCCTTTAAGGATTTTTACAAAAATTTTTGCCGCTTCCTCTACCGTGCTGCCGCCATAAATATCAGTTGCTGTCACCATCCGTTTACCAAGCTGTTCAGGTGTCATTAACTTCTCTCCTTCATTTGTTATTACTTTGGTATCATTGGTAAGGGATATTTCATCGTATCCATCCAGTCCGTGTATTATAGTAAATGCCCTGTCAGTTTGCTGTAGCAGGTAATTGTAAATTCTTGCCATCTCAAGATTATATACACCTACCAGCTGA
>JANRKT010000412.1:0-2533 GCA_033763355.1 Chitinophagaceae bacterium | reverse complement strand
GTTCCCGGCTTTCCTGCTTTATTTTATTTCTGCTTCCTTTACTTATAACATCAATGAACTGGATACACTGACTTTTTACCTGTATTTTATCCTCATCATTCTTTCTACGCTGCGCCTTAATTTTTTCCTTTCGGTATGGGCGGGTTTTGTTTCTGCAGCAGGTTATGTCGTGCTTGGTTTATTTATTCTCAAAGATTCAGGAATTGCTGAACGTATCGGGTCAATATCTCCTCCCCGGAGCCTGGCGGTTATCAACAAAGGTGTGGTTTTACTGGCCTGCGGAATTGTAACCGGTTTTATCAGCAACCAGGTAGGTAAAAGTATAACAAGGATGGTGAGGGCAGTAGAGGAGGAAGGTAAAATATTTAACCTTTTCAGCCAGCAAACTTCAAGAGAAGTGGTAGATGAAATATTATCCAGCGCAAACAAAGCAGAAAGCAAACTGATGAATGTATGCGTAATGTTTCTTGACATACGCAACTTTACCTCAATGGCCGGGAGTAAACCTGCCTCTGAAATACTCGATTACCAGAATGCCTTTTTCAGTACGGTAATTGAAGTAGTGTATAAAAACAAAGGCATCATCAACCAGTTCCTTGGCGATGGCTGTATGGTAACATTTGGCGCACCTCAACCGCTGGATAATCCCTCTGATGCTGCTGTAAAATCAGCCTATGAACTAAAAGAAGCGATAGGGCAAAAAGTAAAAGAAGGCATTTTGCCACCAACCACAATTGGAATAGGCATGCATGCAGGGGAAGCTGTAACCGGTAATATCGGCAATGAGCAAAGGCAACAGTATTCTATTACAGGCAGTGTGGTTATACTTGCATCACGTATCGAACAGCTCAATAAAGAATTTGCCACCCAGATACTCGCATCAAAAGAAGTGATCAACAATGTAGTTTTTACAGGTAACAAACCAAGGCTGTTGGGCGCTTTCAGGTTAAAGGGGTGGGACCAGATGGTGGATGTATATGAGTTGATATAAAAAACACCATATCGCCTGTACGGATTTTTAAGTCCCTTTTTCTAAACATCCGGAAAAGTTTAACTTGTAATCCTTCCTGACCCGCAATCATTTTCACCCAGCTTTCTTATCATCAAAAACAAACCAGCATGTCATCTGCTAACGGCAACCAAACTGCACCTGTCAGCCAGTCAGAAAGGATTATCATCCTTGATTCACTAAGAGGGATTGCAATACTCGGCATCCTTTTAATGAATATCCCAGGCTTCGGGTTAGCTCCTGCTGTAATTGACGACCCGTCGATATTAAATGAGAAGGGGTTAAACTATTACCTGTGGTACATCTTCGGCCTGGGGGTTTTTGAAGGAAGCCAGCGTGCCCTTTTTTCCATGTTGTTTGGGGCGGGCACAATCATTTTTATCAGCAGGCTTGAAAAAAGGACTGAAGGATTAATGCCTGCTGAACTTTTTTTCCGCCGCCAGCTATGGCTGCTTGTTTTTGGTTTATTTAATGCATTTGTATTGCTCTGGTACTGGGATATACTCTATCATTATGCCATTTGCGGCATGATACTTTTTGCTTTCAGGAGGATGAAGCCAAAACACCTGCTTATTGCAGCGGGGGTTTGCCTTTTATTGATGACCGCCAGGGAAAACAGGGATTTTTACAAAGAGAAATCAGTGATTGCAAAGGGAGAGAAAATTGCAGCTATTGATACAACAAAAGTAAAGCTCAACGATAAACAGAAAGAAGAATTGACCGCTATGGAGGAAATAAAAGAAAGGTCAAAGCCGGAATCGAGAAAGAAAAGAATGGAAAAACAAACAGCGCAGAACCGCGGAAGTTATGCCGAAGTATATGAGTTCCGCAGCAACCGTTCGGCGGAAGGTGAAACCAATGCCATGTATTATTTCCTGATCTGGGATGTATTACTGTTTATGTTTATGGGCATGGCATTTTTTAAAATGGGGATTTTACAGGGAGAAGCCAAAACAAAAGTATATGCCTGGATGGCGGTTATCGGGTTAGCCGCCGGGTTACCGTTATCATGGCTATACCTGCAACCCAATATGCAATACAATTTTAACTGGTTCGAAATCGCCAAACATAAAATGTTTGAGTTTTATGAATTGCAGCGCCTCGTTCACTCTATCGGTATATTCGGTGTTATCATGCTCATGTACAAATCAGGCTGGTTCAAATGGCTGTTTGCATTGATGCGCCCCGTGGGGCAGATGGCATTTACCAATTACCTAATGCAGTCTTTGCTGTGCGGGTTATTTTTTTATGGCTTTGCCTGGGGATATTTTGGAAAACTGCAGAGATACGAATTGTATTACGTAGTGGCCGCTGTTTGGCTTGTTCAAATCATCTGGAGCCATATATGGCTAAGGTATTTCCGCTTTGGCCCCATGGAATGGCTGTGGCGCAGTTTAACTTACTGGAAGAAACAACCTTTCAGGAGAGTGTGATGAGCTTTATGCCGGCATCCCTTCAGCATCTATTGTGATTTGTCCCTCACACACCTGAAACCCACTGTGGCATTTCTTTCAAATCCCTGTG
>JANRKT010000411.1:0-9235 GCA_033763355.1 Chitinophagaceae bacterium | reverse complement strand
GAGGCAGGCGCTTTGATGCTTGATGGCATGGGCGACGGCATCTGGTTGTGGAACCACATGCAGGAGATGCAGCGTATTAAAGTAAGCGGCCGCACTTATCTTGAAGTAAAAAGCAATCACCAGTTTTTGAACAATACGGCTTTTTCCATATTACAGGCTGTACGTATGCGGATTTCAAAAACAGAATACATCAGTTGCCCCAGTTGCGGCAGAACTTTATTTGACCTTCAGGAAACCACTGCAAAGATCAGGGCTGTTACCCACCATTTGAAAGGGGTAAAAATTGCCATTATGGGTTGCATTGTAAACGGGCCGGGTGAAATGGCCGATGCGGATTTTGGATATGTAGGCAGCGGCCCCGGCAAAATCACATTGTACAAGGGCAAAGAAATAGTAAAGCGGAATGTGAATAGTGAAACAGCAGTTGATGAACTCATTAACCTGTTAAAGGAAAATAATGCATGGGTGGAGCAGGAATCAACTGTTGGCAGTTTACAGCAGCCGCTCATTTCTTCTTAGCAAAAAATATTGAAGTGAACCGCATTGACCGTCTTCATGCCATACTCACCCACCTGCAGAGCAAAAAGAAAGTGACAGCGCAGGAAGTTGCTGACCGTTTCAGCATAAGCCTGCGCACAGTTTACCGCGATGTGAAAGCGCTGGAGGAAAGCGGCGTTCCCGTCATCGGCGAAGCAGGAAGCGGTTATTCTATAATGGAAGGTTACCGCTTGCCGCCGGTTATGTTTACACAGGAAGAAGCCTCTGCATTGTTATTTGCCGGAAAAATTGCAGAAAAGATGACAGATACATCTGTTAAGAAACATTTTGATGCGGCATTGTATAAAGTGAAAGCGGTGCTCCGCGGCGATGATAAGGAACACATGGAAGACCTTTCCAATTATATTGCGGTGTTCAAATCAAGGGTGCCGGAAGAGGAACCAGGAGGTAAATACCTTGTTTCGTTGCAAAAAGCAATTGTTGATAAAAAAGTAATCAACATGCATTATTTCTCCAATTACAACGAAGCTTCCACCCAGAGAAATGCAGAGCCGATTGGGCTTTGCTATTATGGCGATAACTGGCACCTGATAGCATATTGTTTGTTAAGAAACGACTACCGTGATTTTCGTTTGAACCGCATACAAAAGTTACAGGTGCTGGATGAATCGTTTGCCGGTAAACAACACCGTTCATTGCAGCAGTATATTGACAGCATGGTGCGCCAATCTGAATTGGTTGAAGTAATTGTGGAGTTTGACAAGGAAACAGTACGGCATATTGGTAACCAGAAGTATTACTACGGCTACGTAAGGGAAGAACGGCTGGATAACTGCGTCCGCATGTATTTTCTCACTGCATTCCTTGAGCCGTTTGGCCGCTGGCTGCTCATGTTTACCAATTCGGTTATTGTTCAGTCACCGCCGTTGTTAAAAGAAATCATGCAGGGCCTGAAAGAAGAAATAGACGCTCATTACCGCTAAGTTTTTAAGCCCTGATACTCTGCTGAACTTTCCGGGCCATCAAAAAACAGTTTCCTGCTGACATAGGGTTGTCACTGCATTGTGGTTGTTTTGTAGAAATAAAAACAAAGTAATCATGGAAATAAAAACTTCTCCTTCCTTAAAAGTATTGTACAGCACACATCAAACCAGCATCCCCAAATTGAGCCAGTTTGTAGGAACGGTTGTAAAAGAATTATATGCAGAAGCTGTTTCTGCAAATGTATTAATCAGCGGGCCTCCTTACTGGATTTATAAAGGGATGGATGGAAGAGAGGACACTGTTTTTACCCTTGAAATTGCAATACCTGTTCAGGGAAGTATCAACAGTAAAAAATTTAAGGTAAAGGAATTGCCGCCGTTCAGATCAGTAAGCCATGTACACGAATTTGCATGGGATAACCTGCCGGCCACATACGGGCAAATCATGCAGTATATTGCCTTGAATAAACTTGGTGTAACAAACGAATGCCGTGAAGTATATCTGAATATTGATTTTAACCAGCCACTCAACAACCGTACAGAAGTGCAGATGGGTATTAAGCAGGTGATTCCTGAAGCAGGTTCATCATTTTAATATAAACCGGGTTCAATATGCTAAATTTGGCGCTCATAAAAATCAGGCCGCCTGATGCAGACAGATTTTTTAGTTATTGGCTCCGGTATAGCAGGGTTAACTTTTGCTTTAAAAGTTGCACAGGATTGCCCCGATAAAAATATTACTGTTATTACCAAAACCAGATCGGACGAAACCAACACCAAATATGCCCAAGGTGGTGTTGCTGCAGTATGGGATGATGACCATGATAATTTTGAAAAACACATTGAAGACACACTGATTGCAGGTGACGGGTTATGCAACAGGCAGGCAGTGGAGATAGTAGTTAAAGAAGGCCCCGAAAGGGTAAGGGAACTGATAGAATGGGGAGCACGTTTTGATAAAGAGCCCGATGGTGATTATGCATTGGGAAAAGAGGGCGGCCACCAGGAATTCCGCATCCTCCATTACAAAGATGTTACAGGAAAGGAAATGGAAAGGGCTTTGCTGGAGGCGGTAAAAAGAAAAAAGAACATAGCGATCATCAGCCATTGTTTTGTGGTTGACCTTATTACACAGCACCATCTTGGTTACCTTGTTACCAAATCAACTCCCGACATTGAGTGTTATGGCGTTTATGCTTTTAACCTGCAGACAAAGCAAATAGAAAAAATACTTGCACAAACCACATTGCTTGCAACAGGCGGCAATGGCCAGGTTTACCGCACTACTACCAATCCTGTTATTGCAACCGGTGACGGGGTAGCAATGGCATACCGGGCCAAGGGGAGGATAGAAAACATGGAATTTATCCAGTTTCATCCCACTGCTTTGTACGAGCCCAATGTAAAAGGGCAGGCATTTCTTGTTACAGAAGCGGTAAGGGGCGACGGGGGCATCCTCCGCAACGTTTCCGGGGAAGCATTTATGGAAAGATATGATGCAAGAAAAGACCTTGCGCCACGTGATATAGTAGCCCGTGCCATTGACAGTGAAATGAAAATTGCCGGTACAGAACACTTATGGCTGGATTGCCGCCACATGGATAAAGAAAAATTCCTGAAGCATTTCCCCAATATATATGAGAAGTGTAAATCCATTGGCATAGATGTAATGAAAGACCTGATACCTGTAGCGCCTGCTGCGCATTACAGTTGCGGCGGAATAAAAACAGATGAATGGGGAAGGACGTCCATTAAAAATTTATATGCTGCAGGCGAATGTGCCTCCACAGGTTTGCATGGCGCAAACCGGCTTGCAAGCAACTCATTGCTTGAAGCCATGGTTTTTGCACACCGCAGTTATCTTGATGCGGTAAATACAGTAAAATCTGCCGGCAATAAACTGAAGGATGCAGAAGATAAAATTCCGGGATGGAATGCCGAGGGTACTACGGTACCCAATGAAATGATCCTGATTACACAAAGTTTAAAGGAGCTGCAACTGATCATGACCGACTATGTGGGTATTGTGAGGACTGATGTGCGTTTGCAAAGAGCCAGTAAGCGGCTTGACTTATTGCATGAAGAAACAGAACTTTTGTACCAGAAAACCGAAGTTTCCCCGCAGCTTTGCGAACTGCGCAACATGATTACAGTTGCTTACCTGATTGTAAAAGGCGCCCAGTTCCGTAAAGAAAGCAGGGGGCTGCATTACAATACAGATTATCCGTATAAAAGTGAACTGGTGCAGAACATTGTTTTATGAATATATCAATAGGCGCAGGATACATGCTGTAATGCGTTAATCTTTATTCCCGGTACCTGTGCCTTGTATCTTGTACCTTGTTCCCTGTATTATGAATTTTTATTTTCAATCATGTATTATATAGTTTTTGGTTTCTTGTATTTGTTTTCCCTTCTTCCGTTTCGGGTGCTTTATTTAATTTCTGATTTTGCATACCTGTTAATTTATTATGTATTTGGGTACAGGAAAAAAGTAGTGATGGATAATTTACGCTATGCTTTTCCAGAAAAAGATGATGAGGAGTTAAAAACCATAGCAAAGCGTTTCTACAGGAATTTTACTGATAACTGGATAGAAACTGTAAAACTGCTTTCGGTAAGCAAAGCGGCTCTAAACAAAAGGATCACCGGGAATTTTAAAGTTTTTGATGAGTTGTACAAAACAGGCAAAGCAGCGCAACTTAATCTTGGGCATTTTTTTAACTGGGAAATCATGACGCTTCATACGGGAATTAATCAGCCATATACATTTCTCACTGTATATCTGCCCCAGAATAACAAAGTCTTTGACCGTTTATTAATATACCTGAGGGGCAGGTGGGGCAACCCGCTTTTGCCTTCCAGTGATATGGCCCGTTCAATTATTCCCTGGCGCAGAAAACAGTTTCTGCTTGCATTGGGGGCAGATCAAAGCCCCGGGTCTTTACAAAATGCTTATTGGTTATACTTTCTCAACCGGCCTGCAGGTTTTGCAAAAGGGCCGGAAAAAAATGCAAAATCAATGAACCTGCCCGTAGTAATGTTAACTACTACCAAACCCCGCAGAGGGCATTACCATTTTGAATTCTTTTTATTAACGGATGAACCTAAATCGTTAACTGAAGGAGAAATAATGAGGATGTATGTCAAACATCTTGAAAACAATATCCGTTTGCAACCTGACATATACCTGTGGAGCCATAAAAGATGGAAACATTCGTGGAAAGAAGAGTACAAAAATTTGTGGGTTGATAAAATTCCGCCACCGCAGCAGTAAAGCAAATGGTGCTATAAAAAGGTAATGAGTCCCGTATCCGATTAATCAGTTAAGCACACTTTTTTCTTTAACCACCTCAATTCCTTTTTCCTGTTTTATTTTCCCCCATCCGCCAAGCACATTGCGGAGGTTATTAAATCCCTGCCGTTTAAGTAATGAAGCTGCAATTACGCTCCTGTACCCGCCGGCGCAGTGTACATAAATATTATCTGTTTCTTCCAGTTGCGACATGGTACCCGGGTCTTTCATATCGCCGAGCGGAAGATTGAATGCCCCCTTAACATGCCCGTCTGCAAATTCTGTTTCTTTTCGTACGTCCACCACTACAAGGTGGTCATCGTAAGGTAAATCCATCGCCAGTTCATCAGCCTCAATATCAATAATCATATCAATGGGCAAACCTGCAGATTTCCATGCTGCATATCCGCCCTGCAAATAACCTTTTACTTTATCCAGGCCTACACGTGCAAGACGGATAATGCTTTCTTCCTCTTTACCAGGTTCAGTAACAAGCAGCAAATCTTTATCATAGGGCAGCAGGCTACCTGCCCATTCTGCATACCTGCCATCCAAACCAATAAAAACAGAACCGGGTACAAAACCCTGCGTAAACACAGAAGCATTTCTTGTGTCAAGCACAATAATGTCTTCATTGTCTTTTATTGCAAGGTTGAATTCTTCAGCAGGCAATGCGTTCATACCCTGTTTCAGTATCTGGTCCAGCACGTCATAACCTTCTTTATTGATTTTTGCATTGATGTAGAAATAAACAGGCGGTTCAATCAATCCTTCTGTTACCGCTTTAATAAATTCTTCTTTGTTTGCAGCCTGCAGGGCGTAATTGCTTTTCTTTTCATCACCTATGGTGCTGTAGGTATCGGGGCCCAGGTTTTTGCCGCAGGCGCTGCCGGGGCCATGTGCCGGATAAACCAATACTTCATCCTTAAGCGGTTTTATTTTTTTGTTAAGTGAATCATATAACATACCGGCCAGTTCATTGCTGGTTAAACTGCCGCTGCTTAAATCGGGCCTGCCCACATCTCCCACAAACAAGGTATCGCCTGTAAAAACGCAATAAGGTTTGTCCTGTTGATCTTTCAGCAGGTAACATGAAGATTCTAATGTATGGCCCGGGGTATGCAAAACTTCAAGTGTGAGGTTGCCGATATTAAACTGCTCCCCGTCTTTTGCAACGTAAGCTTCAAAAGAAGTTTCAGTGCCCGGCCCGTAAACAATAGGGGCGCCTGTTTTCTGGTTCAGTTCAAGGTGACCGCTTACAAAATCAGCATGAAAATGTGTTTCAAAAATATATTTGATAACGGCATTTCTTTCTTTGGCAAGAGATATGTAAGCAGCTGTATCCCTTAAAGGGTCAATAATTGCCGCTTCACCATCACTCTCAATATAATAAGCTGCTTCACTCAAACACCCCGTGTACAATTGCTTAACAAACATGGCCATCAGTTTTAATCTTCAAAATTAGCAATAAAAAAAGCAGTACAAAAGTACTGCCCTGTTAAGGAATAAGTTCCTGTGTTTAATCAGCCAACGAGTTGTTCTACAAATTTGTTGATCTCTGTAATGCGTTCGTGGTTAACAAAATAATAAATGTACTTACCCTCTCTTTCTGTTTTTACAATACCTGCCCTGCGTAAAATGGCCAGGTGCTGCGAGGCTACGGATTGCTCAAGCCTGAGCTGAACGTAAATTTCTGTAACCGTCATCTTTTTTTTCTCATCCATCAGGCGTATCATCTGTTGCCTGAGTTTGTGGTTCAGCGCCCTTAATACCATTGCGGCTTTTTTTACATTCAGAAAATCAATTTTAATGGCGGGATGTTCGGCGCTTGAGCCATTGAGGACCATTGTGTGCGTTGAATAACTACCAATCATAGGAAATCAAATGTTTAATTGTTTACACTTCACTATCACTCCGGTACGGATGAGAGCCTTAATTGATACAAAGATATTTTAGTCTAACACATTAAAAAGAAAAATTATCTAATTGGGTACAGAAAAGTCTCTTTTGGTTAGGTAGGTTTTTCGACGGCAGCAGGGGTATAAAATGGCTTTATATAAAGTGGTTCGGTATAAGCTAAGTCACACCATGCTTTTTTTATAAAGAACTGCCACGACATTACTGAAAGATCGGAACAATTGCCCGTAAACTTAGCAAAAAAAGCATTGTGGTGAGAAACAAGTTTCATAAATTTTACAGACCCGTTACCAAAAAAAAGGATCCTTGAACTTTCAAGTAATGTTTTATAGCGGTCTTCATCTAAAATTACAGCTTCCGGCTTTTGAATTTCCTGTCCGTTGGGTTTATATAAAGCAGTAAACACTTCCATTCTGCGGGCATCTATCATAGGGCAGAGTAAATCAGCATCATTGTTCCTGAAAGCATAAGCCATCAGTTCCAGTGTATTAATGGCAATAAGGGGAATGTTTAATGCATAACAAAGACCTTTGGCGCTTGCCATACCTATGCGTAAACCGGTATATGACCCGGGGCCTGCAACTACAGCTATTGCTGAAAGCTCATTTAACTTACAATTGTTTTTTTTAAGAAGACCTGCAATTGCAGGCTGCAGAAAAGCGGCATGGTCATTTTGTACAGCATTGGTAACAGCGTCAATAAGCTGCCCTCCTTTTGCAAGGCTTACAGATGCTTCTGTAAAAGCGGTATCAATGTGCAGCAGTAAACTCATGCTTTCAGTTTCATTTCTTCTTCAAGCGCCGGGGCTATCAGGTAACGCTGGTCTGAGAGACTTAATTTTTTTAACAACTCATAAATATTTGCAAGACCGGTTTTTTCACTCCACTCAAAGGGTCCGAACGGATAATTGGTACCCAGCTTCATGGCGATATCAATTTCGCTTTTGGTGCTTACCTCCTCACCCAAAGCAAAATAAGCTTCATTTATAATCATGGCAATTACACGTGCCGAAATCATTCCCGGTACATCGGCAACAAACTGGTAGCCCCATGCTAAAAACTCCAGCACTTCAGCAGCTTTTTCTTTTATTGTTTCCCCCGCTGCAATCTCTATAACAGGCCTGTTTAAAAAATTTGGCCATGCATTAATCCTTACGAGGTTGGGAATGCCCCGCATCTCAGCTAAAGTGGCGGTTACAGCATTAATAAAAACAGGCTGATGCATGATGCCATTATAATCATCAGGGTAATGGGGTTCGTCCGAAAGATTAAAAAAAGCTGCTGCATCCGGATGCCGGTTCATTTCCTCTGCTGTATCCACCCATATTATTTCCGTTTGTTCAGGATTTTTTTTTGATAAAAACTCTTCCTTTGTATTTCCATGCGCCAGTACAACTATCTTCATAAGCAAATTTCAGCAAAAATAAGGTTGGCTGAGTCAGTTAAACTTTGCAATTTTAAACCTGCACCGCAGTCAAATTATTTTTATGAATAAAACAATTATAAATACAACTCATGCCCCTGCGCCTATCGGCCCGTATAACCAGGCTGTAAAAGTGGGCAACCTTTTATTTATTTCAGGGCAAATTGCCATTAACCCCGTCAATGGAAATATTGAAGCTGCAGATATTGTTGGCGAAACGCACCAGGTTATGCAAAACCTTAAATCTATTTTAGCAGAGGCAGCTATGGATTTTAAAAATGTGGTAAAAACCACAATCTTTTTAAGTGATATGGGGCATTTCTCAATAGTTAATGAGGTATATGGAAAATATTTTGCCGGAGACCTGCCTGACGGCAAGGCAGGCTTTCCTGCAAGGGAAACTGTTGCGGTAAAGGGGTTGCCCAAAAATGTAAATGTTGAGATCAGTATGATTGCTGTACAATAATAATTTCCTCCGCATAACTTTAAAACGATTGCCATGCTCCGCAATTTTCCGCCCGGCCTAAAGGCTGTATTGGCTTTTATGTTTTTTTATCCTGTTGTTATATCAGCCCAACCTGCTGATACATGGACCATCAAAGCCGCAAAGATTGACCCTTCAAACTACTATGGCATTACAGTGGCCAACGGTATGATTGGTATTGTTTCATCACCCGAACCATTTAAAGTAAAAGATGTGGTGCTGGCAGGGGCTTATGATTTATACGGCCGCGGAAGGGTAAGCAATTTCCTGCGCAGCTTCAACCTGCTCAATATGTACCTTGATATTGACGGGAGAAGAGTTGATGCTGCAGCGGTTTCCAACATGCATCAGGTGCTTGATATGAAGGGCGCCGGTTTTACAACTTCATTTGACTTTGGCGATAAGGCAACAGTAAGTTATACTTATTATTCCTTGCGCCACCTGCCTTATACGGTATTGATGGATGTAACCCTTAAAGCAAAAAAAGATATTTCCATTTCTGCGGCCAGTGTAATGGAAGCCCCTGATGCAATAAGGGACGTACAGAATTATTACAATGAAATTGACCGGCCGCATGTGGTTATCAGTTTGCTTACTTCATCTGCCAAAAGCCCCACAGGCAAATTGCTGATGTGC
>JANRKT010000410.1:0-6759 GCA_033763355.1 Chitinophagaceae bacterium | reverse complement strand
CAATGGTATTAACCCTGACTGCTTCAATTTTCCGGCACATGCATCAAAAGCGCCAACACCGGGGAGTATAAGTTTATCTGCTTTTTCAATATCCTCTTCCTTTGAAGAAATCAATGCAGGCACTCCTATTTTCTTCAGCATATTTTGTATTGAAGCAAGGTTGCCCACGCCGTAATCAACAATAACCAGCATCAGGCATTTTTTTTATACAGGCCAATGATCCAGTAATATTTTTTTTCTTTTGGCCAGAACAATTTAGGAACCGCAGTAAAATAAGAAATCAGTTTACGGCCGGAAGATGGCCTGTTAGCAGCAACTGAACTATTATTAGCCTGTGCCGCCGGTTCAGCTTTTTCATTATACCCGCATAAAGGACAAATGGGGGATCTCCATTTCCTGAACTGATCTTTATAAAATAATTTCCTGAAAGTATAATGGCCTTTAAAATGAATACTCATACCCAAATGATGTATTGAAGTACAACTGAACCCGTATTTATCCATCAAATGCTTCATGGTCTCGTCACTGAAACTGCGCATGTGCAGATCATAATTAAAAATAGTTTTACAGGAAGGGCATTGTGTGTGATTTTCCTCCAGTTCCTCCAGGTATGGAACGCTGATAATGATATAATCCTTTGCAATCCTTGCCAGCTCCTGCAAAGCTTTCTCATATACCTGAACAGGGAGGTGTTCAATTACTTCAAGGCAGGTAACACAATCAAAAGCACTGTTTTCTGCAGGGATACCCGAAATATCTCCCAGCTTTTTTTCTGTCTGCACATATTTTAATGCAGTGGTGCTCCTGTCAACCGCCAGTATTTTAAGTCCGGGCCTGGCAGTCTGCAGAAAATTTACAAATACACCATTGCCGCAACCAATATCTGCAAGGCTTTTTACATCCTCTGGAATCAGGCTTGCAGTAAAATGTATCCTTTCCCTGTTGGCAGGGTCCTGGAGGCTCTCGTGTTCCCAGTGAACTTCATCTTCATAATACAATTTCTCAAAATCAGGCATCGGGTAAAAGATTGGTTAATTCATTTTATTTAAAAAGCCCCTTTTCAGAGGTTTAACTGAATTATGGTCATCAAGAATATCATGATACTTTGACCTGTAATTTAAAAAAAGTAAAATTTCTGAAAAAGATAACCCTGTTGATTTAAGGCATCTGCTAATGTCTTTAAATTTTCCCCTTTTAAGCAAATGAACAACCATTAGCGCAACCTTATGCTTTAACTGTTTGTACATGTCTTCCTTCAGGCTATCATTTAATTTTACACCCGTGACTGCTAATATCTCTTTCATCATCAGGTAAGTTTCAGCCGTACCCACACCATTGGCAATTTTCGTTGATGCCTGGCCCGGCGTTTCCCTGGGCCAGCTTACCCATCCTGCAACAAATAATACAGGGTATTGCGATGCAATCCGCAACCTTACCTCCGCATCACCCGTAATCCATTTGGTGCTTAACTTACCTGCCTGCTTTAAAATTTCCGTACGGTAAAAATTAGAAGCAAAACTGGATGGAAGCAACCCTACGGAACCATATAAGTCATTCTTAATAATTTCTTCAGGATGCAACAATGCCGGGTATAAAATATTATTAATGTACCCTTTTTGTATTGCCATTGCCGCAGCGGGAAACTGTTCGGTCTGCGATACAAAAAATTGGATACCATGCTGATAAATCACGTCATCCCCGTCAATAAATATCAGGTATTTGCCGGTAGCCATATCAATGGCCTTATTGCGGTTGGCATATTCCCGAAGGTTGGTTTCATTGCGGTAAGCTTTGATACGGGGATCCTTATATTCCCCTATAATCTTCCAGGTATCATCGGTGGAGCAATCGTCACCAATGATATATTCAAGGTGGGTATAGCTTTGTGCCAGCACGCTTTCAATAGCATCCCGTATATAAAGCGAAGAATTATAAGCTACGGTAACAACAGTAACCAATGGGGTTTCAGCCGGCATAATTAGGGATACGTATAATGGCCCTGGTAAAATGCTGATATATTCTGCTGGTAGCGTGTATAGCTATACTGGTCTGCACATAAATCAAATTCCATTTTGTTGTAGCGTGTATATACATCTTTGCTGTCTAATTCAATTATTGTTTCTGCAATTTTTTCTGCCAGACTTTCATAGCTGCTATAAACTGTTTTAAGTTCTTTAAAGGAGGTGGTAAAAAACTTATCATTATAAATGGCAAAACTAACCGAACCGCTGAATACCGGTTCAATAAAATAAAAATCCAGGCCTTCACCAAAAGTGATGCACCATTTTGCACGGCCTATAAGCTTTTTATATTCCTCGTATGTTAACCCATTGATCACCCTTGTCTTCAGGCCGGGTATTTTTTCTTCCAATAGTTTGCCTACATGTGCATTTTTTTCTGCATCATCAGGTGAAAAGAGTAAAATATTTTCTTTATCAGCATAGTTAACGTAACTGTACCTTTCAGGGCTTGCGAAGGTC
Source organism: Chitinophagaceae bacterium (assembly GCA_033763355.1). Taxonomy (GTDB): domain Bacteria; phylum Bacteroidota; class Bacteroidia; order Chitinophagales; family Chitinophagaceae; genus JANRKT01. The sequence continues at coordinate 4,279 of JANRKT010000410.1, read as the reverse complement.
GAAAAATGATGAAGGGGCACATTAAAAGCCCTTCTCCATTCCTGATTACAGTATTTTTTATGCGCTGTTGTAACTGTTACCTTAGTTGCCAGTTGTTCCAATGATTGAATGACGGGCCGGGAAGGCATCAGGTGTATATTCTGGTTAAGTATGTTAATGTGGAACACCGGTATCTTGTTTAAAAAAGATTTTTGTTCCTTGTTCAACCTCCCTTCAAAGTGTACCGCCAGGTATTCCGGAATGTGTAACACCAGGTTCTGCAGGGATACAAAATACCTGCTTACCTGGCTGAAACTGTAAACAACAATATTGTTGGCAAAATTTGTGTGCTGCAGTAAAAGCGGTTCACCCGGAAAAGTGCACATCAGCACTTCAGCCCTGTGTTCAGCTTTACAATTAACCGTTTCATTGTATAAAGAGGCTATTGATAATACCCCGCCGGAGATAATATCTTTCCCGGTATAACGGTCTGCCCCGGGTACCAGAAACACAATGATCTTTTCTGCCGCCCGGTTGTAATTGGTTTTTATTAATTGTCCCTGCCTGCTTCTTATCCTGCTTTCCCTGAAAAATTTGTTGCAGTAATAACGCTGAAACAGAAATTTCCCGACAGGCTTTATATAGGTATCAACAAAATTCAAAGCAATTATTATTCTGCTTCCAGCTTTATTTTCACAAATATTTTTTTTCCGTCAGCATCGTAATAATAAGCGTTGTTGAAATTGCCATGTGTTAAAGCCCTCAGTTTAGTGATAAAAAACTGAAGTGTATTCTGCTCTTTTAAATCAAGCTGGCATAACCCCTTAAAATCCTTTTTCAGGTAAAGCTTACCTTCTGCTTCCGGCGCAAAAGATGTGTAAACGTTTTTCAAAACCGGGATAATATTTTTCCTCAGCAATTCTGCCTCAGCAGCCAAGACCCTGTTGTATAAATCAAGCGAAGTATCGGTTTCATATTTCGGCACTTCCATACGGTCAATTATAGCGCCATGGTCCAATTGCTCATCAATCTCATGTATGGTTGCCCCGATGATGCTGTTATTAATAATTGCAAATACCTGCGGGTACCAGCCCCGGTTGACAGGGTTATAACCGGGATGTACATTAATACATTTAACCGCCTTTACCAATTCAGCCGGGAACAATTGTTTGCAATGCATGGAGATGACCAAAGGCCAGCCGTTTATAATTTTTTTAACTTCCGCAGGGTTTTTAAGATCAACAGATGAAAAAGCTAATCCCGATTTTTCAGAAAACATCCCGCTGTTGCTGTAAGGGCTGCAGGCCCATCCGGTTTCCACCTCACCGGTAATACCCTTTTCAATAAATATATCACGCAGCAGCAGGCATTGCCCTATATTATCGCTTATTACCAGTACTTTTTTATAATAGAACGGCATTACCCTTTTTTACCTGTCTGGCAATTACAGAACAAATTTTTTCTACTGCATCATGGGGCAGGTCGTGGTACAGCGGCAGGCAAAGCGCCCGGCATGCAGCATCTTCCGATACCGGCACATGCGCTGTTGAGTTAATATAAGGCAACTGGTTTAATGAAGGATAAAAATACCTGCGCGGATAAATGCCTTCTGCATTTAATGCATCCCTTACATTCAGCAACTGCTCTTCGCTTTTCATAAACACAACATAGTAACCATAATTATACACTGTGCCTTCCGGTATCTGCGGACGCTGCAACGATACACCTGATTCAAGGAATATTTCATCATACAATTCGGAAATCGCTTTACGCTTGCTGATAATTTCATCCAGGTAAGGTAAAACACAAAGGCCCATTGCCGCATGTATCTCCGAGCTTTTACCATTAATGCCCATGCCCCAGAACGCTTCCTGGCCGTTGTGGCCAAAATTTCTCAAATAAGATATACGGTGTGCAACCTCACTGTCACCTGCAATTATACCACCACCTTCAACCGTATGAAATAATTTGGTGGCATGAAAGCTTAATGTAGAAATATCCCCGTAATTCAGCAAATTCTTACCCTTGTACTGAACTCCAAAAGCATGGGCAGCATCATAAATTACTTTCAGGTTGTATTTTTTTGCTATGGCATCAATCGCTTCTGTATCGCAGGGCACACCATATACATGAGTAGCCAGTATAGCAGACGTCCTGGGTGTAATGGCAGCTTCAATTTTTGAAGCATCTATGGTAAAAGTTGCCGGGTCAATATCCGCAAAAACGGGATGGGCATTCTCCCATACAATGGAAGAAGTTGTGGCAACATAAGAAAATGGCGTAGTTATCACTTCACCTTTTATATCCAGCGCTTTCAATGCTATCTGCAGGGCAATTGTACCGTTGTTAAGAAAGTAAAAATGCGGAACATTGAAATATTCCTTAAGCCTGGCTTCAAGAGAAGTTACAAGGGGACCGTGATTGGTAAGATGTGCCGTTTCCCATACCCCTTTGAGATACGCTGTATATTCTTCAAACGGCGGAAGGAATGATTTGGTTACGTTAATCAATGAAATAAATTAATTGTTGGTATAATAAATTTATGCTGAAGCAGCCACTTCCATGAACCTGCGGCCAAATTCCTGAATTTTTTTCTGATATGCTTCAAATGCCTGTTTTTCCTTGTCCATCTCAGGAAAGCGTACACCCCTTGTATCATTCAAAAGCTTTTCAATTTTATCAGCCAGGTCACTCACATTGGTTGACTCAAAAAAATAAGGGTTTCCGGGATTTTGCTCCAGGTGAACTGCTATGTTTGAAAGCAGCAGGTTTTTGCCCAGTACCTTTGCTTCTTCTACCAATGTGCTCCATCCTTCATTAACAGATGGCTGTACTATAGCTTTGCTCATACGGTACAAAGTTACCTGGTCCTGCCGGGGAATAATGCCCAGTAAATGAACCCTGTCCCTTACGCCGAGGTTGGTTATACTTTGTAAAATTTCATTGCCAAAATGAAGGTTGCGCTGATCAACGATGTTTCCGGTGCAGGCAAGGTCAATCCTTATGCCTTTATCTTTTAAAAGAGCGATGGCTTTAAAAAGCGTAACATGGTTTTTGGTGGGGCAAAATAAATTGGAAACAATAATAAAGTTTTCCGGCAACTGGTACTTTTTCAATAGTTCATCAAAATTATTTTTATGCAGCAATTCCTGCCCTATGTAAACCGTAAACGGCATAGCATGCGTTTTTCCTCTGGTTACGGGAAAGATCGAATGACAGTCATCTTCACAGGCTTTGCTGCTCAGCACAATTTTTTTACAGTTATGTGAAATAAAACTTATTTCCCTGTAAGCAGAAGCAGTAACCTCCGGGCTTGCGCCTTCAGGATAATAATGGTACTGAAAGTCCGCAATCCAGCCTGCAGTATTTAATTGCCCGTTGCAGGATGAAACGATAATGGGAAAAACAAAATCAAATTTTTCTTTTATCAGTTTATTTTCCATCCTGGGCACAATCCTCTTAAAAAACTTACGCTGAAAAAACCATACCACCCTGTTTGTAAAACTCCAGGGGGGAAAATAGCTGTCAATATCGTGCAGGTACAGTTTAATATTTTTAAAATGATCCAGATGCGGAAAATGCTGCCTTTCATTTTTCAGGATATGTACTTCAATATCCTGTTCGCTGCCTATGCTTTCCAACGCATGTACGATATTGGTAACATACTGTAATCCGCCCAGCCAGTTGATACTGCCAACACCTATAAGGCCAATCTTTTTCTTTTTACCTCCACGGGGGGCCATTCCATTGGTTTTTACACCGCCTGTGGCAATTGCCGGTTCTGTTAACGAAGTATTATTCGTCATAAAATTGAATTCGCTTGTTGTTTCGTTTGCGTCCACCCCGGATTTTTCTGCAAGACTTTGTGTTTAACCGCAGAGGCGCTGAGACATGGAGATAATTCAGATGTCTTCGTGTCAACCGGGGGCTTGCCGCAGTGGTCTCTGTGCTATGAAGACCCGGGCGGACAATACCTTTCTTTATCCCTTTCAACCATTCACCTCCTTTACCCACTTTGCCAGTTCTGAAAGGCCGGATGATAAATTGTATTGCAGTGAAAAACCCAGTTGTTTTATCCTGCTGATGTCGGCACGCCAGTTCAGCGGGTCGCCTTCCCGTATGGTTCCGTTGAAGCGGTAAGCAGGTTTTATTTGTAACGCATCAAAATAAGTTTGCACCGCTTCTTCAATACGGGTTTCAATACCGGATGCCAGGTTGTAAACTTCTCCCTGCATGGCGCCCTGCTGCAATACGGCATCAATACCTCTCACCAGGTCTTTTACAAAAATATAATCACGGC
>JANRKT010000409.1:0-4684 GCA_033763355.1 Chitinophagaceae bacterium | reverse complement strand
TTTATTGACAGCGCTGCCCAGCCACCACCATCTTGTCCAGGGTTTGGTGGTATTGGTAACAGCCGGCCACTTCAGTTGTGCATGAAGTGTGGCTGTTGATAAAACGAGTAAACAAAAAAATATCTTTTTCAACACGTACTAATTATAGTTGCCTATTCTTTTATCTCAACAGCATAAATATCCGTATGCCCTTCAAAATTTGCCCTGAAGATGACCCATTTTCCATCAGGACTGAAGTGCACATTGGGTTCCAGTTTATAATTATGGTGTTTCATATTTACCAGTTTTTTCGATTGCAAACTGTCTCCCGCCGGTGTAAACAAATAAACCCATTGCCCGTCTTTGGCTTTAGCTACCTGACCCGGGTCACCGCCATCGCCGGCAAATAACTTCTGATCAGGCGATATATTAAAGTGAATACTCCATTCATCCCGCTTCATAGCATATTTTATCTCTTTACCGGTATTTATATCCACAGCAGCGAGATAAAAAGTTTCTCCTTTAGGTTGTTGCAGATCGAACCATATTTTCTTTCCGTCCACCGAAGAAAATTCATGCCCTGCAATTTCCATCGGCATTGTACGCTTGTGCATGATCTTTGCCTTGCCGGTAATTACATCAATCGTCCATATCCTGTCCACCTTATGCCAGGGGCCTTCGTGGCAAAACATCAGCAGGTTTGGATTGCCGGATGCAAACTGCACATGATTTAACCATGCACTGTCTGTAAAGATTTTCCTTAATTCACCTGTAGCGGCATTTATTGTAAACAATGTTCTTGGAAGTTTGGCTTCATAGATCAGATCAAAATAACCTGATTTGTTTGGATTGTTTTTAAGTATGTCTTTTTCTTTTTCACTGGTCTTTGCTCCTGCCAGCAGGTTCTCAGTACTGTTAATGGTTGTAATGTTAGCTTTAAAATCTTCCGGAAAAACATAGACCAGCCTGGTTTCTTTGGTGTCAATATGCGTGTAAAAAACACTGTCTTTTACCTGGTAATATACCAACCTTTTTTTTGGCGCCACTATCTCACCAGTCATTGGCGAAGTTTGAAAGGTTAATTGTTCCACTTTCAATGTTTCCAGGTCAACACTGTATAATTGTTTGTTGCCGGCAGGCAGGTTTCCTGTTTCCTGCTTCACAGAATCGTTCTTTGCCGTATTCGAAAAATCTGTTCCGTAAAAGATCATCTTATTACCGGCAAATGGTTTGTTATGGAAATAAAAACTCATGTTATTCCCTTTACGCTTTGTCAGCTTTATTACTTTATGTCCGGTTGATTTATCAATCCATTCGTCCGGCATTTTTTGTCCGCCGGTTTCCATTGCTGGTTGCGCTATTACAGATTGAGATGATAAAGCAATTGCTCCTGTCAAAAAGCAAACCGGTATTAAAGAAAAAATCCTGTTCATATATTCTTTCTGCATTAAATAATTACCAATCCATTTTCAGCAATAACACTCCCTGCCGCGGCAAACGAATGCTGATCGTTGCTTTTTTACTATTCACTTTCAATTTGACCGGCCTCCCCATCGTTTGTAATTGCCCTGCTTCCCTTAACAGGGCTACCTGTTCTGCCGTTGGGTTTTGCGGCGACCCCATTTTCTTCCATACTTCATAGGAATTGCTGTGCTCATTGTCTATCCGGTATTCCGTAAGTGTTACCCGCTTTTCCGGTAAGCCATCAATGCTGACACTGACCTCTTCAGCATCGCCCTGTTTATCTTCATCATGATAATTCCAAAGCATTACAGTCGCAGATCGTTTGTCTTTTGCAGCAAGGGCCCCGATATCAGTTTGCTTTCTTACACTGCTGTCAGTAAATGTTTTCAAATCATACATGCGGTTTCCGTCCACGGCAACACGTTTTCCCTGCATCTTGCCAAACATGCGGAAAACATTCAGCACCGGTTTGTCAACACCATTGGTAGCAAGGTCTCTAAACCCTGCAAACCAGGGTTGGTTTTCAAATTCAAAGGACCATGACACAGCGCCAATAAGATTTACTTTATGTTCATCAGCAAGCAAATATTTTCTTGCAAAGGATGCAGCAGTATAACTTGAATACATCGTGCCATTGCGATAGGCGTTTTCCGGGTTGGTGCTCATTCCGCAGGCTGCGCAACCTTCAGGATCAGACTCGCCTATCACCAAAGGAATATTTTTCAATGATGGAAATTCATTCACCGTCTTCATTGCATCGCGTATGTTACGCATCTGTGTGCCCACATTCATCACCACCGCTCCATTTACAACTTTAGGCTGGCCTTTTGCATGAAATAACACCAGGTCAAGCGGAGAGCCAATTTTACCCGTTGCATAGTTCGTATCGCTTAAACAGTGTTTGATAAAAGCTGACAGGAATTTTGAACCACCTCCGGTGATATTGCAACCGCCAATCCTTGCAGTTGGCAACGCCTTTAGCAAACCATCAGCTGCATAATCATACATCTTACAATACTCTTCAACTGTTCCCTGCCAATAACCGATGTTGGGTTCATTCCACACTTCCCACCACCAGCTTTCTACTTCTTTTCTTCCATAACGTTCCACACAATGCTTTGCCCATTGATAAATCAATTCCCTCCATTTATTATAATCATTCGGCGGATATGCCCAACCAGTGAATACTTCTTTGTAGGAAGCGCCGGGCCGCCAGCTATGTTTGTATGGTTGTGGCTTGGATGAAAGCGCCTCAGGCATAAAACCAATTTGCGCCAGTGGTTTCATGCCTCTTTGTATATAGGTATCGAAAATGCTGTCAATAATTGTCCAGTTATAAACCGGATTACCTGCGGCATCTTCTGTATATGCGTTGGTAGAGCCCCATTTTAATGCAGGTGTACCATCGCCGGTAGTTAGTAAATTATGTGCTCTTACAAAAACAGGTACAGGACTTAATGCGGCAATCTCCGATAACAATTTCTTTCCATCTTTCATATAAGTATAGTTCGGTTCATCATAACCAAACCATGCCCAGATAGGGGTCATCTCCCCAACCTCTTTTTTGAAATCAATATTGATGACAGGTGATTGAGTAAATGCTGTTGTATAAAAAAACAACAGGATCAATAATGGTTTCATACCTGCGATTTATTGATAAAATAGTTTTACCATATTATGTTTTCCGTCATGATCGTTTCCTATTTATAAAACTGCAGCGAACTGTCATTGATCTTAAAGCCATTGGTTCCGGTCAATTGATATACTTCAGCCCCAGCTAATATCACTGGCCCATAGCCATGCGCCGCATAAACATTTACAGGACGATGATAATAAAACAAGGGTTCGAACGACATACCGGTACCTACACAGGTTCCTTCTACCTGCCCTTTTGCATTGATCTTAGTTGTCACAGCATTCCATGCCAGCATAGCCATTGGCGCATAGGTTACCGGATCAATCCATCCTTTATTACAAGCATGAGCAATACAATAAGCATAGATAGCAGTAGCAGATGTTTCGAGATAAGAATCATTGCGATCCAATAATTGGTGCCATAATCCGCTGCCGGATTGATATTGCGCCAAACCTGCTACATGTTTTTTAAAGTGCTGCAATACGAAACTGTAACCCGTATGATCTGCTGGTAAAACGTCCAGCAATTCAGCTTTTGCCATCAATGCCCATCCGTTGGCTCTTCCCCATCTGAATTCAGGATGTGTTTCCATGCTCTCCACCCATCCGTGCATATACAAACCTTTTTGTTCATTGAACATTCGCTGTGCAAATTGTTTTACCTGTTTTACTGCATCGTCAAAATATTTACTGTCTCCGGTAAGCTTGCCCATCTGCGCCAATGACGGAATACCCATGTACATATCGTCGAGCCACAATGAATTTTTTTGCGGACGGTTGCGGCCGAGAGTACCGTCACTTAAACGGTATTCTTTGTTGGCAACAAAATCAACGTAATGATCAATCAAAGGACGAAGATTGGATTGACTGCCATTAACAGTTGCTTTTATCATGGCTGCGCAAACAGCGCCGGCATCATCCAGTGCATGCGGGCTGATAGGTTGTACAAACAAGTTTTTTTTGCGGATATATTCAAGCGGAAATTTTTCTTTTACCGCCGGTATCCATTTGGCTAAGAAATCAAATCTCTTTTTTACATATTCAGCATATTTTTTATCCCCGGTGGTTTCTGCAGCTCTCAGCATAGCTGAATAAGTAACGCCCCATTCATAACTCGTCAGCCTGAAATCTTTTTGCTCTATGATGGTATTGGTATCCAGCTTTGCAATATCCGTTACTTCTTTGCCGGTTGCTTTATTGATCATACGTGCCGGCGTTACTGCATCAAGATAATTAAACACTTTATCGAGCCAGCTCTTTACCTCCTGCTGTGGCATGGCCTTGTAAGGCACAGGATAATCGGGTTGCAATAAATGCAAAGGCGTGCTCACATCATTACCAACAGCAGTTTTTTTCTGGGCATATGTATTTACGGAGAATAATGCCGGTAAAAAACTAACCAATATATACCCTGAAGTAATGATCCTGGTAAATGATTTCATATCGCAAATTGATTTAAGTGATCTGTTAAACTGGTTAATTAAATTGTATTCATTTCAATTTAATCCATAAAATGAAAACAGCGGCAACCAAGCCGCCGTTTTCAACACTGCCTGCTTATATATGAGAAAGATTAATAACCCGGGTTTTGCATTGCTTGTTTTTG
>JANRKT010000408.1:0-6441 GCA_033763355.1 Chitinophagaceae bacterium | reverse complement strand
AATTGGGTTTGAAACCAATTACAGTATATCAAATACTGCCGGATTTTTTCAAAAATTTTAGTTAACCAACGCCTAAGCGAAACGTTATCTTCGCAGCATGACAAGACAGCAGCTCACCGGACAGATTTTCAAAAAACAATCTTATCTCTGTGTTGGCCTCGATACTGACATCGCAAAAATTCCTAAGCACCTCTTGTCTGTGCCAGACCCGGTATTTGCTTTCAATAAAGCCATTATTGATGCGACAAGGGATTTATGTGTCAGTTACAAGATAAACACCGCTTTTTATGAAGCATTGGGATTGAAAGGCTGGGAGGCTATGGAAAAAACCGTTCGCTATATCGGCGATGAACATTTTAAAATTGCTGATGCTAAACGCGGCGATATAGGAAACACTTCAACCCAATATGCCAAAGCCTTTTTTGAAACGCTTCCTTTCGACGCCATTACAGTTGCGCCGTATATGGGTGAGGACAGCATCCGGCCTTTTCTTGAATATGAAAACAAATGGGCCATTGTACTGGGTTTAACATCCAACAAAGGCAGTGCAGATTTTCAGCAGCAGTTTATTGCGGCGCATGGCATGCATCCTTCGCAATACGATTTTTTATATGAACGTGTAATTAAACAGGTATCATCATGGGGCAACCCGGGCAACCTGATGTTTGTAGTGGGCGCCACCAAAGCAGATGATGTGGAAAGGATACGTAAGATCATCCCCCAAAACTTTTTGCTTGTTCCGGGCGTGGGCGCCCAGGGCGGGAGCCTTAAAGAAATTTCAGAGAGGGGAATGATAAAAAATGATACCGGCTTACTGGTGAATGTAAGCCGTGCTGTTATTTATGCATCTGAAAAAGAGGATTTTGCACAAAAAGCTGGTGCAATAGCACAGCAATACCAGCAGGAAATGCAACAATATTTGCAGTAAATTATAGTTTATAGGATTGGTTTTTGCAATCATTTTTCCGTAACCTGATTATCCTTTATGAAAACAAAACATCTATTCTTTCTTTCAGTTGCTGTTTTCTCAGCATTTTATTCCTGCAAAAAACAAGATGCTGCCGTTGATAACAATGGCAATAGTAATAATGGCGGTAACAATACCATAGTTTATAATGTAAATAAACAAACCATGCTGAACCTGGTGAACCAGGCAAGGCAGAGCGGCTGTACATGCGGCACTACGGTTATGCCATCTGTTGGAACTGTATCATGGAATGATCAATTGGCCAAAGCGGCGTATGACCACAGCGCTGATATGAAGACGAATAACTATTTCAGTCACACCAGTCTTGACGGCACAACACCCGGTACGCGGATTACCACTGCAGGTTATGCGTGGAGTACTTACGGTGAGAACATTGCAATGGGTTATCCTGATGAGCAGGCCGTGGTGAATGCATGGCTCAACAGCGAAGGGCATTGCAAAAACATCATGAACAAAAACTTTAAGGAAATGGGTGTGGGCAAGGAAGGAACTTACTGGACACAGGTGTTTGGGGCAAAGTAAAGGCAGCAATAATGTTAATCAGTTAATTGGTTTACAAATTTATTTATTCCCTGTTTCTATCTTATAACTTTTAAATTTCATTTCATTCTTATCAATTTGATAATATACTCACTCAGCTTCTCCGCCCATCTTGCATAATCTTTTCCTGAAGGATGTAATTTGTCTGCTGCCAGCAGGCTTTCATCCTGTGCAGCTTCTCTTGTACCCGGGGTAATGTCAATATAATTTACCCTGTACTTTTCAGCAATGCTTTTATTAACCGAATTAAAAACGTCAATTTCTGCTGCAATTTTTTTCCTGTCCCGGCCTTCAGCAAAAGGGGTTGCGCCCCAGTCGGGTATGCTCAATACAAAAACATGACTGGGGTTATTGCCTGAAAAGGCTATTGCTTTTTTCAATAAAGCTTCAAATTCTTTGGCATACTCCTCAGCGCTCCTGCCGCGGTATTGGTTGTTTACGCCGATAAGAAGCGATACAAAATCATAAACAGGATGTAATTGTGTGCGTTTAATACCTGCTTCCAGTTCATCTGTGGTCCATCCGGTTTTTGCCACTATATCGGGAGCATGAAAAGCAAACCCTTTTTTCCTGAGCAGTTGCACCGTTTGGTAAGGAAAGTTTTCATATATGGAAACGGTTTCACCAATGGTATAGGAATCCCCCAAAGCCAGATAACTGTATTGTTGTTGCGACATGGCAGTATAATTTAAGAACAGGAAAATAAAAACAGTAATGGGTATAAAAATAAATTTCATCAGATTATTTTGTTGGAATTTACGAAGTAAAATATTGCAGTATTTAATTTCTATTACGGCGAATCTGATTTTTTTGTAATACAAGGACCGGCATTGCTGTTTCCGTGAAAATTCGTGTAATCTGTGGCCAAAATAAATCACATGATAAGTGAAAATTATTATTTCTTATTTTCATCTTTCATAAAACCAACTGCCATGAGAAAGTTCCTGTTGTTTTTTGTATTTCAAGTATTTATTGTTTTCATTGGTTTTTCACAAACTGCGCCTGTTGCCAAAGCCAACTATCAGCTTGCCGCAAGGTTCTCCCCCAAAAAATTAGAAAAGCTGATTTTTACAACCTCAGTTGATCCCCACTGGCTAAAAAAGTCTGACCGCTTCTGGTACATGTACGAAACCAGCGAAGGAAAGAAATGGTATATCGTTGATCCTGCCAAAGCAGAAAAAAAGTTGTTGTTCAACAATGCTGATCTTGCTGCAAAAATTACACGTATTGTAAAAGACCCTTTCGATGCACAACATCTTGGTTTGGACAGCATGCGTTTTGTAAAAGACGAGAACTGGATACAGTTTGAGGTAAAAAGCACAGAAGAAATTGAAAAGAAAGATACAGCGGCCAAAAAAGGAACGCCGCCTGTAAAAGAGAAGAAAACATTTTATTTTGAATACAACATCAATACAGGCGAACTGGTTGAGTTAACTGGTTTCAAAAAACCCAAACGCAGGCCCAACTGGGCTTCCATTTCACCTGACGGTAAGTTTGTTGTATTTGCCCGCAACTTTAACCTTTTCTGGATGGACAGCGCCAATTACCGGAAGGCTTTGCAAAACGAAGATGACAGTACAATAGTTGAAACGCAGCTTACCAAAGATGGCATTGAGTTTTATTCTTACGGTGATTCATTTAATGAAACCAATGTGGACAGGGAAAAGAATAAAAACAAACGCAAGCCTGCATTTATTTACTGGTCGCCGGGTTCAGGACATTTTGCCATGATCCGCTCTGATATGCGGAAAGTAAAAGACCTGTGGGTATTGCACAACATTACCGATCCGCGTCCTGCACTGGAAACTTATAAATACCACCTGCCGGGCGAAAAAGAGGCACCTGTGAGGGAATTGCATCTTTTTGATTTTATCAATAAAACACAAAAGAAAATTGCTGTTGAACAGTTCAAAGACCAGGAACTGAACATCTGGGCAGAACCGTTTAAAGAAAAGCAGAGAGATGATGATTACCGCCCCCTTGTATGGCTTGGCACAAACGAACAATTTTATTTTAACCGCACCAGCCGTGACCTTAAGCGGATTGATATTTGTATGCTGGATGTAAAAACGGGAGAAGAGAAAGTGCTGATTGAAGAAAGAATGAATACTTATGTGGAAACAAGAAGGCCGGGTTTGGTGAATAATGGAGCTGAAGTGGTTCACTGGAGTGAAATGGATGGCTGGGGGCATTTTTATTTGTATGATGCCTATGGCAAACTGAAAAACCAGGTTACATCAGGCGCTTACCATTGTGAAGATATTATTGGCATTGATGAAAAGGCACGTGTATTGTATTTTACTGCCAACGGAAAAGAAACAGGTGAAGATCCTTATTATCTCCACCTTTACAGGATTAACCTTGATGGCAATAACCTTAAATTATTAAACCCGGGTGATTATGACCACAACCCCGGAATGGATGATGACAACAAATTTTATATTGATAATTATTCAAGGGTAAACACTGTTCCCAAATCAGTTTTGTTTGATAATACAGGCAGAAAGATAATGGACCTTGAAACTGCTGATTTATCAAAATTGTTTGAAGCAGGATATAAATTTCCGCAAATCTATAAGGTAAAAGCTGATGATGGCATTACTGATATTTATGGGGTAATGTATAAACCATTCGACTTTGATTCCGCCAAAAAATATCCGGTTATCGCTTATGTATATCCCGGCCCGCAAACAGAATCGGTAAACAAAGCATTTGGCCGCAGTATGGACAGGATTGACCGCCTGGCGCAACTGGGTTTTGTTGTGGTAACAATGGGCAACAGAGGCGGCCACCCCGGCCGATCCAAATGGTACCACAACTATGGTTATGGCAACCTGAGGGATTATGGCCTTGCCGATAAAAAAGCGGCTATTGAGCAACTGGCCGACCGTTATACTTTTATTGACATTAACCGTGTGGGGATACATGGCCATTCGGGCGGCGGGTTTATGAGCACTGCCGCCATGCTGCTGTATCCTGATTTTTTTAAAGTGGCCGTTTCATCAGCGGGCAACCACGAAAACAACATTTACAACCGCTGGTGGAGTGAAAAACACCACGGCGTAAAGGAACAGGTAAATGAAAAAGGCGATACCACATTTGTTTATAATATTGAAAAGAACTCAGAGCTGGCAAAGAACCTGAAAGGAAGGTTATTGCTGGTAACCGGCGATATTGACAACAATGTGCATCCTGCCAATACCATCCGCATGGCCAATGCATTGATTAAAGCCAATAAACGGTTTGATTTTATGCTCCTGCCCGGCCAGCGGCATGGTTTCGGCGATATGACGGAATATTTCTTCTGGCTGATGGGGGATTTTTACAGCAAATGGCTGCTTGGTGATTTTTCACAAACCGTGGACATGACAGAGATGAATAAAGAGGTGGAGCAGAGCGGGAAGAAGAGATGAGTAAAATGGATTTGAAACAATTCAACCGGATTCAAAGCGGTTATTTGCTTCCTGAACTAATGTTAACTAATAGGTGAAGAAATAACATTATTTTGTTCAGGGTCAGTTTTATCAAATACAATAGTTTTAGCCCAAATATCTCCGAGCCTTTGATTGTATTGGGTGTGCCTGATTAAAATATATGCAATCAAGCCCAAACACCAGATAATTTCAATCATATCGGCCAAATGTCTTTTGAAAATTTGGAGGAAGGTAACTCTGTCACCAGTCATGGAAGTAACCCTGAGATTAAAAATTGCATGACCCAACGTTGCTTTAAAAAAAGTTTCTGGTAAAACAGTATAACAAAACCAGAAAACCAGCGGGCCTGCTGCAGGTAACCCGCTCACAGTATATCCTCCCTCATCATTGGGTGAACCAAAGTAGCTGACATAAAGAATAAAAAATATGAGTATTATCGTATAATCTATTATTGTTGCCCCGATACGTTTTTCTACATTGGGTTTTGTCTTGCTTTTAATCATAACAAAGGGTAGTTATTATTCAAAAGTATTTTCTATTATGATTTTTTTCCTCCGTTTTATGACAGTGCCAAAAATAATTTTTAAGGCGCACTTATTGTTAGATTTTTTCTCAATTAGACTTAGTAATTTTTACCGATGAAACGCTGAGTCCTCCATCCATTTTGGAGCGGAGAGACTTAGGGGGCAGAAATTTATGGAAGATATAATAATAAAAGGGCAAGCATTTTACTTGAAAAGAGATTCCCTAAAAGAAATTCAAACTGATTGCATTAATTGGGTCACTTATTTTGTTGATGAAAAAACAGGTGAGAAATGGATTGAAGAATACATCTATCCGGAAATGCAAGGAAGTGGACCTCCTCAGTTAAGATTAATCAAAAAATTTCCTTGGGAAGCTGATAGTGCTAATCCTTAAGAATAGCAGGTTTTAAGTCCATCCCAACCTGGAAAGTATGCAGATAAGCTAAGCAGCGCCGGCGTACTTGTGCCTCAGTAAAATAACGGGTTGAAATATTTTTTATGGAGCAGGTGTTTTAGATGGTTGTTTCGGTTTCCCCGGCACAAAACTTCCAATAGGCGCTGTCCACCAGGGATGGATTTCGTAGCCCAATCTGCCTGAAGAAACAGCAGGATCAGTTTGTAAATATTTTTCTACTTCTTCTTTAGTAGTGCAATCAAAAATAAAAATACCTGACCAGTTACCGCCGCCGCCAAATGGACCGGCTACTTTTAATTTACCTTCATAATACAAGCGATTGATGTTGGCCATGTGGCCTTCCTGTATTTTGACTGCTTTGGCAGAATCCTGGTTGCGGTTGGGGCCTTTTATAAGCATTACAAACCAGTATTGCCTGATCTGGTCTTCAGGCCTGGCTTCCTTTTTAGTTTGTTGCTGGCTGTAGCTTTTACCTGTAAAAGCAAAAAGTAAAATCAGTAATGATAAAATTTTCATGACATCCTGTTTTATTAATTCGAA
>JANRKT010000407.1:0-11558 GCA_033763355.1 Chitinophagaceae bacterium | reverse complement strand
AAAACCAATATCAATAAGTGTTTTGGCCAGCGCCACCCTTTTTCGCTGACCGCCGCTCAGCGTACCCACAACCTGTTGCAAATGGTGGATGTTCAGTTTCCCCAATACCTGTTTTACTTTGGCGTCAAAATTCCATGCGCCGAGCTCATCCATTTTGATGATTGCTGCGTTCAGTTGCTCAACATCGGTTTCT
This sequence comes from Chitinophagaceae bacterium, assembly GCA_033763355.1. GTDB lineage: Bacteria > Bacteroidota > Bacteroidia > Chitinophagales > Chitinophagaceae > JANRKT01. The sequence goes on along the minus strand of JANRKT010000407.1, from coordinate 11,365 downwards.
TCACTTACGGCTTCGTAATGTTTAATGGCATTGATGACGGGGTGGTCGTGAAAAAAAATATTATCAAGGATGGATTTATCTTCTTCAAACGAGGGTTCCTGCTCAAAGAGGGCAATATCCACATCTTTGTTTATCCATACTTTGCCCTCATCAGCAGTTTCTTTGCCAGCAAGTATTTTAAGCAGGGTGGATTTGCCGGCGCCATTCCTCGCCACCAGCGCAATCTTATCGCCTTCTTCAATGTGAAAGGAAATGTTTTCAAAAAGCGGTTGTATGCCATAAGATTTGGTAAGGCCCTCAACAGAAACATAATGCATGGGGCAAAGATAAAACCCCGGCGCCTAAAGGGGTAAAAAGGTTTCTATAATATGTTGACGTATTTAGATGCTTATGAAGATCAAGAGTCTCTCCCTGATTTACTCAGAAAATTGAATTCATGCGCTCAATTGATTGCCAGTCATTATTGTTATAGGAGTTCATTAGTTCTTTTTTGAAATATGAGGATTCCATAAAGTTTAATTTTTCTTTCAGACGGTCGAAATAGAATAAATTTATATGCCTGGTGCTGCCCAAGCAACCCACATGATAAGAAAATGCAGACTTGTCATTTTTATGCTGCTCAAGTATTACTTTACAATCCTTGTAATTTCTTTCTGTCAATGCCCAAAATGAATAAGCTTTTACAACAGGATCAGGATGATTGGTGAGGGTAACAAGTTCCCTGTCGGATGCGAATTTTTTCAGCCAGGTAAATCTTTTGTATTGTTCGGATTCAATATTCCCAAATGCAACCCTGATGCCGTCCACCGAGTTATACAATGACATTTCCTTTGCTATGTTATCAATTTCTTTTTGCCTGGATACAGAATCGGGTATATGAGGAAGGGTTTCCGGGATTTCAATTTCTTCTATAAGCAGTTTTTTATTCCCATTGTTGCAGGAAATGAAAACTCCCGAGGCGGCGCATACAATCAGCAATAGAAATATGTAACGGATAAAAGCCATGTTGATACTATCACTGTAAAGATACAAATCAGGCAGTTTGTTTAAAACCTCTTTTTCTTTCCTAAGTTTGCCACTTATTTCCGCAGCAAATGCACACCGTAATTGGAACAGATATTAACAAAGCAGCTCAACTGCTAACACGAAGTGATGTGGTTGCCATACCTACCGAAACAGTATATGGCCTGGCAGGTAATGCGCTGGATGAAGAAGCGGTGCTGAAAATTTACGAAGCCAAAGGCAGGCCGCATTTTAACCCGCTGATCATTCATGTTGCTTCTGCTGAAAATATAAAGCAATATGCAAAAGATATTCCTGCCGCCTGTCATGATCTGGCAAAAACATTTTCTCCCGGCCCGATAACTTTTTTATTGAACAAAAAGCAAACTATTCCTGACCTGGTTACTGCGGGCAGCGATAAAGTAGCGGTCCGTATTCCCGATCATCCGCTGACACTGCAATTATTAAATCAACTTGATTTTCCCCTTGCTGCCCCAAGCGCCAACCCCTTTGGGTATGTGAGCCCGGTAACTGCACAGCATGTTTACGATGGCCTGCACGGAAAGATACCTTACATACTTGACGGCGGCCCTTGCGGTGTTGGTGTAGAATCAACCATTGTTGGTTTTGATGAAAAAGATAATATCATTATTCATCGTCTCGGCGGAATCTCAACAGAAGAAATAGAGCAGCTTGTGAAAAAGAAAGTAACCCTTTCATTGCTGCATCAGCAGCCCCATGCACCCGGACAGTTGAAAAGCCATTATGCAACCGGCACAGCATTGTATCTTGGAAACATACCCGAACTGCTGAAAAAATTTGCCGGTAAGAAAATAGCGGTATTGTCATTTGAAAAAAAATACCCGGGCATAGAACCATCTATGCAGTTTCAGCTTTCACCTTCGGGTGACATACATGAGGCAGCCAGAAACCTTTTTCGCTTATTAAGACATGTGGACAGGTTGGGGGCAGATGTCATCCTTACTGAACCGGTTCCTGAAGAAGGGCTGGGTGCTGCTATCAACGACAGGTTAATAAGGGCGCAGAAGATTTTAAAAAACTAAGGCAGGGTTTGTGCTGTGCGTTTTGCCGTGCGGAGGATAAAATAACCTGTAAGCCCTGCTATTACTGAAGTAAGAAATACCGCAATCTTTGAGTTAACCACAAGTGGAGCATCAGTATAAGCAAGCAATGTAATAAAGATGGACATCGTGAAACCGATACCGCCCAGGAAACCCGCACCCAGCAAATGTTTCCTGTTTATTCCTTCCGGCAGGCTGCACCATTTTAATTTAAGGGCCAGCCAGCACATCATTAAAATGCCGGCCGGTTTGCCAAGGTAAAGTCCCAGAAAAATACCAAGGCTGTTGCGGCTGGTAAGCGAATGCTGAAAACCCGGTTGCAGGTGAATGCCCGTATTGGCTAATGCAAACAAAGGGATAATGATAAAGGCAACAGGCTTATGCAACAAGTGCTGCAGGATATAAGAAGGGGATTTTTCACCTCCGTCTCCAAAAGGTATTGCAAAAGCAAGCAAAACACCGCTGATGGTGGCATGCACACCTGAGTTGAGCATGCAATACCACATTGCTGTTCCGGGAATAAGGTAGAGCAGCAGGTTGTTCCATTTTAAACGGTTGAATACAAGCAATAATGCAAATATGCCCATTGCCAAACCAAAATACAACCATGAAAAGCCATGCGAATAAAAAACAGCAATTACCAGTATGGCGCCGAGGTCATCTATTATAGCAAGTGCAGTAAGAAAAACTTTTAGCGCCGGTGGCACACGGCTGCCGGCCAGTGAAAGCACACCCAATGCAAAAGCAATATCAGTGGCCATAGGTATGCCTGCACCGCCCTGTGTTGCTGTGCCGGCATTTAAAGAAAGATGTATGGCTGCAGGAACAAACATTCCCCCGGCTGCTGCCGCTACCGGCAATAAAGCATTTTTTAAACTGGATAATTCGCCAATATATAGTTCTCTTTCAATTTCAAGGCCCACCAGCAAAAAGAAAATGGTCATTAGCCCGTCGTTGATCCAGTATTCTGCAGTGTGATTTCCTATTGCAGTATGCCAGATGTGAAGATATTGATCTCCCCATGAAGTGTTGGTTATAGTTATTGCAAATACAGAACATGCAATTAATATAAAGCCAGACGACTTTTCGCTGCTGAAAAATTCTTTGAAAAGATGTGTTAAACCCATAACCGGGTAAAGATAACAAAGCGTAATTTATTGCATCATTCAAACAATACTTTCAGCTGTAAGGCGTGGTTTGATTTTATCAAAAAGCATTTCGTAAACAATTTTCAGCCAGATGATGATGCAGGGCACTGCTTTTAATACAAAGGGCACAACCCAGTTTTCCCTGATGCTGCGTGGAAAAATATCAGTAGGCGAAAGGGAAGCAAGAATAAAAGCTGCAATAAATAAAGCAAGGTTTACCGCATTCCGGTTTTGGCTGAAATACCAGATGGCAACACCGCTTATGGCAATAATAAATGTGGGCGACTCGGCTTTGTGGTTAAAAATAACCACCCATATTAAAAGCGAAGCCAGCAGGTGAAGCCTGAAAGAATAATTTTTGTAGCTTTTAAATTTAAGAAGAGGGATACAGTATATGATTGCACCTGCAAGGATAACGGCTGTTTTATTAAGGTTAAGGCCAAACCATGTTTTAAGCCAGTTGATAACCGATAAGCCATAAGACCCTGAGAAATCATTGGCAAGCAGGTTACCCCAGCTTGAATAAAGAAATTTGAGCTGGCTGAAATCAACAACAAGCAGCGGTATGAAAGAGAAAAGTAAAATCCATAATAATGAGTACAGGGCCAGCTTCCATTTAGCGGGATAGAAAAGGAAAAGAGAAAAGGCAGCTACGCCCAGTACTTTAATAAAAATAGTTGCCGCAATACAAAAAGCTGCGGCTGGGTATTTATCTCTTTCAAGCAAACCAAAAGCAAGGATTAGGAGCCCTGCTACCAGCCCGTTGCTCTGTTCATTCTGCATGCAGGTCATCATCTCAACAGCGCAAACAAGCAGGATAAATTTTTTTTGTCTTGTACCCAAGCCCGGCAAATAATAAACAGCGGCAAGAAATACCAGCGCATTGAGGAGGTTCCAAAAGTTAAGCCCGGCCCAATCGGGCAGGTATGCAAAAATGGAGAAGAACAAAGAAAAGGCAGGGCTGTATTTATAAAGGTCAAAATGATCCTGCGGGTGATGGATATACAAATCTTTCTTGTCAATTAAATGAAAATAAGATTGTTTAAAGATGATGTAATTATTGTAATTGGTAACCGGCGCCGGGTGCCCTTCCACTTTTTTGGGTGAAAGCAAAATGCCCTGTGTGCCTGCAGCTACAGCCAGCACAATGTAAAGACCCAATATAAACCTGTAATTGCTGAACAGTGAGCTGAGCATTTTCATGAAAAGCGGAAAGATATTGTAATGATGAAAGGCAAATTAACTGATTTTACTGTTGATAATGAAAACCAGGATATATTGACCCCGGCTGATCAAAAAAGTGTTGCAAAATAAAGCCTGATTGGGCTTGGGAAGCTCTGATTTGCTGTGCCCGTCAAAGCAAATAAGGCCCCGTGGCCGGGTGTATCTGAAATAAAGCTGAAAGGCTAAAAAATGCAAACACTTGATTTTTAGAAATGTAGTTTTTCCGGCTGAAGATAAGGTTCCCATCTTTCATACAACAGCATACTGAGCTGTTTTTGTAATCGTTATTCTTATTGTATCCAATATTCTATGGGCAGTTACCCTGCCGTTGAAAACCTTGAAATCCATCATCACTTGAACCGTTAGAATCCAATGTTTCTGAAAACCAATCATAGGGCTCTCATCCAGATCCTTTGAAAACAGGAGCATTCACATCCCAAACGGTTATGGTTTAAGTTAAAATCAAAAAAAGTGATGGTGTAATATTACCCTGGCAGACAATCCCGCATTTTCGGGGTTGTCTTTTTTTATTACCTCATCAGCACCTGCACTGTTTCTTCAGCCTGCTGCTGCAATACAACCTGCTTATCTTTTATCATTGACAGGAGCAAATCATTTTTAAAATGCCTGATGGTAAGAAGCGTCAGCCCTTTTTCTACCTGCACATCAAAGATGGCATCTGCAGCCAGTGCAAGTTTTTCAATTTTGTCTTCGCGGTTATCAAGGCATAATTGTATGGTTACAGCGCCTGTTTGCACAAGGTTGGGTTTTATTTTTATTTCTGCCAGCAACTGGTACAACTGCGCAACGGGTTTTTCTCCCACAAATGAAAAATCTTTGGAATGAAAATGAATCAATGCCTGGTTTTGTTTCAGTACAATAATTGGCGGAAGGCCATACAGGTTCTTGCTGTGTATTATGGTTCCGGGCAGTGAGGGATCAAGAAAACATTTTACAAAAAGGTCAATCTGTTTATTCTGTAATGGTTTGATGGTTTTGGGGTGAATGACCTGCGCCCCGTAATAAGCCATTTCAATTACTTCATCATAATTCAGTTCGCTGATGAGTTCGGCATCGGGGAATTGTTTAGGGTCGGCATTCATCACCCCTTCCACATCTTTCCAGATGGTCTGGCTTTCTGCATCCAGCATATTGGCAAATACGGCAGCAGTGTAATCACTGCCTTCCCTTCCCAATGTGGTGCTTTCGTTTTCATCAGTTGATCCTATAAAGCCCTGTGTAAGTACAAAGCCGGTGCTGTTAAATAATGGCAGTATTGAGCTTTGAACCTTTGACCTTGTATATTCCCAGTCAATATTTGCATCGCGGAAATTATCATCTGTTCTGAAAACATCCCTTACATCCACCCATGTATTGGATATTTTTTCTTCATTAAGATAAGCGCTGATGATGGTGGTGGAAAGCAGTTCACCTGTGCACACCACCTGGTCGTAATAGTAATCATAATTCCTTACAGGTTTATCATGAAGCAGCCATTCCACTTCAGTAAAAAAATCAGCCAGTTTCTTTTCGGTAACTGTTGCTGTGGTAACCAGCAGGTATTTGGCAATATCAAGGTGCTGCTGTTTTACCTGCTGAAACAACTGCAGGGCATCATCTTTTCTTCCTGCATAAAATGCTTCCGTTACTTTTTCCAAAGCATTGGTGGTTTTGCCCATAGCAGAAATAACGATGAGGATTTTTTCGCCCTGGTACTGCTCCAGTATATCTGCAAGGTTCTTTATCCTTTCAATGCTGTTAACAGAGGCGCCGCCGAATTTAAAAACCTTCATCTGATTTTATTTGTTTATTGGCCGCAAAGATATAGGGAATAAAATTTTCCAATTGCTGCTTTCAGGCATTGCTATAATGATGAAAAAGCTCAGTAAAGTTCCGGACGCATAAGGGAGTGACACAAGGAACGGTGAGTAAAGAAACTGCCGCTGGTTACATCATTTAAACCCTTACTTTTGTTGCCAAATTTTAAAAGTTATACTGCTATATGAATGTGAACCGTAAAGTTCAGACGCTTGATGAATTTACCATTCAGCAGATGCGTGACTTTCCGCATGCCACAGGTGAACTGGCAAGTTTGCTGCGTGACATTGGCCTTGCGGGTAAAAGGGTGAACGTGGAGGTAAACAAAGCCGGGCTGGTGGATATTTTAGGCGATGCCGGTACCATTAATGTGCAGGGAGAGGATGTAAAGAAACTGGACGTGTATGCCAACAACCAGTTTATGGGCGTACTGAAGCATGGCATCAGTTGCGGCGGTATAGCCAGCGAGGAGCTGGATGATTTTGTTGCGTTTGATGACCCGGTAAGCAACAACTCAAAGTATGTGTGTTTGTTTGATCCGCTTGACGGAAGCGGTAACATTGATGTGAACGTTTCAATTGGTACTATTTTTTGTGTTTACCGCCGTGTAACAGAAAAAGGCAAACCTGTAACGGCAGAAGATTTTTTGCAGCCGGGCAAGAACCAGGTGGCTGCGGGATATATTGTGTATGGTTCATCTACCATGCTGGTGTATGCAACAAGAAGGGGTGTGAATGGTTTTACGCTTGACCAGTCAATAGGTGAGTTTACCATGAGCCATCCCAACATTAAATGTCCTGAATGGGGTAAGATATATTCTGTTAATCACGGAAACTTTTTTCAGTACGACAGAAAAGTGCAGGAATACATCAGTGTTTGTCAGAAAAAAAACAAATCAAACGGCGGCCCTTACACACAGAGGTATATTGGCAGCATGGTGGCGGATGTGCACCGCAATTTAATAAAGGGCGGCATTTTTATGTATCCCGGAACAACTGATAAACCCAAAGGCAAGCTGAGGCTGCTGTATGAATGTAACCCTTTTGCGTTTATAACTGAGGTGGCAGGCGGCAAGGCAACCAATGGAAAAGAAAGGATACTGGATGTGCAGCCAACAGAATTGCACCAGCGTTCGCCATTGTTTATAGGGAGCAAAGGGATGATGGAGGAACTGGAGCAATATCTTTTTAAATAAAAAGCATTACCTGTGAAACAGTATTTATTCCTTTTGTTTTTTTTGTTTGTATTAACCGTAGGGGCTTTTTGCCAGCAGCAGTTTAAATATGAGCCTGATAAAATGGCTTTATTAAAACCATTGCGAAAGCCATCCATTATTTATAAAGAAAAAATTTATATAGGCTCCCGGCAAATGAAAGAATTATTTGCTGACGAAGGAACACCTGAGCAGATCAGTTATTTAAACAGGTACAGTACAAATAATACCCTGGCCGGGATCTTTGGGTTTATAGGTGGTTTTGGTGTTGGCTACGGAGGTGTTTTGGTTATTTCAGGTGACAAGGATGGCTGGCCCTGGCTTGGTGGTGGCGCAGTTGTTACTTTGCTTGCGGGTTTGCTGCAAGGGAGCGCCAACAAAAATTTGCAGATTGCAGTAACCACATTCAATGAAGATAAATCTAAAAAAACATCTAAGGTGGTTTTAAACGCCGGACTGACTACCAATGGTGCAGGGGTTCAATTGAGATTTTGAAAATAATCCTGAAATGGATGAGATTATCATTATAGAATATACTGATGAATATGCTGAACACTTCAGGCTGCTCAATTTAGAGTGGCTTGAGCAATATGGCCTGTTAGAAAGCCACGACCTGATGGTGATTAACGACCCAAGGGGAACAATTCTTGACAGGGGAGGATATATTTTTTTGGCAAAAGTAAATGATACCATTGCCGGTTCTGCGGCGTTAATGAATGAAGGGCATGGAACATACGAATTGGCTAAGATGGCAGTGACTTCTGCATTCCGGGGGAGGGGCATCAGTAAACTGCTGATTGAAAGCTGTATTGAAAAAGCGAAGGAAGCAGGCGCAAAAAAAATATCCTTGTTTTCTAATCACCAGTTGCAAACGGCTATCCATTTGTATGAGAAGTACGGGTTTAAGCATGTAGAAGTAAAAGATTCCCCTTTTGAAACGGCTGATGTGAAGATGGAGCTGGACCTCACCCCTTGCCCATCTTCTCCGAAGGAGCCCCTGTGGACAAAGGAGAGGGGAGAAAAGCAGGTCTCCGAAAAGTGAAATGACATGAACGAAAAAATCATACAGGTAAAAGAGCTGGTTAAAAATTACGGCAATTTCCAGGCGGTTAAGGGAATTTCATTTGATGTGTATGAAGGCGAAATTTTTGGTTTGCTGGGCCCAAATGGCGCAGGCAAATCAACAACATTGGAAATCATTGAAACGCTGAGAGAAAAAACCAGCGGTGAAATTTGGGTAAATGGGTTTAACCTTGATAAAGAACCTGAAAAAATAAAAAAGATAATAGGGGTGCAATTGCAGGCTTCCGGTTTTTATCCGGGTCTGAAACTGACTGAACTGATTGAACTTTTTGCAGGACTGTACAATGAAGAAACCGATGCACATGTATTACTGAAACTGGTAAACCTTGAAGACAAAGCCAAAAGCAAGTTCAAAGAATTAAGCGGCGGGCAAAAGCAAAGGTTTTCCATTGCCACTACATTAATTAACCATCCCAAAATAATTTTCCTTGATGAACCTACAACAGGGCTTGACCCGCAGGCAAGGCGTAACCTGTGGGATTTGATCAGGAACATCCGTTCAAAAGGAACTACTGTTATTATCACCACGCATTACATGGATGAAGCAGAGTATTTGTGCGACCGTGTGGCCATTATGGACCAGGGTAAAATTGTCGGGCTTGATTCACCGGATAAAATGATTGATAAACTTGTTGCATCGGGATTTGAAAGAGTGAAAGAAGTAAAAGCGGCCAACCTGGAGGATGTGTTTATACATTTAACGGGGCATGCGCTGAGGGAGGAGTAGGAAGCAGTAGGCAGTCAGATGTCAGATGTCGGATGTCGGATGTCGGAATGATGAAAACAGTAAAAATAAAATTTAATAACCAATCTTACTTCATGAAAAAAGCAATCGTTTTATTTGTTGCTTGTTTAGCAGCAGTTCAGCTTACACTGGCACAACAAAAGAAACCTGCAACTGCAGTAAAGCCCAAACCAAAAACTGTTGCTGATAAATCAACAGCGCCTGTTTTAAAAAACGCATTGGACAGCCTGAGTTATGCCATTGGTATAATAGACGGTAATTTTTTTAAAATGCAGGGCGTAGATGCCGTTAACCCGCAGATGATTGCCAAAGGCTTTAATGATATTTATAAGAATGCAGGGCTGATGACCACGCAGCAGGCCGACCAGTGCATTAGAACGGAAATGCAGAAGATGGCCCGGAAGAAAGTTCAGCCTGAACTTGAAGCAGGAGAAAAATTCATGACCGAAAACAGGAAGAAACCAGGTGTTGTGCAATTGCCGAGCGGTTTGCAGTACCAGGTAATTAAAATGGGCGATGGGCCAAAGCCTGCTGATACCAGTACTGTAAAAGTTCATTACGACGGCTTTTTATTAAACGGAACAAAGTTTGACAGCTCGAGGGACAGGGGAGAACCTGTTACTTATCCCGTAAACCAGTTTATCCGCGGCTGGACAGAAGGGCTGCAACTGATGCCAGTAGGTTCCATTTATAAATTTTATGTCCCGCCGCATATTGGTTATGGCGATATGGGTTCGCCGCCAACCATTCCCGGCGGGGCCACATTGGTTTTTGAAGTAGAATTGCTTGAAATTGTAAAATAAATTTTATGGGTACTGTTGTTAATCTGCGTTATCCCATTGGCCAGTATGAGCCACAGCCTTATTCTGAAAAACAGAAAGAAGCATGGATAACAGATATTCTTTTTCTTCCCCGCCAGTTGGAATATGCAGTAATTAATCTTGATGAAAAACAACTGGAAACAGCATACCGGGAAGGCGGATGGACATTGAAACAGGTGGTGCACCATGTGGCCGACAGCCATATTAATGCATACACCCGTTTTAAACTGGGGCTCACTGAAGACAATCCCACCATTAAGCCTTATGAAGAAAAAAAATGGGCTGAATTGAGCGACGTGAAACATTTGCCTATTAATGTTTCGCTGACATTGCTCCACGCCCTGCATACCCGTTTGCATGATGTAATAAAGAATATTCAAGATGGTGAATGGGAAAGAACCGTTGTACACCCTGAACATGGCAGGCAAATGACATTGTGGTACCTGCTGGGTATGTATGCATGGCATGGTAAACACCATACTGCGCACATTACATCGCTCAGGGAAAGAATGGGATGGTAAAATTTGATATTTCTGATTTGAAATTATGGCAACTATCACCCGTTTTGAAGACCTTGAAATATGGCAGGAAGCAAGGAGGCTTTCATTGTTGATGTTTGAGCTGACTAAAAACGAATTTTTTGCCCGGGATTTCAAATTCAGGGATCAGGTAAGAAGCTCTGCGGGTTCAGTTATGGACAATATTGCTGAGGGCTTTGAAAGATCAGGCAGAAACGAGTTTGTACAATTTTTAAGTATTTCAAAAGGTTCTGCCGGAGAAATCCGTTCGCAATTATACAGGGCAACAGACCAGAAATATATAGCTGCAGATGAGGCTAATGAATTAATTGATAAATACAAAAATCTGGCTTCTCAAATATCAGGTTTTATAGGGTATCTTAATAAAAGCGAATTCCGGGGGCACAAGTTTAAAGACCGAAACTGAGGAGCAATTTCAAATTTTAAATTATAAACCAGAAATCAGGAATGAATTGGAAATTACTCGGATCAGAATACTTATTTAAAGAAACATGGTTTACTGTAAGGCGTGACAGGTGTGAAAGGCCTGATGGAAAAATTGTTGACCCCTATTATGTATTTGAATTCCCCGATTGGGTGGTTGCTGTGCCTGTAACAAACGAAGGGAAGATTGTACTGGTAAAACAATACCGCCATGCCATGGGCGAAACCATTTGGGAAATACCGGGAGGATGTATTGATGCAACAGAT
>JANRKT010000406.1:0-6000 GCA_033763355.1 Chitinophagaceae bacterium | reverse complement strand
GGTGTACAGAAACACGACCGTACAGGTACCGGTACCATCAGTGTTTTTGGATACCAGATGCGTTTTGATTTACTACAGGGCTTTCCGCTGGTGACCACCAAAAAAGTACATGTAAAAAGCATTATACATGAACTGCTCTGGTTCCTGAAAGGGGAAACCAACATCAGATACCTGAAAGAAAACGGTGTGAGCATCTGGAACGAATGGGCTGATGAAAACGGCGAACTGGGCCCCGTGTATGGCAAACAATGGAGAAGCTGGGAAGGCGCAGACGCCAAGGTGGTTGACCAGGTAACAGAACTCATTGACCAGATCAAAAAAAATCCGGACAGCCGCCGCCTCATCATCAGCGCATGGAATGTGGCCGATTTGCCAAAGATGGCGCTGATGCCATGCCATACGATGTTTCAATTTTATACGGCCCCCTCCGACTCCCCCGGTGGAGGAGGGAAAAAGAAACTTTCGTGTCAGCTTTATCAAAGAAGCGCCGATGTATTCCTCGGTGTGCCTTTTAATATCGCATCTTATGCTTTGCTTACGATGATGATTGCACAGGTTTGTGACCTTGAACCGGGTGAGTTCATCCATACATTCGGTGATGTGCACATTTATAATAATCATATTGAACAGGTCAAACTGCAGCTCAGCAGGGCGCCTTATGCTTTACCGTCTATGAAACTAAACCCTGCTGTTAAAAATATTTTTGATTTCCGTTACGAAGATTTTACATTGGAAAATTACCAATGCCACCCTGCTATTAAAGCGCCGGTTGCGGTCTAAGAGAAAAATACGAAATGAAAAACCGGAAATGAGAAATAAAGATGTAGGGGCAATCTTATTCTTCGATATTATCTTCTTAAAATAGCAACTTTATGGAAAGTAAAAATCAAAAATTTGATCTTGAAGACAGGTTAGTAGATTTTGCCTGCATGTGCCTTGATGTTTGCGACCTGCTTCCGGCAACGAAAGCCGGTCAGAACCTTGAATACCAATTGTCCAAAAGCGGCACTGCACCTGCCCTTATTTATGGAGAAGCGCAGGCAGCAGAATCAAGAGCGGATTTCGTGCATAAAATGAAAATGATATTGAAAGAGATAAAGGAGACCAGGATTAATCTTAAAATAATAAAAAGAAAACCTCTGATTGTTCACGATAAGGTTGATACCGCATATTATTAGGTAAATGAGCTGATGGCAATATTTATTAAAAGTATAGACACTGCTAAATCAAATGATGAGAGATTAAAAAAGTAGTTGTTTACTTTTTTATTTCTTATTTTTCATTTTTCATTTCTCATTTCATGATCATTTCACTCATCGTAGCTGCCGCCGAAAACAACGCCATCGGCAAACACAACCAGTTACTCTGGCGGCTGCCCAATGATTTAAAATTTTTTAAAAATACCACATGGGGCATGCCGGTGGTGATGGGAAGAAAAACTTACGAATCCATTGCAGGCGAACCGCTGCCCGGCCGCATCAACATTATTATTACACAGCAACAGGGTTATGACCCTGAAAGGGAAAAAGTAATTGTGGTGAATTCGCTTGATGAAGCCGTTGAAAAAGCAAAGCAAACCGATTGCAAAGAAGTATTTATTGCAGGCGGCGGGGAAATTTATAAACAGGCATTGCCCGTTGCAAACCGGATTTATCTTACACGTGTGCATGCGGCATTCCCCGATGCAGAAGTTTTCTTTCCTGCTTTTGATGAAAAAGAATGGAAACTTATGAACCAGCTTGATTTTACTGCCGATGAAAAACATCAGTACGCATACAGCTTTCAGGTTTGGGAAAAGGAGCCCCCTGTCCCTAAAGGGAAGTAATAAAATCCTTTTCGTAAAATTCAACACGCCAATTTTTATCCTATACATTTGTGTCAACTCAAATTCTTAATATTCCTTTAGGCCGGGGCATGTATTCTCCATTTCACTTAGCTTTTAAATATCTCCGTTACTACCTTAACGCTTCCAGCGGTGAAGGGCATGGGGTGCATTCGCCATTTGTTTTTGATTTTATTACAAAAGTGCTCAATGACAAAAGAAATTTTTATGCGTATGAAGCCATTGAGCAGGTTCGCCAGAAACTGTTGCTGAACAAAGAAAAAATTACGGTGGAAGATCTGGGTGCAGGTTCTGCTGTGCACAAAAGCAGGGAAAGAACCATCAGGGATATTGCAAGGCATTCTGCCAAAAAACCAAAATACGGCCAGTTGCTTTTCAGGATTGCCGAACATTACGATTGCAAAAAGATACTTGAACTGGGCACTTCGCTTGGTTTAAGCACTGCATATCTTGCCGCTGCCGATCCTTATGCAAAAGTAATTACGCTTGAAGGCGCCCCTGCAATTGCTGCAGTAGCCAGGAAAAATTTTGAAGCGCTGAACCTTTTCAATACAGAATTGATTGAAGGCAATTTTGATGAAACACTGGCTGCTGGCCTGCAGCAGCTTTCTTCACCCAATCTTGTTTTTTTTGATGGTAACCACCGCAAAGAACCCACACTCCGTTATTTTCATCAGTGCCTGGAAAAAGTGCAGCACAACAGCATTTTTATTTTTGATGACATCCACTGGAGCAGTGAAATGGAAGAGGCGTGGGCTTCCATCCAGTCTCATACTGCAGTAACCTGCAGCATTGACCTGTTCTTTGCGGGCCTTGTTTTCTTCAGGGATGAATTTAAAACGCCGCAGCATTTTACCATCCGTTTTTAATCCGCGGGCCGAAAAAAATTATTCCTTATCTTCAAGCCATAACAAGTTGATATGGTTATTGGCGTTTTGCAGGAACCCGGCTTTGAAACACGTGTATCCCTCCTGCCTGAATCTGTAGCTTCCCTTACCAAAAAGAATATTGCAGTATTGGTAGAAATCGGTGCTGGTGAAAAAGCGTTCTGCAGTGATAAAGACTATGAAAATGCAGGTGCAAAAATAAAACCACAAAATGAAATACTAAACCAGGCTGATATTGTGCTCTGCATTCATCCGCTGCAGCAATCCGAAATTTCTACTCTTAAATCTCAAATCTTAATTGGTGTTTACCAGCCGCTCTTCAATACTGCCGTCATACAGCAAATGGCGCAGCAGGGCCTTACTGTTTTTTCGCTTGATATGCTGCCCCGTACCACCCGTGCACAAAGTATGGATGTGCTCAGTTCGCAGGCTAATATTGCAGGTTACAAAGCGGTGCTGCTTGCAGCAAATCTTTACAGCCGTTATTTTCCCATGTTCATGACAGCAGCGGGAAGTATTAAACCTGCAAAGCTGATGATATTGGGCGCCGGTGTTGCAGGCCTGCAGGCTATTGCAACAGCACGGCGTTTGGGGGCAGTGGTGGAAGTGTTTGATGTGAGGCCCGCAGTAAAAGAAGAAGTAACAAGCCTTGGCGCAAAGTTTATTGAAGTGGAAGGCGCAGCCGATGTAAGCAAAGCCGGCGGCTATGCAGTGGAACAGACTGAAGATTTTTTAAAAAGGCAGAAAACAAAAATTGCTGAGCACATCGCCAAATCAGATATTGTAATTACAACAGCACAAATACCCGGTAAAAAAGCGCCTGTGCTTATTGAAGCGGAAATGGTGGACGCCATGCACAAAGGATCAGTGATTATTGACCTGGCTGCGGCTACAGGCGGTAACTGCGCTTATACCAAAAACAATGAAACTGTATTGGTAAACGGTGTTACCATAGTGGGTGATTCAAACCTGCAGGCCGGTATGCCCAATGACGCCAGCAAAATGTATGGCCGCAATGTGCTGAATTTTTTGCAACTGATTACTGATAAAGAATCAAAGCTTAATTTAAACTGGGAAGATGACCTGGTGAAAGGATGTTGCATAACACACAACGGAGAGGTGGTTCACGAAAGGGTAAAAGCCCTGCTTTGAAAATATAAAACCAGAAAACGATTTCCCCGACGGCGGCTCAACGCCCCGTCGGCGGATATAACAAGAGAGGTTCCTGAAAGGAAATCTGAATAAAATACTAAATCATGAATTCAATATTATCCTGGATCAGTGAACACCAGCAGATGATCTACATTGTCATCCTGATGATTTTTGTGGGTATTGAAGTAATTGGCCGTGTGCCCAGCGTATTGCACACCCCGCTGATGAGCGGCGCCAATGCCATACATGGCGTGGTAATTATCGGGGCCATCATTGTAATGGGCAAAGCGGAACATGACAACTATGTTGCCCTGATATTAGGTTTCCTTGCAGTGGTGCTGGGAACATTGAATGTTGTGGGAGGTTTTGTGGTAACCGACAGGATGCTGGAGATGTTTAAGAAGAAACCCGGAAAATAAATCTCAAATCACAAGAAACAAAGCTCAAATAAAAGTCAAAAAAGAAATTTCAAGAAAATACAATAGAAAACACCGGCAAAGTATATGACCTTGAAGAACGAACGGCCTTATTTGCGGAAAGGGTAAGGGATTTTTGTTTGGGGTTGCCTAAGAATGCCGCCAATACTGAATACATACCCCAGCTATTAAGGGCCGGCGGTTCACCCGGGGCAAATTATATTGAGGCAAATGAAAGCTTAGGTGATAAAGATTTTAATTTGAAGATCAAAACCTGCAGAAGGGAAGCGAAAGAATCAGCCTATTGGCTTCGGCTGGTTATTACAGATAATACAGAAGTGCAGGAGACTGAAAGGAAATATTTGAGACAGGAAGCAAAAGAACTGGTATTAATTTTCAATGCCATTCTCAGGAAAAGGGAGTAAAGTTTTTTTTCGCTTATTTCTTTTGTATTATTTTTTGTTATTTGTTTTTTTTTGCTGTTTCTTTTTTGGTTCTTGGAATTTAAAACAAAGAAATGTTATTAAGCATCCTCACCATCTGTTATCTCATTGCATCGGTAACATTTATCTTGGGTTTAAAGATGTTATCCCATCCTGCAACAGCAAGAAGAGGAAATCTTATTGCAGCAGCAGGTATGGCTATTGCCATAATAGCGACAATTTTTTTATATAAAGACGAAGAAGGAAACAAACTGCACAATTACGGATGGATATTTGCCGGGCTTGTAATAGGAAGTATAGTGGGCACACTTGCTGCTAAAAAAGTAAAGATGACCGCCATGCCGGAGATGGTGAGTATGTTTAATGGAATGGGTGGGGCATGTGCAGCTCTGATTTCATTGGTGGAGTTTAATCATCTACTTGTATCTGAAACTTTTGAAGGTGGGTCAGGAAGCGGCTCTTTTAGCGGTATTGAAGTTCCTTCTGCTGGTTTTTTACTAATTATAGTTCTGGGGTTAATTATTGGTTCTGTTTCATTTGCAGGAAGCATGATTGCATGGGGAAAATTAAACGGACGTATCAAAGATTTTGCTTTCAGGGGACAGCATATCGTTAATATCTTATTTCTTGTTCTTATTCTGGGGCTTTCAGTATATCTCATTGGTTGGTTGCCCGGAAATGCGGAATTAATTTTTTATATCGTACTTGGCTTATCTCTCCTCTACGGCATCCTCTTCGTTATGCCCATCGGCGGCGCTGATATGCCGGTTGTAATTTCATTATTAAACTCCTTTACCGGTGTGGCGGCAGCATGCGGTGGTTTTTTGTATGATAACAAAGCCATGCTCACCGGCGGCATACTGGTTGGCGCTGCGGGTACATTACTGACCATACTCATGTGCAAAGCCATGAACCGTTCACTTATGAATGTACTGATCGGTTCATTCGGTGGGGGAAGCAGCAGCGCTGCGGGCAAAACAGAACAGGGGCATTACAAAGAAATTTCACTGAGTGATGCAGCCGTGGTGATGCGTTACGCCAACAGGGTAATTATCGTACCGGGTTATGGTTTGGCTGTTGCACAGGCGCAGCATGCCTGTCATGAACTGGAAGAACTGCTGGAAGAAAAAGGAGTGGAAATAAAATACGCCATACATCCTGTTGCCGGCCGCATGCCCGGCCACATGAATGTATTGCTGGCGGAAGCGGATGTGAGTTATGATAAATTAAAAGAAATGGAGGAGGCCAATGAGGAGTTT
>JANRKT010000405.1:0-20915 GCA_033763355.1 Chitinophagaceae bacterium | reverse complement strand
GGTAAGGTCTTTTTTATAGGCTGCAACGCCGATGCGGCTGAACATCGGCAGTTTGGCAAAGAGATAGTCAATAGTTTGCTGGTATGTCATTGAAAGAGGGCAAAATTAAATGGGCTGATTGATAAGAGCCAAATAATAATTGCCGGCAATGCCTCATTTTATTTTTTCAGAAAAAGAGGGTATGTCCGGAAATGTAATCCCGTTTCATCTTTCCAATCCTCCGTATATTTATCCCCTTACAGCATTACATGAAAGTTAACGGGCAACATTACCGCACCATCTGGCTTAACGGACAAAATGATAAAGTCATCAGTATTATTGACCAGCGTTTGCTGCCGCACCGTTTCATCATTAAAGACCTGCACACCGTAAATGATGTGGTGGAAGCCATAAAAGATATGGCGGTAAGGGGTGCAGGCCTTATTGGCGCAGCGGCAGGATATGGCATGTACCTCGCAGCAATGGAAGCTGCCCGAAAAAATTCTTTTGAAACGCATTTGAATGAATGTGCAGATAAATTAAAATCTGCAAGGCCCACAGCGGTAAACCCCGAATGGGCGGTGAACCGGCAACTTGCTGCAATAGCCAGTGACGGCACCATTGATGATAAAATAAAAATTGCAAAAGATACTGCATTGCTCATTGCAGATGAAGATGCAGGTTACTGCCGGAAAACTGGTTTAAATGGGGTCTCACTCATTGAAGAAATTTCAAAAAAGAAAAAAGGGGAACCCGTAAATATTCTGACGCACTGCAATGCAGGCTGGCTGGCCTTTGTGGATTATGGTTCTGCAACAGCCCCCATATATGAAGCATTTGAAAGAGGAATAAATATCCATGTATGGGTAGATGAAACAAGGCCCCGCAACCAGGGCGCAAGCCTCACCGCATGGGAACTGCTCAACCAGGGAGTGCCCCATACGGTAATTGCAGACAATGCCGGGGGGCACCTGATGCAGCATGGCATGGTTGATATGGTAATAACCGGCGCAGACCGGGTAACCCGCAGCGCCGATGCTGCCAATAAAACAGGCACTTATCTTAAAGCGCTTGCAGCGCATGACAACAAAATCCCGTTTTATGTAGCATTGCCTTCTTCAACTTTTGACTGGAACATACGCGACGGCCTGAAAGAAATAGAAATAGAAGAAAGAAGCGCCGATGAAGTAAAGTATATGCATGGCTGGTGTGACGATGAGATAAAAAAAATATTGCTCACCCCCGTCAACAGCCCTGCATCAAATTATGGCTTTGATGTAACCCCGGCAAGGCTCATTACCGGTTTAATATGCGAACGCGGCATATGCAAAGCAAGCGAAGAAGACATACTAAGGCTCTTTCCTGAAAAAAGGGAAATATGAAAGAAGAAGGCGTTATAAAATTCAACTGTAACTGGATAAAAAAAGAGGCCCTGCCCGCCGAACAGGTTAAAGAACTGAACAACTGGCGCAACAAACTATACCACGAAAAGCTTCTTGGTGTAACAACTGATGGCATTGGCTACGGGAACATCAGCAGGCGGTTTAAACAAAACACATTTATCATCAGCGGTTCGGGAACAGGCCGGTTGAAAAAACTTAAATCCGTGCATTATTCGCTGGTAACACGTTATAACTTTAACGAAAATACATTGACTGCTGAAGGCCCCGTTAAAGCCTCTTCAGAATCATTAACCCATGCCGCCATTTATGAATGTTCCCAACAAACCCAATTTGTATTTCATGTGCACCACCTGCAATTGTGGAAGAACCTTTTAAAGTTGCTGCCATCAACAGGCAGCAGCATTGCTTATGGAACCACGGCTATGGCCGCTGAAATATTCCGCCTGTTTAAAGAGCACGACATGGACAAACAGGGGATATTTGCCATGGGCGGTCATGAAGAAGGTGTCATTTCCTTTGGAAAAACAGCGTCGGAAGCAGGACAGGTAATACTTGACAGCTTAAAAGAATTGTAGCTGCCACCCGGCGCCTGTAATATTCAATAAACCTTTCCGCTTTCCTCCCTGTCAATCAGCTTTGCAGCAAGGCCATTATCAAAAACAGCTTCTTTATTTGTAATTACCTGTCTCAATAAATCATGTATGGTGATGATGCCTGCAAACTTTCGGTCATCAAGTGCAAGCAGGTAGCGTGTTTTATGGGTATCCATCATTTTCATACAGGTTTCTGCAGTATCTGTAAGTTCAACCACCGGCAAATCAATTGTCATCACATCCTTTACCATGGTGCTGTTGCTTGCACGGCCCTTTAAGATGACGTTGCGGCTGTAATCCCTTTCACAAAAAACACCTTTGTAATCGTCGCCGTCCATTACAATAAGGTAACTCAGGTTAACTGAATTCAACTGGTTCAGTGCATCCAGCACAGTGGCAGAAGGTGCAATGTTGTTAAAAGCCTTCGGTTTGCTTTGCAATATGTCTTTTACGGTACGCATATAACATTTTTATATAGGTAAAGTTGGCCAAAATACCGGAATTGAATCATGACAATTATCAATGCGGTACATGATTAATCCGCTGACTCCATTCATATATTCGGTGGCGTTGCGGATAAAATAAAAGTGCTACCTTAAATGCCGGAAACTGTTTATCCCTTTTTTATCTTTCATTGAAAAAAACAATTGCTATGCGCACTTCAAGAAGACATTTTATTAAAACCGGTACCCTGGCCATTGCAGGTTCTGCATTGTTCGCTGGGCAACTGATGGCGCTTGCCAAAAGCAAACAGCTCACTGGTATCCAGTTGTATTCTATCCGGCAGGATATGCAGAAGGACCCGCTGGGCACGCTTAAAGCCCTTGCCGCTATGGGTTTTAAACATGTGGAACATGCCAATTACATCAACCGCAAGTTTTATGGTTATTCACCCGCAGAATTTAAAAAAATACTCGGCGACCTCGGAATAAAAATGCCCAGCGGCCATACCGTAATGGGCAAGGCGCATTGGGACGAGGGTAAGAAGGAGTTTACTGATTTATGGAAATACACTGTTGAAGATGCTGCAGTAATGGGACAGGAATTTGTCATCAGCCCCTGGCTTGACCAGAGCTATCGCAAAAATTATGATGACCTGCTCCGGTTTATGGAAGTGTTTAATAAAAGCGGCGAACTCTGCAAAAAATCGGGGATGAAGTTTGGTTACCACAACCACGACTTTGAATTCAGCGAAAAGCTGAACGGCATGACGCTCTATGAAATCATATTAAAAAATACCGACCCCGGCCTGGTTATTCAGCAGCTTGATATCGGCAACCTGTACAACGGCGGCGCTGTGGCCATTGATGTGGTGAAGCAATTCCCCGGCCGTTTCCCCAGCATGCATGTTAAGGATGAAATAAAAGCAACCGGCGGAAATGAAAAATATGAAAGTACAGTGCTTGGCAATGGCATTGTGGGTGTAAAAGATGTTGTTGAGTTGGGTAAAAAATCCGGCGGCACTGTTCATTTTATAATAGAAGTAGAATCCTATCAGGGCAAGACCCCGATGGAAACCGTGAAAGAATGCCTGGATGTAATGAAGAAATGGGGATATTAAAATCACCTGTCATATCAGACCTCTTGCATAAATTGTTTTTGTCATTTCGACGAAGGAGAAATCTATTGATAATTTTAAATAGATGCCTCATTCTTTGGCATGACAAACCAATTTAATACAATAGGAAAACGATTTATGCAAGAGGTCTATTTAAGATAACCCGGTAAATTCTGCCGGGTTTTTTTTGCAGCCACAATCAACCATAAGGCCGCTTTACCGGCCCAAATATTGAAATTTTAGCCTACCCGTGCTGGTATAGTTTTATTTTATCGTAAATATTTTTCCTGCTCTAAATTGAAAAAACACTTACACCTGTTTTTTTTAATAAATTTGACAAACCCGTTTTATTAACCTTATTCTGTGCTTTTAAAAAGCCGGATCTTTTAAAAAACCAACTATGCGAACCAAACTACTGACTGCTGTAGCCATTGCATTCATAGGAATTGCTGCTTTAACTGTTTACTATTTCACCGGTTCAGAAAAATCATCCCCTCAAACTGAAAATGAAGAAGAAAGCCTTACTGCCTACGAAATGATGGGCATGTGGGGTGAGATGCGAGCCTATCCGTTTCCTTCTATTCCTGATGGCAAGCTCAATATTGCTTACAGGAAATTTAAAGATGATGAAATGAGAAGCAAGGCAAAACGTGTACAGCTTATGGGGCCGGATGCGCCAACCATTCCATGGACGCCCCTGGCGCCTAAAAATTTTGCAGGCCGTATTCTTTGTATGGCGTTTCATCCCACTGATGCCAACACCATGTGGGTTGGTTCTGCAAGCGGCGGTTTATGGAAAACCACCAATGGCGGTACAGGCGGCGCAAACGGAATAAACTGGACGAACGTGCCAACTGGTTTTCCTGTTCTGGGCATCAGCGCCATTGCAGTAAATCAATCCAATCCCAATGAGATTTACCTTGGCACTGGGGAAGTATATAATTCAGGCGGTAACGGATACGAAGGGCATAACAACAGGATATTCAGGGGTTCTTACGGAATCGGCATCCTTAAATCAACAGATGGCGGAACAACATGGAGCAAATCACTCGACTTTGCATCTTCGAACCTGAAAGGCATAGCAGATCTTATTATTAATCCTTTAAAACCTTCAACGGTTTTTGCCGCTACAACAGACGGGGTTTACAGGTCGTTTAATTCGGGTACTACATGGTCATTGATCCACACCATTCCCATGGCAATGGATATTTGCATGAAGCCCGGCGATACCAGCACCATGTATGTTGGCTGCGGAAATTTTACTTCTGCCGGCAATGGTATTTATAAAACAACAAATGCAGGCGCTTCTTCACCTTCTTTTACAAAACTCAC
Organism: Chitinophagaceae bacterium; assembly: GCA_033763355.1. Taxonomy (GTDB): domain Bacteria; phylum Bacteroidota; class Bacteroidia; order Chitinophagales; family Chitinophagaceae; genus JANRKT01. The sequence goes on along the minus strand of JANRKT010000405.1, from coordinate 16,050 downwards.
AAGCGGTTTGCCTTCCACCATAAGCGGCATGATCCGCCTGAGCATCAGCACTGCCAATACCAGTAAAGTATATGCCAGCATCGGAAAATCTCCCGGCAGCTCTGCTTCAAGCGGTTTATATTCATCCTCAAATAATGGCAGCACCTGGTCAAAAGCAAGCAGCACAGCATACATTAATAACCAGGGATGGTATGCGCATGATGTGGTTGCAAGCCCTTCAAACGCAAATACGGTTTATGTAGCGGAAATGGATATATACAGAACTACAACAGGCGGGGGCACATTAAGTAAAAGGAGCGACTGGAGCAAATGGGATTTTAATAATACTACGGTTGGAGCTACTTATGAAGGAACCACTACCAATTATGTGCATGCGGATATACACCGTCTGTACATTTCACCATTCAGCAGCACCACATTATTTGCATGCACGGATGGCGGTTTGTTCAAAAGCACCAACAGTGCAAGTTCTTTTACCGGTTTAAACGGAGGCCTGCAAACTGCGCAGATATACGCTTATATGGCCGCATCAAATACCGATGCCAATTTTATGATTTGCGGCCTGCAGGATAACGCCACTTTTGTTTATGCCGGTTTACCAGGCTGTAAAAGAAAAATCGGCGGCGATGGTTTCTCCGCTGTTATTGATCCCACCAATGACAACACCTGCTTCGGGAGCTTATATTACTTTACAGTTTATAAATCCACCAACAGGGCTTCTACATTCAGTACGGTTTATAGCAATTCAAGCGGATCGGAAAAATCATGTTTCAGCGCCCCGCTTGTAATGAGCCCTGCCAATACAAATGTTATGTATGGCGGAACCATCTACTTAAAAAAATCAACCAATAAAGGAAGCACATGGAGCAATGCAAATGGCGGTGTGGTATTGAGCAACAGTTCAGCGCCCATTTTAAAATTAGCGGTATCATCTTACAGCGCTGACAAATTATATGCGTCAACCGTACCGGGCGGTGGCGCAAGAAGCAGGCTGTTCCGCAGTACCAATGGCGGCGGTGCATTTAATGAAATTACCGGGACATTGCCCGATCGTTATTATACCGATATAGCAGTTGACCCCAACAATGACGACCATATCATTGTTACCCTTTCAGGTTTTGGCAGCAGCCATGTTTTTATGAGCAATAACCAGGGCAACAGCTGGGTTGATATCAGTGCAGGCCTTCCTGATGTTCCGCACAATACCGTGATATTTGATCCTGCGAATCCACAAACTGTTATTGTGGGTAACGACCTGGGTATATATTATGCAACAGGCGTTACAGATGGGAGCACACAACCGGACTGGATACCATATAACGACGGCCTTACCGATGCCACAATGGTGATGGACCTTGCTGTTGCGGCAAACAATAAATTAAGGCTGGGCACACATGGTAAAGGTTTATGGGAAACAGATATGCCGGAATCCGCTTCAGGGCCTTTGCCTGAAAGGCCTGTTGCAGGAAATAATACGGGTGCGGGAAAAATTACTGCTGCTGTATATCCCAACCCCGTTGGAGGAAAATTCAATATCGCTGTAAGCAATGTAATACAACCGGCAACTGCAACGGTAAGGATATACAATATGTCGGGCCAGATGGTACAGCAGTTTAATGCAGCGCTACAAAAAGGAAGGAACACCATACAGGCTGATGCATCACGCCTGCAGAAAGGAAATTACCAGGTAATTATACAAACAGGAACTGCAAGAATTGTACAGAAACTCGTTAAGCAATAGCGTATTGATGTTGTAATAATAGTTTAAAAAGTCCTGCCTAGCGGCGGGACTTTTTGTTATGCATATGCTTTTGCAAAAAAATTCTTCTTAGGCCAGAAGGAGAAAGGAGCCACAAATGGCACGAATTAACACCAACATTTTCATTGGCGATATTTCTGCTAATTGCTTTGAATTCCCGGAGGCGGTGGCGGCGGTTAATTTAAAACGACCCTTACTGCCCTCCTGCTGCCGGTTTTGCCACCTGTTTCCTCGGGATTTTTTCATCCCGCATGGCTGCATTGTAAACAAAAGCTGCAACAATGGTGGCAGCTTGTTTCAAATCGTCTGCCTGCAAATGGTCATATCCATCCATATTGGTATGGTGTGTCCGCGTATCGTATTCTATTTCATCCTGTATAAACTGAAAGCCCGGTATGCCGATACCGTCAAATGCAAGATGGTCAGTACCGCCGGTATTCCTTAATGTAACAGTTGTTGCACCAAGGTCTTTAAATGGTTCAAGCCATTGTGAAAAGATGGGCTTCACTGTTTCATTGCTCTGCGTATATATGCCGCGGATTTTCCCTGTGCCATTGTCAACATTAAAATAAACAGAAACTTTTTCGTGTTCGCTGTTGGGTTTTTTATTTACGGTATCCATAAAATGGTTGCGTACATAATTGCGTGAACCGATCAGGCCCTGCTCTTCGGCACTCCACAATGCAATCCTGATGGTACGCCGTGGTTTTATACCAAGCGTTTTTAAAATGCGTACGGCTTCCATCATTACTGCACAGCCTGCGGCATTATCTGTAGCGCCGGTTGAGCCATGCCAGCTGTCAAGGTGCCCTCCGAGCATCACTAATTCGTCTTTCAGATTTTTATCGGTGCCTTTTATTTCTGCAACCACATTATAACCTTTGGGGTCATCAGTATAAAACTGCGCCTGCACATCTGCATCTAATGATACCTGCACACCTGCATTTACCAGCCGGTGCAATACCATGTAATCTTCATATGCCACCATAATATCAGTAAAATTTTCAGGTGCATTTAACTGGTAAGGGCCGCCACCCTGCACAAACAAAGTACCATCCCTTCCTCTTGTTGAAGTGCTGAGTATGGCAACAGCACCTTCTTTCTTAGCAAATTCTTTAAGCTTATTGATGTTAACCATTGGCCTTTGCTGGTTCCCAAAATTCCCGGACCGGGGCAGACCAGTAGTCCTGAGATCGTAATCCGCCAACTTTTTCAATTCTTCATCTGTATATCTTGATGCGTCTGAATTGTAGGCCGGCTTTAACGTATCGTTACGCGGAAGGATGATTATTTTGCCTTTTAATTTACCTGCATAAGTTTCCAGTTCAACTGAATCTTTTGCTTTAACAATGATTACTTCAGCATTTTTTAAACCCCCTGTTCCGCTGCACCATGTTTTGGGAAATGCAATCATGGGGCGGTAATATGGCGCAGTCATGGCGAGATAGGTTCTTTTTAATTCCCACCCTTTTCCAAAATTGCCCCATGCTTCAAGGGCTGCATTTTCAAGCCCCCATTTACTGAGTTCGCTCTTTGCCCAGGCGGATGCCCGCACCAACCCCGGCGAACCCTGCAGCCTCGGGCCGCTCATATCTGTAAGCTGAAAAGCAATATCCATTACTTTGGAATTGTTCAGGCCTTCGTTCCTGATCTTCGCCATCATTTCAACGTCAATCTTTTCCTGTTTAAATGAAAGCGCCTTGTCGGTCTGTGCAATACATACAGCTGAAATAAACAGCAGGAGCATTGCTGCCGGAATTGTTTTTCCCATGATAAAAAATTTTAGTGCTGCTTAAAAGTAAGGAATTAATTGCATCAGTTAAGATGCAATAAAGGTAGGTGCAGAACTATTAAATTGAATAACACTTTAAAGCGGCACTTCAACTGCAAGAATAATGGCATCATTGGAAAGGGCTTCTATTTCCGCTTCCCCGGTTTCCCACAATGCAAGCCCGTCACGTGCATGCAGCAACCTTCCTTCCGCCTCAAAGGCGCCTTCAATTACAAATAAAAACAAGCCTTTGTTTTTGCTTTGCATGGCATATACTGTTTCTTCTCTTCCTTTAAACCTTCCTATTGACAGGCCCAATCCCGTAGCATTTTCATTTACAGGAAAAACGGGTACCAGGCTGTTTTCGTTTGCAGCAAGGTTAAAAGAAAGTTTCCGGCACAGGAACTGGTCATTGTTTCCGTGTATGCTGAACCTGAACTGGAGAAAATTAACCAACTCTGTTTCAAACGGGTTGGCAATTTCAAAGTTATCGCCCGGGGCAATATGTGAAACAAGCAGTTCACCCGCTTCAATTAATGTGCTGCCGCTATTATTGCTTTTGTATTCAACCGGCCCGGCAAGCGGCAATATCAATATAAGAGTATTTTCATCTGCACAGGTTTTTAATGACTGGCCCCCGGCAAGGGTATCATCATTTAAAACATACAAACTGCCAAAAGCCATTTTGTGTTTATTATAATAATTGTCGGAATTAAACGTACGGTATGTCCTGAACTTTTCTGTTTCTTCGTGTCCCCGCTCATCTGATAAAAATATCTTTCCTTTTACCTGCTTTATCATAGTGCAATTTCTTTATAGAATAAATACTCAGGAAGGGCTGCAGCGGAACCATTTCTGTAAGCGTTTCATCATGCTCTGCGGGCTGGTCCTGCAATGAAATAAGCAAATTTGCTGCAATGGTATCATGCCACATAAGTGGTTCGCTGTAAAAATTCAAAGCAACACTGTGTTTTGATTTATCAGTTATATCAGAATTGATGATTTCGAACCTGAAATTTTTAAATGGGAGAAATTGTTTTCCAAGTGTGTTTTTTACATCTGGTATAATGCCATTCAGCTGATTCAAATACCCGGTAACCGATGCGCTTACCAGGAAATGAAGTCTATCCGCCCCGGGCACATTCGTCAGCAGTTCTGCAAACGTTTTATACTTTCTGGCCTGGTTGTACAACTGCGACTGCATTAAAAACTCAGTATAAGAATCCTCAAACACAAATTTTTCCCACTGCTGCCTGCTCTCTGCACCTATTATTTTCCTGTAGCAAAGGCGGATGATCTTTTTTTGCATGGCTTTTTTTTCTGAAAACAAATTTAATACCCCGAAAAGCTTTTATAAAAGAAACCATCCTGTTTTGAAGGATGGCCCTTTTCTGTAAACCCCAAATTCAAACATACACTCTTATGCAATACTGTTATTGCTGCTGCCAGCCATCAGGCATTTACATTAATGGTGTGAGTCAGTGTATAACCCCCGGAAAGGCCGCCACTCACGGCCGCCAGTTCAATGCCTGCAGTGTCATCGCTGAATACATTATCATTGGCATTGTATGTGTAACCTGACATGCCTTTTGTATAACCATAAGAAACACCACCGCTTCCGTTAACCGTAGCTACAGCGCTGCTGCTGCCTTCGGGAAATGCAATTTGTGTTACCAGCAATGATGTGCCTGAAGCATTGTAAATATGAACATGGATGTGTGTTGCACGGCCCGAATACCAGCCTGGAAATATGGAAGTAAAAGTTACCAGCCCGTTTGCGTCGGTTGTCTGGCGGCCGCGTAAAAAATGTACGCCGGTATAATTGATGGTTTGCATACCTGTTCCGCCATATTCAGAATAATATCCGTCTTTATCGCAATGCCATATATCCACTATAGCGCCCTGCGATGCGGAACAACTGTTATTCCTGTTTTTAATAGTTATTTTGATTGTGAATACAACACCTGTCCGGTCGTCGCGTATATCAGTCCTCACCAGGCCTGATGGTGTTTTTGTGGGGAAAGGGCCTTCGGTTTCTGTGGGGCTTACTGTACAATTGCTGTTGTCGCCGCCACTGGTACCCCCGCCTGAACCGCTCCCGTTATCAGTAGTGGTTTTATCTTTTCTGCATGCTTCTGCAAGTGGTATGATTCCAACTGTTCCTATCAGCCCAACTGTGCGCCTTAAAAAATCTTTACGTTCCATAATTGATGTTTTTTGAGTTTACAGATATACGGGTTATTGTTTGTTATTTGGTAATGCAAAATTTCACTTCATTGCCTTATTTGTCAATTATTATAGATGAATGTATAAAATGTGCCGATAAGCATGTTAACACATGGTTAATGGAAGGCCCTGTGGAAACAGGGCCTGTTTCCTAAAACCACCTGTTATAAAAAAGAACTTGCTTATGATATTTTCATAGTTACCTGTACAGGCGGTATTATTCACCTAATACTTATTTGTTTGTTGCTAATAATAAACCTGAGGTTTTGACTTTAATCCTGCTGTTTACTTTAATCACCAAACCTCAGGTTTCAATACCAGGTTTATTAATTGTTTGATGCACCATTGTCAATCCAGCAAATGATATTGTTTTTTTTTACGGTTGACAGGCTGCTGCCCTGCGGCATGGTGCCGTTTGAAACAGCAGTGCGGATGGCATTTCTTGCATTAAAAACCTGCTGGTAAGTGGTTAATGCACCAGGGCCATTTGTACTGCCCGAAGCATGGCATCCCGAACTGGTTGCACATGATGACTGTATAATGGGGCTTACATCTGTGGCGTATGACCTGGAAACACTGCAGTCAATACCACTGCTGCCGCTGTCGCCGCTTTTGCTGCAGGCGGCCATTGCAATTGAGCCAGAAACTGCAATAATGATGATGGCTTTCTTCATATCAGTTATTTAATTGATCAAAATTTAATTTGTCCTGCAAATGGTTTTTTAATGAACCGTTTTAACCTTTACAAAGCTTCCTGCTGCATCAAATAGCAACGCATACTTTGTGTTATTGGCATCTATCAGCACTACATATCCTTCAAGCGTTCCGCTTTTGCTTATTGAAAATGCCTTTTTGAAAACATAGTTGGGATAAGTTGTACTGAGGTAGCTTGTAATTACAGAAAGCAATGCAGTTTGTTCAATTTCCTGAACCTTTCCCTGGTGGGAATGCAATTGCATCCTTTTTACAAAATTGCCGGCTGCATCAAACACGGTTGCGTAAAGGCCATTGTTCCTTGAAATCACAACATAGCTGCTGTCTTTATTGATGTATGCTTTTGAAAGTGTATCTGAAGGATAATCAGAAGACATATAAGACAGGATAGCAGAAGGCAATGCGCTTAACGCAATAGTATCTTTCTGCGATCCGCTCCTTCCTTCAAACCTTCCGCCATGATGCCATCCCCTGCCACCATGTAAATCGCCTTTCTCCCTTTGCTCAAGCACTTTTACAAAACTTCCGGAAGCGTCAAATTTTAAAGCAACGGGTTTATCATTATAATAAACAATAACCACATAGCTGTTCAGTGTTCCGGCGCTGTCCTTAACTGCATAGGCCTTGCCAAAAGTATAGCCTGCATAATTAGCATCAAGATAAGATGAGATAGCAGCCGGCAAACTTGCCTGGCTCACAGTATCACGTTTTGAACCTTTGGAGCAGGCATTAACAACATATACAGAATCAGAAACCGATGAAACGCCTGCTGCTACTGCAATTACAGTTTCATCAGCTGCAACAGTATTATCTGAGGAATACTCTTTTTTACATGACGCAAATAAAACAAAAACGAGCGGAAGAAAATATAAGCCTCTTTTGATTTTAGTTTTCATGATCTTTTGGTTTTAAATTTTCAGGAAATGATTTTAAAAACGGGAACAGTTTTAAAATTGATCCATCCGGTATAGTTTTAATGAGCAAAAGTTTTATCTGCCCGCAATTTTTTGCAGGAAGAAGTTCAGCAAACATTTTCGTTTGATTAAAATCCGGCAGACAGACGGGAAATGATTATGCAGCCCCTCAATATCCCGGATTAAACCTGAAATTTCAGTGTAGAATTATTCAATAGGCCTATTACGTCAAAGTTCATGCATGTGATTTGTTTTGCTGCCTAAGGTTTAGTTAACAGTTTTAATGTGCCGGTGAATGAAAACTTTGTGCCGATGAATGAAAAAATAAAACGCAAGTGTCACAGGAAAGTCATAGTAACTATTTGTGGCCCGATTTCCACTCTTCAATAAAACCAAGATAACTGCTGCTTACGGGAAGTTCTGCCGAAGAAAGCTGCACCCTGCGGTTAAGAACTGATTTTACTTTTGCAGTTTGTATGATGTAGCTGCGGTGTATCCGTTTAAATTTATCATCAGGTAATTTTTCCAGCATTTTCTTTAAAGGCATCAGCGTAAGAACAGGTTTATCATTAATCAGATGTATCCTGATGTAATCTTCAAGGCTTTCAATGTATTCTATATCTGCAAGCGCTATTTTCACCAGCCTGTATTCCGAATAAACAAAGATGTGGCCCTCTTCTTCTTTTGAAATAAATTTCCTGTACTTGTAATATTCAACCGCTTTGTTAACCGCTTTTGTAAACCGGCCGAAGCTGATGGGCTTAAGCAGGTAATCCACAGCATCCAGTTCAAAACCTTCAACTGCAAATTTTTTGTATGCCGTTGTAAAAATTATCATTGGTTTTTCGGCCAATGACCGCACAAGGTCAATGCCTGTTATATCCGGCATGTTTACATCAATAAACAAAAGGTCAACAGCAGCACTGCGTAAGAATTCAGCGCCTGAAATGGCGTCGTCAAAAGTTTGCAGCAATTTCAGCTCCGCCTGGCGGGAAACATATTCTTTTATAATATCCAGCGCCAGGGGCTCATCATCAATGGCAATACATTTCAGCTCCATAAAGGGATAATTGGTAAATCAGTGCTAAAATACAATTATCCGGGAAGGGTGAGCGCTACTGTAAAAAAACCATTTTCGTTCTTGATGAGGAGTGAATGGGCGCCGGGATAGAGATGGTTCAGCCTTTTTTTTGTATTGTCTATTCCTATACCTGAGCGTTCGGTCACTTTATGGTTATTGAATATCCTGTTCCTGGAGTAAAATAAAATGCCCTTTTCATCAGCATTTATACTAATGGTAATCTCAGAGGCCTCATGGCTGCTTACCCCGTACTTAAATACGTTTTCTACAAAGGTCATCAGAACCAGCGGAGGGATTTTTTTATGGTGTGGGTTACCGGTAACAGTAAAATCAAGCGTAACTTTTTTTCCCAGCCTCAGCCTTTGCAGGTCAATATAATCAGCCACACATGACACTTCGCTTTCCAGCGGCACAAAATCCTGAATGGTTTCATCTGTTACATACCGCATAATGTTTGACAGCTTCATGATGCTTTCAGCAGTATGTTCACTTTTACTTATGGCAAGAGAATAAATATTATTTAGCGTATTAAATAAAAAATGAGGGTTGATCTGCGCTTTAAGGAATGACAATTCTGCCTTCGTTTTATCTGCCTCTGCCCTTGCTGCACGTTGTTCTGTCATTCGCCAGCGCCTTGATATCTGCGTAGCCATGCCCAAAGCAAGTACCATGAAAAATAAGAATGTACTTACAATATCAAATTTCCACAGGCCCCTGCCGTGAAGCCTGATTATTCCCCCCGGAGGGGGCGGGCCGTGAGGAATGTCATTCCGCGGCGGAGGCATTACTCCCTGCGAAACGAGCTGATCAAAAGGTTTGAGGAAAAAAACAAGCGTAAAAAGCAGAAAAATAATAATACCATATGCTTTGTACTGTTTTTGCAGATAGAACCCAGGAATAAGAAAAGACGAATGAAAATAAAAAAGAAAGATATAAGTTAACCCAAACAACCAGTACTGGTAAGACAGGAGTATTGAAAACGGATAACCCCCTTCCTCCCCCCTGCTCATAAACAAAACCGGGAGGCTCAAAAAAATCAGCCAGCCGGCTAGATGAATGATAAGTGAAGAAGCTCTTGATTGGGACACAGGCAAAGTAATGAACCTGAAATTAACAAATCTTGTCAGTATCGGTAGTTATGAAGATTGTATGGATGAATGGCGCTGCTGTACTTTAAAATTTAAAATTGTAAGTAACCGAAGGAATAACAGGGAAAAGCGATACCTGTTTGGCCTGAACCTGCAATGTGCCGTTGTAAGGGCTGCCGCTCTGGTCAAAATAAATAAAATAAGGATTGGCACGGCTGTAAACGTTATAGATGCTGAACACCCAACTGCTTTTAAACCGTTTTGCAGAATTGGGTTTGGGGGTAAATGTGGCCGAAAAATCGAGCCGGTGGTAAGCGTTAAGCCTGTACTGGTTTACCTTGCTGTATTCCTGCGTAAGCACACCTTCAATAATATAAAACCTTTCAGGCAGCGTGGTGGCATTGCCTGTTGCATAAACAAACACGCCTGATAATTTCCATTTGGGGGTCAATTCATAAATACCCACAACTGAAAGATCATGCCGCCTGTCGTATTTGGCCGGGAATTTTTCACCATCATTAAGACCGGGAAATTTTCTCCAGGTGTATGATAAAGTATAGCCAATCCATCCTGTAAACTTTCCCCTTGTTTTATTGATGAAGAATTCTGCGCCGTAACTCCACCCCTTTCCAAATACAAATTCTTCTTCAGGGTCTTTTATAGATGGCGTATAACCTTCCCTGTATTCAATCTGGTTCTGCATGGACTTATAATACAGTTCAACAGATGTTTCATAGGTGTTGTCTTTAAAATTCTTAAAAAAACCCAAAGCATATTGCCAGCTGATCTGCGGTTTTACATTCAATGTACTCGGCACCCACACATCAGTGGGCAATGTGGTGCCCGCATTGCTTACAAGGTGTATGTATTGATAGTTTCTTGTAACGGCCGCTTTCAAAGATGTTTCATCATCAAGTGCATAACGTATGGTGGCACGGGGTTCAAGGCCGCCATACCATTTTACCTGCTCCCAGCTTTTGTAAATGGTACTGTCCAGCTTATTGCCATCATTATCCCTTACAAAACTTTTGTAAGGTCCTATCTGCCTGAAAGAACTGAACCTTAATCCTGCATTGAGTTTTACTTTTTCACTTATCTCCCAGTCATCCTGAATGTATAAGGCTGTTTCATTTGCATATTTGACATCTGAATTATTCGGGTTGAAAACCGTTGAATCCTGCTGGCCTGAAACAACAGAAGGGGTGAACCTGTGATAAGTGTATTGCCCGCCGAATTTTACCTTGTGGTCAGGAATAGGATAGTAATCAAAATCAGCTTTCAGGTTCAGGTCGCGGATGCCGCTTTGCAAACGCAGTTCAAAATCATTCTGAGCCCCGCGGAAATCAAACTTGTAATCGTTGTAAACGGCAGTGGTGTTGGCAAATAATTTTTTACTGAACACGTGGTTCCATCGCAGGGTCATGGTGGCATTGCCCCATGGTATGCTGATGTCAAATGAACGCCGTTTGTTGACAAAATCAAATACATCCCTTCCGAAATAACCACTCAGGTAAATGCGGTCTTTATCTGAAAACTTATAATTTGCTTTTGCATTAAGGTCGTAGAAATAATATCCTGAACCATAAAACTGGCTGCTCTTTTTTATAAAAGGCTTGGCAAGAAAATCGATATAGGTCCTTCTGGCAGAAACAATAAAGGAAGCTTTATCTTTTTTAATGGGGCCCTGTATCGCAATCCTTGATGCAATGGTGCCGATGCCACCTTCTACCTGCAGGTTCTGCATGTTGCCTTCCTTCATGGCGATATCAAGAACAGATGATAAACGTCCGCCATATTGTGCAGGTATGCCGCCTTTAATTAAAGTCGTATTCTTGATGGCATCGCCGTTAAAAATTGAAAAGAACCCGAATAAATGACCGGTGTTATATACCACCGCATCATCCAGCATAATTAAGTTCTGGTCTGGCCCGCCGCCCCTTACATAAATGCCGCTGTTGCCCTCACCTGCATTTCTTACACCGGGAAGCAACTGCAAAGTTTTTAAAGGGTCTATTTCGCCGAATATGACAGGTATTGACCTGATCTTGTTCATGGAGAGGTCAATCCTGCCCATCTGTGCATTCTTTACATTGGCATCCCTTCGTTTTGATGAAATAACAATTTCCTGTGACAAAGATGATTTCGGCAGGATGGAAAAATTGTACTCAAGGTTATCGTTCAAATCAATTTCCGTTTCACGTGGTTCGTAACCTATAAATGAACAAACAATGATGTGCCTGCCTTGAGAAAGCGTAAGGGAATAAAAGCCATACTGGTTGCTGTTTACACCTTTTACCTGTCCTTTGATTGTAACCGATGCGCCTATTAATGTTTCGCTGCTTAATGAATCATTGATGTAGCCGCTGATGGTAAATTTTTTTTGTGCAGGTGCGGCCAGTGCACAAATAAGGAAAGCTGAAATGAATAAAGCAGTTTTTTTCATAGTTTGAGACATGGTAAAAACAAAACACAAATTAAGCGGCAAAGTTCAGTACCTGTAAATTAAATGTGGCGTACGGCAAATAAGAATTACCTGCGAACACCGAGCGAATCCTGTGTATCTCCGCAATGCAGCATACCGGCTGCATATTTGGGATGTTTTTTACCAAGATAAGGATTGATCACTTCAGAAGTGTTGCTCAGCCAGTATGCTGTTTCATCGTCGTTAAAAGCCATAGGGCAATACTGGTGATAAACCATTTGCTGGTCGTATTTGATGGCCTGCAGCAATGGATACAGGTTTTCTGTTATCATGCTGAAGGACCTTCTTTTTTCAGTAATGTCATTTTCACCTGCAAGGCCTTTTGCTTCAGCGGCAATATTTCCCGTAAAGTTTACAATGGTTTTATACACAATGGTATCCACTTTCAGTTCGTCAGCTTTCAGGCTGTCGGCCGCTGTTACCAGGGTAACCGATGCTTTATTGGCTGCAGATGTATCCGCTTCTACCAACGCATCTTTTACGTTATAGTAAGCATTCATCAAATTTGCAAGCGATTGATTGAATGCAGCGCTGTGCCCGCTTTCTGCAATGATTTGATTTGCGGCTTCATTTTTTGTTTCCCCGGTTTTCTGGTCGCCATTGCTGCAGGAGGCAAGCAAAACCATATATACAAAGGGAAGGATAATGTGCTTTCTTTCCATAATGCAAAAATTTGCGCAAAGTTAAAGGGAAATGATTTCCCCGCTGCTTTGTCTTAAATTTGCGACTTCTTTTAACGTAAAATTGGAAACTGGTTTATGCTGGCAGGTTTACAGGATGTAACATTTGAATTTGGCGCAAGGGCCCTGGTAAAAAATGCTACATGGCATATACAGCCCAATGAAAGAATCGGCCTGATCGGGATGAATGGCACGGGGAAGTCAACTTTGCTGAAGCTATTGGTTGGTGAATACCTTCCTTCTGCCGGTACAATAGAAAGAAGCCGCGGCATCAGCATCGGTTACCTGCACCAGGACCTGTTGAGTTTTGACAGCAATGACTCCATCCTGCAGGTTGCGTTAGGTGCATTTGAAAAAATAATTCAGTTAGAAAAAGAAATTGAAGCATTGGGCAAACAACTGGAAGCCTCCCCCCAACCCCCTCCGGTGGAGGGGGAGCGTATGCTTCACGACTATACAGAAAAGCTTCATGAACTGGAAACCCTGGGCGGCTACAGCATTCACCACCGTACAGAAGAAGTATTACAGGGCCTTGGTTTTTCCAATGCTGATCTGCAAAGGCCTTACCGGGAATTCAGCGGGGGATGGAGGATGCGTGTATTGCTGGCCAAAATGATTTTACAACAACCGGATTTATTATTGCTTGATGAACCTACCAACCACCTCGACCTCCCCTCTATTGAATGGCTGGAAAAATATTTGCAGCATTACCAGGGTTCAGTGGTGATTGTAAGTCATGATAAATATTTCCTGAACCGAATGGTAACAAAGATTGTAGAACTTTACCAGTTACAGCTGCACCAGTACAGTGGTAATTTTGAGTTTTATGAAGCAGAAAAACAAATCCGTACAGAACTGCAGCAGAGGGCTTATGAGAACCAGCAGGATTACATCCGGCAGCAAGAGAGGTTTATTGAGCGCTTTAAAGCCAAAGCATCCAAAGCTGCGCAGGCGCAGAGTGCAATGAAGCGGCTCGAAAAACTGGAAAAAGTGGATGAAGTAGTGATTGAAAGGCCATCCATCCGCATCAATTTCCAGGTGGATAAAGTGCCGGGAAAAATCATCTGTACGCTGAAAGATGTTACCAAAAACTTTGGCGACATTGCTATTGTAAGAAATGCTTCGGCAGAAATTGACCGAGGCGATAAGATTGCATTGATTGGCGCCAACGGGAAAGGTAAATCCACTTTGCTGCGCATTATTGCAGGATCCGAGCAGTTCTCCGGTGAAAGAAAATGGGGGCATAATGTAGAAGAAAGTTTTTATGCCCAGCACCAGCTGGAAGCGCTGAACCTTAACCACAGCATTTTAGATGAAATGAAACTATGCGGCAGCAAAAAAACCGAACTGGAATTAAGAACGCTTTTAGGTTGTTTCCTTTTCAGCGGGGATGATGTGGAGAAAAAAATTAAAGTATTGAGCGGCGGAGAAAAAGCGAGGGTAGCACTGGCCAAAACAATCATCAGCAAGGCCAATTTTCTTTTGCTTGATGAACCTACCAATCACCTTGACATGCATTCAGTTGACCTGTTAATAGAAGCATTGAACAAATACCAGGGCAGTTACATACTCGTAAGCCACGACCGTTATTTTATTTCCAAAACAGCCAATAAAATCTGGGAGATTGACAATTATGAAATAAAAGAATTTAAAGGTGGCTATGAAGAATGGGGGGAGTGGAAGAAAAGGATTGCAGAGAATTCTGTCCGTAGTACCCAGTCTGCCGGAACCAATAAAGAGCCTAAAAAAATTGAAGAAAAGGCTCCCATCCAAAAAGAAGTGGTTGCAAAAAATATTGACCCCAAACCTGCTGCTCCAAACAATGCAGTTAAGGCAATTGATAAGGAGAAGAACAAGGAATTAAAAAAAATACAGAAACGCTTTAGCGAAGCTGAGCAGCAATTGGCAGAATTACAGGAACGCAAAGCAACAGTGGAAGCCCAGCTTGGCCATCCTGAAGTTTATGCAGATAAAAACAAATTTCTCCAAACCGAAACGGAATACCAGCAGATTTTAAAAAACCTTAAGCAGGCAGAAAAAACCTATGAGGAGGTATTTGAGCTGGTGATGAAGATGGAGGGGGAAGGGTAAAATAAACCCCAGCACCTTTTAAAAAAACCAGCAAAATTATTGCAGGAGTTGCGTTTTTTGCATTGGAGCTACTGCGGAATCTGCATTGGGAAGAAATGGGGTGGGGAAAAGCCGTGAAAATGGGTAATTTAATAAAGCATTGATAAAGAATTGGTTAAAGCGTTTTGAAAATTGCGGAATTGCGCCTAATTTCACTAATCTACTAGTTGGGCGTCATGCTTTTGGCTTGATTCAGTCGGAAGTTTCAATCTATATTTCTATCTTTGGCTATATAAATGACTCTACTGGACAAATATAGCAATGACATTCATAAACTTTGTAAAGATCACAAGGTAAAAAGTCTGTACGCATTTGGATCTGTGCTGACAGACCAATTCTCTCAGTCCAGTGACATTGACTTAATTGTAGACTTTGATAATATTGACGTTGCCAACTATGCTGACAATTACTTCGACTTTAAGTTTTCATTACAAGATATTTTGAAGCGTCCAATTGATCTTTTAGAGGAAAAAGCCATAAAAAATCCTTATTTCAGAAAGGCATTAAGTCAAAAACGACAACTTGTTTATGGATATTGACATTAAGACCTGGCTTTATGATATACTAAATGCTATCATTGAAATCGAAAGCTTCTTCTCTGACACACCAAAGGACTTCATTGCATACCAAAATGACTTAAAAACCCGACGAGCAGTCGAAAGAAATGTTGAAATTATTGGTGAAGCGATGAGTCGGATTCTTAACAAAGACAGCTCAATTCAGCTTTCTAACTCAAGAAAAATTGTTGACACACGAAACCGAATAATTCACGGATACGATTCCGTTTCAGATGACATCATTTGGGGAATCATAATAAACCATTTAACAATATTAAAATCTGAGATAGAAAAATTATTGGAAGAGTAGCACGAACGCCCAACAAGGGGTTTTCTGCTATGCTGGCTGAAGAATATGAACTGATCGTCCCGTTCGCTTATCATCTGCAGTCCGGGCTGGACGAATAAATCTCAACTGCATAACGTAACTTCAACTTCAGTAATTCTATTGGGCTTTTGTTCGGGGCTGAAGTAACACGGAATACCAGCACAGCAGAAAGCCCTGGCCGTTGAGCTGCCATTGCGGCCACTGTTCTACTCATCTTTATTGCTTTATTGAGCTAACTATCATTCAGCTTTTTATTGCTATTGTACAGAGTGGCCTTGACGGTAGCTTCATTTGATTGTGCTGTAATACCACTTCAACTG
>JANRKT010000404.1:0-14525 GCA_033763355.1 Chitinophagaceae bacterium | reverse complement strand
CGCAGGTTGTACCGGAAACGTTTTTCACTGAAGATGAGGTTCAATGGATAAAACCGCAAATCAAAACGTGGTGAAAATTGCCAGTTGGCCATGATGCCGAGGTGCACCCTCCCGCTGTTCTGGCTGCCAACCACCTGCACGGTATCACGTTGCAAAAAATAAGGATGGTGGGAAATGTTGTAGTGCGAAGAGTTATACCCTAATACAATGCCGAAGTAATACGGTTTGTCATCGTGGTTTTCTAGGTTCAGACTTTCCCTGAGCTGTGCAGAGGAAGTTTGAGCGGCCAGGATTAAAAACAGTACAACAACATTTACTTTGTTCCGCAGTATATGCTGCAAATGCCAAAACTCAGTCTTTTGCATGATGTGTCGCTAAAGCCAGTTGATTTCAGAATGTCACTAAACTCATTTCCTTCCGGGAACTGCTGCACAGAATTGTTGAGGTACTGATAAGCGTCTTTGTTTTTAGAGAGCCATCTTCCCACTTCCGGTGCAACCATCCCCATGTACAAATTGTAAAGTTGTTGTATGCCTTTTGTTTTAGGTTTTGAAAATTCAAGCACTGCTAATTTGCCCCCGGGTTTCAGCACCCGGTAAATTTCGCTCAGGCCTTTTTCGAGGTGCTCAAAATTGCGCACTCCAAATGCAACGGTCACAGCATCAAACGACCGGTCGGGAAAGTTTATTGCTTCACTATCACCGCTTTGCAGCTCAATTACCGCGTTTAAACCCGTTTTTAACAGTTTTTCCTTCCCCAGTTCGAGCATCTTATCTGAAATATCTATGCCAATTATCTTTTCCGGCTTCAAAAGCTTTGCGGCCATTATGGCCACATCTGCTGTGCCGGTGGCCACATCAAGGATTGTTTTGGGCTGAATATCCCTGAGTTGCAGCAAGGTTTTTTTACGCCAGCTTATATCAATCCCGGCTGAAAGAAAGCGGTTCAGGAAATCGTATCGGAAAGCAATCCGGTCAAACATTTCCGCCACCTGTTCTTTCTTTGTTTTTTCCGATGTTTTAAAGGGAACAACCTTATCGTGTGCAAATTCTGTCATGCGCTGCAAAAGTAGGTTTTAAATAACTATGGGCCGGGCGGTTGTTTGTTAAATCAGCTTCTCTTGCGCCTCCCCGCCCATGCGGGGTCGCACTCTTAAACGTTCTGAATTTTATTCAGCCTGCATTTTTTGATTCCTTATACCTCACCCTCAGTCCCTCTCCTAAGGGAGAGGGAGGCCCGGCTGCAGGATTTTTAATGTGCTTTTGTACTAACTGATTCAACAGTATAACCTTTATTCAGCTTGTATTTTTTTTGGTTCTTGCTTTTTTGTTCTTGTTTTTTGCTTCCCGTATCTTGCTTTTTGCCTTTTGGTTTTTTGCCCTTGGTTCTTGTATCTTGTTTCTTGTACCTTGCTCGTATTTATGCTCATCAAATCTGCCAACTATATTATCAGCAGCCCGGATTATAAGCAATGCCCCAAACCAGATAAGCCGGAGTATGCATTTATCGGCCGCAGCAATGTGGGCAAATCATCGTTGATCAACATGCTTTGCAACCAGAAAAACCTGGCCAAAACTTCCGGCACACCCGGCAAAACACAATTGATAAATCATTTTGAAGTAGAAAGCTCATCTCCCCTCTCCACCCGTGGAGTGGGGTTGGAGGTGAGGTGGTACCTAGTTGACCTTCCTGGCTACGGCTACGCCAAAGTTTCGCAGAATGCAAGGAACCGGTGGGAGCAGATGATTGAAAATTACCTGCGCAAAAGAGAAAATTTAGTAAATGTATTTGTGCTTATTGACAGCCGGCATGAACCGCAGAAAATTGACCTTGATTTCATTAACCAGTTGGGCAAATGGCAAATACCTTTTTGCATAGCATTTACCAAGGCCGATAAGGAAACACAGAAAACAGTAAGCAAACATGTAAAAGATTTTTTACAAACCATGAAAAAAACATGGGCTGCATTACCTCCGCATTTCGTAACCAGTGCTGTAAAAAAACTGGGGAGAGATAAGATGCTGGAGTTTATTGATGAATGTAACGGTAAGCTTACTAAGACCTGAGGTTTTTAAAAAGGTCAGGTCTGTGCATGTTTAAAACCTATCGCTTATGATAGGTTTGATGCAATCTTAAATCATGCTTTCTTGGTTTACCTGTTGTATTTCCTTATCAGTTCGCCGAGTTCCTTCGTTCCATGTAAAATAACAAGGTCGCTGTCGCTTCTTATCCATTCAAAATTGCGATAGCCTTTTTGTATGGAAATTTCGAGGTAATGTAAAGCATCTTTTCCATTGTTCTGGCGGGCAAATGCGCAGGCAAGGTTGTAATAATGCCGGTTGCTGTCGGGTTGTTTTTTTACAAGTGTTTCAAATATCTTTTGTGCTTTTACCGGCTGGTTCAGTTTGCCAAGGTATAAAAGGCCAAGGTTATCATAACCCGAAATGTAACCGGGGTTTACAGTTGTTGTTCGCAGGTAATATTTTTCAGCGGTTATTGAATCGTGATACAGGAATTCATATACCAGTCCCAGGTTGTTATATGCATATTCAAACAAAGAATCTGCCTGAAGCGCCTTTTTATAATACATTTCTGCGGTGCGGGCATCTTTGAAACCATAATGAAATATCCCCAGCTCGTTATAGAATGATGCATTGCTGGTGCCCGGCTTTTTATGACGGAGGTAAAGTTCTTCCACCTTTTCATTTTTTTGCCTTTGTTTGTACAATTTAGCAAGGTTATCAAAAGCTGGTGAATAAAGGGGATCAGCCTGCAGGGCCTTCAGGTAAAATTGTTCTGCTTTTGAAGAATCCCTGTCAAGGTGCTGAAATACCAGCCCCAGGTTGTACCACGCATACACATAAGCCGAATCAATTTTTACTGCCCGCCTGAAATATTCTTCAGCTTTGCGGGCATAAGAGTTATTGTAATAAAAGATGCCGGCGGAGTTCATCAGGTCTTTATTCAGGGGATTGTCTTTCGCCGCTTTCAGGTATAATTTCTCCAGCTGATCAACTTTTTTTTGCGCTTTATAAATCCGGGCAAGATCATCAATGGCAGTTGTGTAAGTTGAATCGGCTTTAATAGCCCGCAGGTAATACTGTTCAGCTTTTGATGTGTCCCTGTTGAGGTATTGATACACCAGTGCAAGGTTGTACCAGGCATATACAAAATTGGAATCTGCTTTTATAGCATGCCTGAACTGCTCTTCTGCTTTGCCTGCCTGTAACTGGTCGTAATAAAAAATCCCGAGTGAATTGGCAAACTCAGGTTTGCCGGGATTGTTCCTTACGGCGTTAGAATACAGTTGTTCAAACAAGCCTTGCCTTTTTTGCTGCTTGTAGATCTTTCCAAGATTATCTATGGAAGCAGCATAGGCTGAATCAACCATTATGGCCTGCAGGTAATATTTTTCAGCTTTTGATGTATCCTTGTTAAGGAATTGATGCACCAGCGCCAGGTTGTGCCAGGCATATACAAAATTAGAATCTGCTTTTATAGCCACGTTGAATTGTTCTTCTGCTTTGCCTGCCAGTGACAGGTCGTAATAATAAATACCCAGTGTATTGGCAAATTCAGGTTTGCCGGGATTGTCTTTTACCGCTTTTACATACAGTTGTTCAAGCAGCCTGGACTTTTTTTGCTGCTTATAGATTTTTGCAAGATTATCTATGGAAGCAGTATAACCCGGATCAGCTTTTATTGCCCGGAGGTAATATTGTTCGGCTTTTGCTGTATCCATGAAGAGGAATTGATACACCAGCGCCAGGTTATGCCAGGCATATACAAAATTGGAGTCAAGCTGTAATGCTTTTCGAAAATATTTTTCAGCTTCTTCCCGCTTTTTCCTGTCGTAATAAAAAATACCTGTGACATTATAGTTTTCAATAACATCAGGCTGAAGCTTTATCGCCTGCATCAGGTATTTTTCTGCCTGAACATAATTTTTTTGCTTTTCATGCATTGCAGCCAGGTTACGGTAGCCCAGCGAATATTTAGGACTTATTTTAATTGTTTGCAGGTAATACCGCTCTGCTTTTTTATAATCCTTTTTAAGATTTTCATATACCAGGCCAAGGTTGTTATAAAGAGCAGGGTCAGTACTGTCAATTGACAGCGCTTTCAAATAATATTTTTCCGTTTTTTCTGCATCTTTTGATTCATCGTAATAAAAATTTCCTGCTGCCAGCCATGTATTGTATTTCTCAGGCTCTGTTGCTATCAGTTTCAGGTAAATGTCTTCAGCCTTTTTGTATTTACCTGTTTTTTTGTACAGCAGTGCCAGGTTGCGCAGGGCCAGACTGTATGAAGGGTTTATCCGCAGTGCTTCGTTGTAACATTGTTCAGCTTTGTTATAGTTGCGGTAAAAAGTTTCATATACCAGCGCCAGGTTGTTATAGGGCAAAACAAAATCAGGTTTTATTTTTATTGCTTCGCTGAAGTATTTCAAAGCTGAATCAGGCATTTTCCTGTCGTAATAAAACACGCCAAGGTCATTGCAGTTTTCTTCATTGGCGGGCTTTACAGTCATGCTGTATTTGTATTGCAGCTCTGCATCTTTAAACCTGCTTTGCTTTACATATAGTTCGGCAAGCTGGTTGCTTGCCTGTACATAATTGGGGTCGGTCTTTAATGCCTTCTTAAAATAATTTTCCGCTTTGCTGTAATCCGGCTTTTTGTAGCTGTAAATAAGCCCCAGGTTATGGTATGCAAATGTGTAGTTGCTGTCAATTTTGATGGCGGCGATATACGCCTGTTCGGCCTTTACAAAATCTTTTATGTCCCCGTAATAAAAATTGCCAAGATAGAGTTGGTTACCCGGGTCACGTGGGTCGGCGTTTACCAGGTTTTGGTATTCCCCTTCAGCCTGCTTTAATTTTTTTTGCTTGCTGTAAAGCCCTGCAAGCCCTGATAACGCCTGCTTATCATTTTTTTTCAGTTCAAGTACTTTCCGGTAATAGCTTTCAGCCTGCTCATAATTTAAAAAAGCATATTCATTCAGCAGCGCCATGTTGTACAGGGGGTAGAAATAATCTTTTTTAACCTGTATTGCTTTTTTGTAATACTCTTCGGCTTCTTTGTATTTTTTGCCTTCATAATAAAATACCCCCAATGAATTAAAATTTTCTGGGTCTGAGGGGTCTTCGTTAGCAGCTTTCAAATAATACTCCAGCGCTTTTTCTTTTTTTCCTTCTCCCTTATACAGGTCAGCGAGGTTGCGTACCAGATGGGTTTGGGACGAATCTGCAGCAATGGCCCGGAAAAAATATTTTTCAGCTTTGGCATTTTCATAACCATCATAATAATGGTATGCCAGCTGCTGGTAAGGGTAGCTCCACTGGGGTGCAAGCGAAATGGCCTTTTCAAAAAAATTAATGCAGGAATCTTTTCGTTTTTCGCGGTAAAGCAGTCCCAGCATGTGATAAGTGTATGCTGCGTTGGAGTCAGCAGCCAGTGCCCTGCGGCAATATTCCATAGCGGAGGAATAGGTCATCGCCTTGTCCTCGCCTGAATGGTAACTTTTTGCCTTAAGGAACCAGAGCTTGGGATAAAGTGATTGTATAAGGAAACTGTCCTGCTGCAGCAATGCAATGGCTTTTTCCATCATGTACGCAGCATCTTTGTACTGTACGGTTGCAATTTTTTCAATCCGGTCAACCTGTTCCTGCATTATGCTTGCAGCAGATGTTGTTTTTTTTGAAACCCCGGAGCTGTCATCCAGATTTGCCGTTGAAACTGCCGATTGCATTTTTTGCCGCATCTTGTTTACGTAGGTAATGTCTTTACCATTCAGGAACAGGTTGATCTTTTGCTGGCCGTAATTGATAAACTCAGTAGCCAGTGAATATTTGGCATCATCCGTTAATGAATGTTGCGGCCATTGCTTAAGCATTTCTGCATAATATCCTTCTGCAGATTCATTGCCGATCAGCCGGTCGTTCCTGATGGCTTTATTGAAGAGGTTAAATAATGCAATAAGGGAGGTATCTGTTTTTTCATTTCCTGAATTGCTTTTTTCACCAACTTTTTTTGTGGTTATGGTTAAATCTTCTTTTCCCGCAAGCTTTGCCATTTCTTTGGCGGCAATCCAGCTTTTAAGATAACTGCTGTCAACAAGGCTTACTGTTTTGTCATTAAAATCAGAACAGCAGAAATAAGGTATTTGAGTACGGCTGAATTCAACCCTTGCCTCTGTTCTTACTTTTTTGCCTACCCATTCTGTTAATTCAATCAGCGAAATTTTTCCGTCCCTGTCATCATCGGCAAAGCCGCTTAACCCTTCAATAAGATAATAAGTAAACAAACCGTGGCCATTGCCAACCTTGGCGCTTTCCACTGCTACCTGGCCGGGCCCTGTGGAAAGCATGATGATTTCGCCTACGCGTTCTTCCGCAACAGATTTAACAGAACTTGAAAAATACTGCTGGCCTTTTTCACCACCGGGCAATTCATTGGTGCGGCAGGCATCAAGTATCAGCACCACTTCTACCCCTGCTTTTGTAAGTGGTTCAATAATGGCTGTTTTGATATTGTACATCTGTACAGCACCCGTAATCATGTAATTCAAAGGGTCGCCGCCAATACAATCGTAGGCAAGAAAAAAATGGTTTTTTTCATTGATTGCATCGCCATGGCCTGACAAATAGATATACACCCTGTCATCTTTATGGGGATTTTTATTTTTGAGCCATGAAAAACCTTTGGCGATGATGTTGCCCTGTTTGGCCTGGTCATTAAGCAGGGTTACGATGTTGGATGGTTTAACCCTTCCGCCAGCAGGAGACAGTAAAAATTCCCTGAATAATTCAGCGTCTTTATCAGCGTAGCTAAGAGGTTTGATGTATGGATAGCTTGATATGCCTATGATAAGCGCATACACTTCTCCCTTAACGGTTTTTTTTACGGGTGCATCTTTTGTTTCACCACCTTTATCCTGTGCAAAGGAGGCAAACGGGGCAGTACATAATAACAGCAAAAACAGACGGGCAGCTAAAGGCACAGTATTTTTTTAAAAGTTAAGCATTTTAATGATTGCTGAAAAATACCGCAGTCGTTGATGCGTTATTAGCCATATCCTGGATATGCGGCTAACGTCTAAAACCGGTATTTATGCAGATTTACTGTTACAAAAATAAGACTGATTTTAACAGGTATTTTCAACCGCTCCCCAGTTTGGCAAAATGATTGCATAACAGAATCCTTTATTTTGCATTGTATAATTGCATTACCTAAAACCTTTGTATGGTACAAACCGCAGAAGAAATCCGCCATCTCAACGATAAAATTCAGTCTGCCGCCTCTTTTGTTGACAAACTTGAAAACGAAATTGCGAGGGTAATTGTAGGGCAGCACCACATGGTAAGCCGCCTGCTGATAGGCCTTTTGAGCAATGGCCACGTGTTGCTGGAAGGTGTACCCGGCCTGGCAAAAACACTAGCCATTAAATCCCTTTCACAGGCTATTCATGCCAAATTCAGCCGCATCCAGTTCACGCCTGACCTGTTGCCTGCTGATGTTATCGGTACCATGATTTACAACCAGCAAACCCACGAGTTTGTGGTTCGCAAGGGCCCCATCTTTGCCAATTTTATACTGGCAGATGAAATCAACAGGGCCCCGGCCAAAGTACAGAGCGCCCTGCTGGAAGCCATGCAGGAACGCCAGGTAACAATTGGTGAAAGCACATTTAAATTGGATGAACCTTTTCTGGTGCTGGCTACGCAAAACCCCATTGACCAGGAAGGGACCTATCCGCTTCCGGAAGCACAGGTGGACCGCTTTATGCTGAAAGTGCTGATTGATTACCCCCAGCGCAGTGAAGAACAAATGATCATCCGGCAGAATATACAGGGCCTCACAATGCCTTCAATTAACCAGGTGGTATCTGTCCAGGAAATTATAAAATCACGTGAACTGGTAAGGCAGGTTTACATGGATGAAAAAATTGAGAATTATATACTCGATATTGTTTTTGCCACACGCAGCCCTGAAAAATTCAGGCTTGATAAACTGAAGCCGCTTATTTCGTATGGCGGTTCGCCAAGGGCAAGCATTAACCTTGCATTGGCAGCAAAGGCACATGCATTCATTAATAAAAGAGGTTATGTAATTCCTGAAGACGTACGCAATATTGCCAAAGATGTAATGCGCCACCGTATGGGCCTTACTTATGAAGCGGAAGCAGAAAACGTGAATGCAGAATTTATAGTGGATGAAATCATAAGGACCATACATGTTCCATAGAAGCAGCTTATTTCAATTGTCTGATGAATGAACGATTAACTATAAATAAAGGATTTAAAACTTCTCTTTAGGGGATGGGGTTATGCTTACTACTGCAGAAATTATAAAGAAAGTAAGGGAGCTTGAAATAAAAAGCAAGAAGCTCAGTAACCACATCTTTACCGGCGAATACCACAGCGCTTTTAAAGGAAGGGGGATGTCGTTTAAAGAGGTGAGAGAATACCAGCCGGGTGATGACATCAGGTTTATTGACTGGAATGTTTCAGCAAGGTTTGGCCATCCTTTTAGCAAGATGTTTGAAGAGGAAAGGGAGCTTACTATGATGCTGCTGGTTGACATCAGCCCCAGTTCTTTATTTGGTACGGTGCACCAGAGTAAAAAGGATCTTATCACAGAGGTTTGCGCTGTTCTTGGCTTTGCAGCAAATAACAACAATGACAAAGTGGGTGTAATTTTTTTCAGCGATAAAATTGAATTTTATATTCCCCCCAAAAAGGGCAAAGATCATGTGCTGTATATAGTAAGGGAATTACTTACCACCGAGGCCAAAGGCAACGGCACAAACCTGAATGACGCCGTGAGGTTTTTTAACAATTCAACCAAACAAAAAAGCATTGCATTTATACTGAGCGATTTTATGGTGGACAATTATGATGATGCCCTTCGTGTAGCCGGCAATAAGCATGATGTAATAGGCATAAAAGTATATGACAAGATGGATATGCAATTGCCCAAGGTGGGATTGGTGCAGATGCAGGATGCAGAAACGGGGCAGGCTTTGTGGATTGATACCAATGATGCAGCGGTGCAGTATAATTATGCGTTGCAGTTTAACCAGACGGAGGAAGCCTGCCGGAACAGTTTTAAAAGGGCCGGCGCCGATTTGTTGTATATACGGACAGATGAAGATTATGTAAAAGTGCTGCAGAAATTTTTTATCAAGCGAATGTAGTTGTACAATCAGGAATGAAAAACCGCTTTCTACATAAAAGAGTTTATTGGGTTGTTTCTGCGCTGCTTTACTTTCTTTTATGGGGTAATTCATTACAGGCCCAAAGCGGTGTTAGTTTTAAAGCTGCAGTTGACCGCAGCAGGATATACATTGGCGAACAAATTGAATTTACCCTGACGCTTGAATATCCCCAAAACAAAAAACCCGGTAAGTGGGTTGCAATGCCTGACTCACTAAATCACCTTGAAGTTGTTAAGCGGTTGAATTTTGACAGCTCGTTGGCAGGGGATAAATACAGGTTGCAGCAGAAATATATCCTTACTGGTTTTGATTCAGGCCATTGGATAATACCCGCTTTCACTGTTTCCGTCAGTAATAAATCTTATAAAACAGACACCATCGGCATCAATATTTTACCCGTTGCTTTAAAAGGCGAAGCATACCACGACATAAAAGAAATTATTGAAGTGGACGCCAAACCTTTTGACTGGACTTATTGGATAATGGGTGCAGTGACAGTTTTAATTATTGCATTTCTGTTGTGGCAAATGCTGAAAGGAAGAAAGAAAAAAGAAGCGAAAGAAGAATTTTCCGGCACAAAGTTATCTCCTTATGAGCAGGCAGTTCAGGAAATGAAAAAGCTGAAGGAAGAACAATTACCCGAAAAGGGTGAAATGAAAATTTATTATACAAAGCTTACAGACATATTCAGGGTCTTCCTGCAGCGCCAGTTCAATCAGCCGATGCTGCAAAGCACTACGGATGAAATCCTGGTTTATTTAAATGGCGACATACTGCAGCGGGAAAAACTGGGCCCTCTTGCTGAAACATTAAGGGTAGCGGATGCAGTAAAGTTTGCAAAATACCCATCTTCTGTAAGCGAGGGCAGCGAGGGGTTCAAAACAATAGAAGAAATTATCCAATTGTTACACAGGCAAAAAACATAAAATTGTTATTTGACTATTTAAAAAATATTGAGTTTGCCTGGCCACAGGTTTTGTTCCTGCTCCTGGTGGTACCCATAATCGGGGGCTGGTACATCAGTCGCAACAAAAGGCTGCTGGGTTCTGTTACCATATCGTCGCTAAAGCGTTTTCATAATACTTCTTCCTGGAAGAGGACATTCAGGCATGCCTCTTTTGTATTTCGCCTGCTGGCGCTGGCCAGTCTTATTGTTGCTCTGGCAAGGCCGCAAACACACAATGATGAAAAAAATGTTGAAGGGGAGGGCGTCGATATTGTTTTGTGCATTGACATAAGCGGCAGCATGCTGGCCCAGGATTTTAAACCCAACCGTATGGAAGCAGCAAAAGAAGTAGCCGCAGATTTTGTTGCAAACCGGCCTACAGACCGTATCGGCCTTGTTATATTTTCCGGCGAAAGTTTTACCCAATGCCCTGTTACATCCGACCATGAATCGCTGCGTACCCAGATATACCAGGTAAGAAGCGGTTTTCTTGTTGACGGAACTGCAATTGGCTCCGGGCTGGCAACAAGTGTTGACCGTTTAAAAAGCAGCGACGCAAAAAGCAAAGTGGTCATCCTGCTTACCGATGGAGAAAACAACGGCGGCATCATTGATCCTAAAACAGCAAAGGAAATTGCAAAAGCCCTTGGAATAAAAGTTTACACCATTGGTGTGGGTTCAGAAGGTTATGCTGCTACGCCGGTACAAACAGCAGCCGGGATTGTAATGCAGCAGGAAAAAGTAAATATTGATGAAAAACTTTTAACTGAAATTGCAAACGAAACGGGCGGTAAATATTTCAGGGCAAAAGAAAATGAGGGGTTGAAAGGCATTTATAAGGAGATTGATCAACTGGAAAAAACTAAAATTGATATTACCACCACACGCCGTTATACTGAAAAATATTACCCGTTTGCATTTGCAGCGCTTTTATTTGTGTTCCTTGAAGTGCTCCTCCGCTTTACCATTTTCAGAAAGTTTCCTTAGAATGTTATCTTGCGCCGGATGAAAGGGATTGTTTACAAGTCAACCGGGAGCTGGTATGCGGTAAAAACCGCAGAAGGAAAATTTTTTCAGGCACGCATTAAGGGAAAGTTCAGGATAGATGAGATAACATCAACCAACCCGGTTGTAGTTGGCGATGAAGTAAGCATAGAACCGGAAAATGAGATTGAAAACACAGTGACCATTACTGAGATACATGACCGGAAAAATTACATCAACCGCCAGTCGCCCCGTGCAAAACACCAGCACCACATTATTGCTGCCAATATTGACCAGTCATTGCTTATTGCAACATTAAAAGAACCCCGCACTTCCCAGGGTTTTATTGACCGCTTCCTTGCTACATCAGAGGCATACCATGTTCCTTCCATAATTGTTTTTAACAAAACAGATCTCTTCAGAAAAAAGGAACATGAACAGTTTGATGCGTGGAAAGAAATGTATGAATCCATCGGCTACCGTGTATTTGGCACAAGTGTAAAAGAAAATAAAGGAATTGATGAACTGAAAAAGTTGCTTGAGAATAAAATTACATTGGTAAGCGGACACAGCGGGGTGGGCAAGTCATCGTTCATTAATCTTTTAATGCCCGGGCAAAACCTGAAAACACAGGATGTGAGCGGATGGAGCGGAAAGGGATTGCATACAACAACATTTGCTGAAATGTTCGACCTGCCGTTTGGCGCAAGGATTATTGATACACCAGGTATGCGTGAATTCGGACTGGTGTACATCAGCAAACAGGAACTATCTCATTATTTTCCGGAGATGAGGGAACTGATACAGCATTGCCAGTTCAACAATTGCCTTCATACCAATGAACCTGGTTGCGCTGTAATAAGGGCTGTTCAGGAGAGAAAGATTTACCCTGAACGTTACATCAGTTATTGCAACATCCTGGAATCTATTACAGAAAAAATGTACTAATGATATTGAAGTTCAGGCAAGTTTCTACCTGATCCCTTCAAGTATCTTAGCCAGCTCCTGCACAGCTTCATTGTCTTTTCTAACTGCTTCTTTCCAGCTGCGGGGAAAAATAGATACCCCATCGTAAATGTTGTAATGGAGTGTGAGTTTTTGGCCTTTGAAAATAAAATCCCAGTAAGAAGTATCTGAGTCATCAATCTTGTTGGTGAAACGGATACGAAGTTGTTCGGCAAGCAGATCAGCGACATTGTAGAATTTGTCGAATCCGCAGTTTTCGGAGATTACCGCTTCAGTACAGCCGTAATCAGTTCTCAGGGTCAGGGTCATATAGTTTAAATTTAGGTGTTGCTAGGCTTTAAACTTCTTCGCCCTGGGCACCTTCTCTCCACTTAAATACCTTTCTGCTCCTGTGTTTTTTCCACTGCTGGGGCACCCGTATTTAGGCGAACAGGCATACATAAATGACACCATCACAAGTGCAATCGCTGCCTTTTTTAATACATTTTTCATAACATATTGACTTTAAAAATGAAGATTTGTTTAACTCGTTTGGCTTTTAACAGGCTATTGCTGATAATCAGGATGTTTCTTTAAACCAGCTGCTATACATAACGTAATTGTTCGCAATCCGGTTTATCTCACCTTCAATTAGATTGGCGGGAATTTCTTTTACTTTTTTTGCGGGCACACCTGCATAGATACTTCCGGGTTCTACTATTGTACCTTCCAGTACTACGGCCCCGGCGGCTATAATGGACTGGCTTCCAATTACTGCATTGTCCATCACTATAGCCCCCATACCGATCAGCACATTATCTTGTAAGGTACAGCCATGAACGATTGCAAGGTGACCAATACTTACATTATTACCAACGATGGTTTTGGCCTTTTCGTATGTGCAGTGGATTATTGCTCCGTCCTGTATATTTACCTTATTTCCAATACGTATTGAATTTACATCGCCCCTTACCACTGCATTAAACCAAATGCTGCAATCATCCCCCGTAACTACGTCGCCAACAACAGTAGCGTTGGGTGCGATAAAACAATTTTGTCCAAATAGGGGCATTATTCCCTTAACAGGCAGGATTACGGGCATAATAACTTCTGTTTAAAGCAAATATCATCATTAATTGTTTACGACATTTGCACTTTCTCAACAGAATTTACCTGCAATTTGCAACAATGACGAACCGGCAGCTTTTTCTGCAGCATATCGCACAAACATCCGCATCCCCGCTGGCGCTGGAAATAATAAAAGCGGAAGGATGCAAAATGCACGACAAGGATGGCAGGGAATATCTTGACCTCATCAGCGGCATCAGTGTTTGTAATGTTGGGCACAGGCACCCCAAAGTAATTGACGCAATAAAAAAACAGGCAGATGAATACCTGCACCTGCTTGTTTACGGTGAACTTATTGAAACGCCGCAGGTTGTTTATGCAAAATGCCTCACTGATCATTTGCCCCCATCGCTTAACTCGGTTTACTTCACCAATTCCGGAACTGAAGCAACGGAAGGCGCCATGAAACTGGCTAAAAGATTTACAGGACGTACACAGGTTGCTGCCTTCAATCATTCTTATCATGGATCAACACAGGGGGCATTGAGTATTATGGGAGATGAGTACTGGAGAAATGCCTTCAGGCCTTTATTGCCGGATGTGCTGCACCTGGAGTTTAATTCATTTGATTCCATCAGGTGTATTACAGAAAGAACTGCTTGCGTGATTGCTGAAACAATTCAGGCGGAAAGGGGTGTTATTGTTCCTTCAAAAGAATGGATGCAGGCGCTGAGAAAAAAATGCAATGACACAGGCGCATTACTTATTCTTGACGAAATACAAACCGGTTTTGGAAGAACAGGAACCTTATGGGGTTTTCAGCAGTTTGAAATTGTACCGGATGTTATCTTACTTGGAAAAGCATTGGGCGGCGGAATGCCGTTAGGGGCGTTTATTACAGATAAAAATATCATGTACTGTTTAACTGAAAACCCTGTACTGGGCCACATTACTACATTCGGCGGCCACCCGGTTTGCTGTGCTGCAGGGCTGGCTGCACTGAAGGTTTTAACAGAAGAGGGTCTGATGACAGAAGTAAAAAGAAAAGAAAACCTGTTTTTGAATAAGCTTCAGCACAAAAAGATAAAAGCCGTACGCTCTCACGGCTTAATGATGGCAGTTGAATTTGACAGCTTTGAAACCAACAAAAAAATTATTGACTGCTGTATTGAAAATGGGGTATTAACCGACTGGTTTTTATTTGCACCACATTGCATGCGGATTGCCCCTCCGCTAATTATAACTGATGATGAAATAAATAAAGCATGTGATGTTATTATAGAAAACTGCAGGTAGTTATTTTTTTCTCCTGATTTTTATCTGAAAAGCCTCTGCCGGGTTTTTTATAAGCAGCATTTCAATATC
>JANRKT010000403.1:0-11254 GCA_033763355.1 Chitinophagaceae bacterium | reverse complement strand
CCATTGTTATTGCGGTCCTTGTTCTCATCAAATAACCCGCATTGAAAAAAGAATTTAAGCCAGGGATAATGCTTTCCTTTCCTGATCTGCGCATGCATGATGCGGTCGGTATCATCGTTATAATCTTCTTCATAACTCTTGTTGCGCCACCACAAGGAACCACTGAATACACCAACTTTACTGAATTGCTGCGGGTAGTTCCATACAATATCCAGCGCCATTAAACCACCAAGCGAAAACCCCGCAAAAGATTTTTCCTTAAAATGGGGCATGTTGTATTCCTTTTTTATAAAGGGGAGAAGTTCATCAAAAATAAAACTGGTATATGCCGCCGCCTTTGCCCCCCTGCCCTTAAAATCAGTAAAAGCTGCAGTGCCATATTCCATTTTCCTGTCTTTACCTGCATGTATGCCCACGCACAAAAGAGGTTGAATAGCCCCGTGCCTGTACAATTTTTCTAATATATTCTCAAACCCCAGTTTTTCCATATCCTGCCCGTCGTTTATAAGCAAAAGACCCATTTCACCGGGCCTTTCAACATTTTTAGGCAGGTAAAAATCCACTTTAACGTCCCTTTCAAGGCTGGCAGATTCAATTGCTTTATGTTCAGTGAGGATGGCTGACACGGTTCCGGAATGCATATCAATCAAATATAGGGCAAAACAAAAAAACAAAGCCCTTGTAAAGGGGATATGTGAAATTCCCCGGCTCTTTTTTGCTTTTTTTGTACTTAAAAAATAAATTTGGTTATCAACATGGTATAAACTGCTATTAATACAGTAAAATTGTATAAAATTTCAGGTTGCTGACCTGCAAACACATCCTGGAATACCAGAATCCCGGCTTCCCTAAGCAGTTCCTGCGAAAAATCTCTGATACCCGCAAAGTTCTTATAACCAGTTTGGTTATACTTATTTATTTTAATACAGCAACAGGCGCATCGGGCATCGCCTGCAGAGTAAGGGAAAAAAATTAATGATCAGATGGATCCAATTGCCTGGTTGATACCCATTTGATCTGGTCACCATCAAATCCATTTGGTATGAAAAAAATCGGTATTCTTTTCGGTAAAGAAAGATCCTTCCCGTTTGCATTTGTGGAAAGGGTTAACAGTAAAAATGTGCAGGGCATTATAGCAGAACACGTACGTATTGACAAAGTAATTCAGGGTGATTCTGCTGAATATGCTGTTATCATTGACCGCATCTCACAGGATGTTCCTTTTTACAGGGCCTATCTTAAAAATGCAGCTTCATGCGGAACAGCCGTAATCAATAATCCATTCTGGTGGAGCGCTGATGAGAAATTTTTCAATAACGCACTGGCTACAAAAATCGGCGTCCCCGTGCCCAAAACAGTTATTCTGCCTTCCAGGGATTTGCCGGCTGATACATCAGATGAATCTTTCAGCAACCTTGCATACCCGCTTGACTGGAAAGGGATATTTGATTATATAGGTTTTCCCGCATACATGAAACCCTTTGCAGGCGGCGGATGGAAGAATGTTTACAAGCTCCGGAACATGGATGAGTTTTTTGAGAAACATGCAGAAACCGGCCAGCTGGTTATGCTGCTGCAGGAAGAAATTGTATTTGAAGAATATTACCGCTGCTATTGCATCGGCCGCAAATATGTGCGCATCATGCCTTATGAGCCACGCAATCCCCATCACCTCCGTTATGTAAGCGATTTTAAACCCACTCCTGAAAAGCTGAAGCTGATGGAGAGCATTGTACTGCGTATTAACCAATACCTCGGTTACGATTTCAATACAGTGGAGCTTGCAGTGAGAAACGGTGTTCCTTACGCAATTGATTTCTGTAACCCTGCACCTGATGCAGATGTACAGAGCGTTGGACAGGAAAATTTTGACTGGGTTGTTGAAACTGCTGCCAATTACGCCATTGAAAGGGCATTGGAACACCAGGAAGGTCTGGATAATTTAACATGGGGTGAATACATTAAACGCAGCGCCAATAAAGTACCGCTTGTTGGCAGCAACGGCCAACTGAAAGCAAACGGCATTTTAGAAACTGAAACGACTGCTTAAAAATCAATATGGCTAACATCAGTTACAAGCACTTCACACTTGGAGTGGAGGAAGAGTACATGGTTATGGATCCGCAAACCCGTGAATTGAAAAGCCATGAACAGAAAATAGTAATCGAAGGGCAGAAGGTGATTAAGGATAAAGTAAAAGCCGAAATGCACCAGGCTGTTGTAGAAGTGGGAACTGACATTTGCCAGGATATTGAAGAAGCATACAAAGACGTAGCCACTTTACGCAATACCATTTCGGGCATTGCAGGCGATTTGGGCTTTTGGATGGGCGCTGCAGGCACCCATCCTTTCAGCCACTGGGAAAGCCAGTTGATCACCGAAAACCCCCGCTATCATGAAATTGTAAATGAAATGCAGGAAGCTGCACGCAGCAACCTCATTTTTGGCCTGCATGTGCATGTGGGCATGCCCGATAAAGATATGGCAGTTCACATTGCCAACTCAGCCAGGTATTTTTTACCGCATGTTTTTGCATTAAGTACCAATTCCCCTTTTTGGGAAGGAAGGCTCACAGGTTTTAAATCTTTCCGCACCAAAGTATTTGATAAATTTCCGCGTACGGGCATACCTGATTATTTTGACAGTTACAGTGCATATGAAAACTATGTAAACCTGCTGATTAAAACCAATTGTATCGATAACGCCAAAAAAATCTGGTGGGACCTCCGTGTCCACCCCTTCTTCAATACAGTGGAGTTCCGCATTTGCGATGTGCCCCTTACGGTAGATGAAACGATTACCATTGCAGCCATCTTCCAGGCCATTGCCGCCAAATTGTACAAACTCCGCACCCAAAACCTCAATTTCATTATTTATCCCCGTGTACTGGTTAATGAAAACAAATGGAGGGCCTCACGCTACGGCATTGACGGAAGGCTGATTGATTTTGGGAAGGAAGAGGAAGTAAATACAAGGGTATTGATTTACGAACTGCTTGATTTTATAGATGATGTGGTGGACAACCTCGGCAGCCGCCATGCCGTTAGCCTCGTTCAAAAAATGCTTGACAACGGCACCGGTGCCGACAGGCAGCTTAAAATTTACGAGCAAACCAAAAACCTTGTAAGTGTAGCCGATTACATTCATAACCAGTTTCTTGCCAGGCTTTAACAAAGCCAAGCCAAATCTAATTTTACTTTCGTACAAGTTATCCCGCAGGGTACTTCAGGCAACATTTTTTGCGTTTACTGTATCATAATAATCGTATTAACCGAAACCCTGACAGTTTTGACTGAAAAAGAATTGATTAGAGGTTGTATCAGCGAAGACCGCAGTTGCCAGCGTATGCTTTTCCAGAACCACGCTGGCAGGCTGATGACTATTTGCAGGAGATATACCAATGATACCAGTGAAGCGGAAGATATTTTACAGGAAGCTTTCATCAGGATTTTTAACAACCTTGACCAGTTTCGTTTTGAATGCCCGCTGGAAGGATGGATGAGAAGGATAGTAATCAACACCGCCATACGGCATTGCAAAAAAAAGAAGATACATTTTAAAGAAGTAGATGAAAGGGTAATGGAATCCCCGTCCTATGATGCCGGCATTTATTCGCACCTTGGCGAAGAAGAAATACTCAGGTTAATACAGACTTTACCGGATGGCTACAGAATGGTTTTTAACCTCTATGTTATTGATGGTTACAGCCATGAAGAGATAGGCGCTATGATGGGCATACACGAAGGCACATCAAGAAGCCAGTTGGCCAAAGCCAGGCGCATGTTGCAGAAACTTATTATTGAACGTCATAAAGCAATGGTGGCATAATGGAAAACAATACAGACCAGATGTTCCGGGACCGCCTCGAACCCTACTCTTCTCCGGTTAACGGGGAAGTACTTGAAAGGATTTTCCGGGAAAGACAAAAACGCAAAAAAAGGCCTTTCGCCTGGTGGTACCTGTTACCCGTATTGCTGGGCCTTGCCGGGGCAGGGTATTTTATTTTCGTGCAGCCTTCGCAGCAGCATGAAAATGCTGTAGCCGCCATAACGCCCGGTAACAGCAGCGAAATAAATCCTGAAGAAGGAACTAAAGTTGAACCACATTCATTAAAACAAAACCTGAAAGAACCAGAACAAACAACTTTACAACAATCAGGCGATAACAGCAATAATATTTCCGAAGAAAAAAATTCCGCCACCCTTCAGCATAATTCAGAAAACAAGAATAAAAGCAACTCAGTTAATGAAGCGGGTGATGTTGTTACAAATACAACTAAAAGTAATATTACTGCAAAAAATTACATCCGGCCATCAGCTTTTCAGAAAAACAACAGCAACTACACAAAAAGGAAAAACAACAATACCAAAAGAAACTTTAACAGCAATGATGAAAGCGATGATGCCTTGCTGATAGATCTGTTGGAAAAGAAAAACAGCAGCCATTCATGGCTTCGTTCCTGGTCACTGGCTGCTGTTGACCCTGCTGCGGGAAATTTTTCCGGCAATTGGGATTTCAACAAAGCCTTTAAAAAAATGTTCCTGTCAGCAGATCAGCAAATACACCTTACTGTTCCTCAATGCAGGTTTCCCGGCTGCCCGGATTTCCGGGGGCCGGTAAGAAATGACTGGTATGTTGAAACCTTCGGTTCATTTGATCTTCCTTCAAAACGCCTGCAGGACAATTCTGCAAAACTGGGTTTTGTAAACCGCAAAGACACAAGCGAAACGATGCTGCCGTCCTTTACATTCGGCGTAAGGTTCAGTAAAAACATCAGCCGCGACTGGCTGGTAAAAACCGGTTTGCATTTCTCACAAATCAATGAAAGGTTTGATTACCGCAATGAAAATGAAAAGCGTATTACCACTGTTATCACTATCAGGACCATTATACGTGGACCGGGGGATACCCTGGTTGTAAGAGATACTTCTTATGTAGAACAAACCGGTACAAGGGTAAAACGCACTTACAACACATACCGCAACATTGACATCCCATTATTGCTTTCTTATGAAGTAAGGAACCCCGATTTTACTGTAGGTGTGCAGGGCGGTTTATTGTTTAATGTACGGTCCTGGTACCGGGGAGATATGCTGGATACCACATTAATACCCATGTCGCAAACAATAAGGGACCCTAAAACCCAGCTCAAAACAACCATGGGTGTGGGGGTATATGCAGGCGTAAGTTTTGTAAAAAGATTTACTGATACGTGGGAGGTTTTTGCAGAACCCTGGTACAGGCGGTACCTGCAGAACCATGCTGTAACTGATGCCCCTTTCAGGCAAAACATCAGTTCATATGGCCTGCAACTGGGAGTAAGATATAAATTAAACAGCAGCGGGCAACGCTGGTAAAACATACTGTATCATATAATATACAATCTTACCGTAATGAAACGAGTAAAAATTTTAGGAACGATAATCTTGCTGCAGGCAATGTTTTTTTCCTGCAAGAAAGGTTATGACGTTTTTGTTCCCAATGTTACTGTGAATGATACCACCTGGGTTACTTCAGGTGTACTGAAAGAAAACCTTGTAAAACTGTTTGAGGAACTGGCCGGGAAACCGCTTGAATCCGAAATAACAGATATAGCGCTTGGCGACACCATTGAATTTGCCAATGGCGTAAAGATACTGATGCCTGAAAAAACCTGTAATGGCGCTAACGGAACCACAGCATTTGGGCCCGCAAAAATCCAATTGATCTTTTTAACCAGCAAAGGCCAGTTTATCAAACATGTTAAACCTACCACTGCCAGTAACAACCCGCTTGATGCAAGCAGTGAATTTCTGGTGAGGATATTGCAGGACGGAAAAGATCTTAGCATTATCCAGGGCCGGTATATTGTTATCAGCTACCATGAAAACGCTCCCCGTACTACCAATAAGGTGTATTACGGCGAGATACCCGTATCCACAACCAATACTTATGTAAACTGGCTGGTAAGTTCTGATGGTTCATTAGCTGCCGTGTTTGTAAAACCCAATCCGGTAAACCCCAATCAGACCCTGACGGGTTATGAAGTAAAGTTTAAACAACTGCGGTGGGTAAACTGCGGTATCAGCCTCGATACACTTGTTGCCCGTAGCAAAATAACCGCTACCCTTCCTAATATATACACCAATGCCAACACCAGGGTGTTTATGGTTTACAAAGACAGCAAAACTGTGGTGCAACTGAAAGATGATGTGGCCAGTAAAATCTTTTATGCCGTTAATACCCCGATAAGCAAAAGTGTAATGCTTGTATCCATTTCTTCCATTAATGCAGATTACTACCTTGGTGTAGTGGATGCATCAGTTGTTACAGGCCTCAATGTAAGCATCAAACCGCAAAAGAAGAGTTATGCTGAAATTGCCGATTTCCTGAATAAATTGTAGTACGCTTACCTTTGTTTACGCCAAACTACCGTAGCTTTCAAAAACTACGGTAGTTTAGTTTATTGCTCTTTCGTGAAATTCCCGCTGTCTACATCTTTAATGAACCGGATTACACCATTCATAAACACCTGCTGGTCGTCCCACATAGCCAAATGACTTCCATCAGGGCAATAAAGATACCTTCCGTTCTGTACCTGTGTGCTCATCCATTTCATATGCTCGGGGTCCATGGTATCATGCTTTGCTCCAACTGTAAGCGTAGGTACTATAATTTCTTTTAACCGGCCTTTTACATCCCAGTTGGAAAGCCTGCCGCCAATTCCAAATTCAGACGGGCCCTGCATCATCACGTATATTTCTGAATTAATGTGCTTAAATGACCTGTTCACAGGATCAGGCCATTCAGCCAAACGGCAAAGGTGTTTTGTATAAAAGTTGGGCATCAGCAACTCCATATACTTTGGGTTTTGAAAGTCTCCTTTTGCCTCCAGCATGCGGATGGTATCAAGTACTTTCGGGTCCATTTGCTTTGCCAGCACATCATCAGCATATTTATCATAATCAGGTGAACTTGCCATCATATTACAAATGATCAGGCCTTTCAGGTTATCCTGGTATTTCAATGCATATTCCATAGCAAGTATGCCGCCCCATGAATTGCCCAGCAGGTAAAAATTATTTTTATCAAGGGCAAGTGCTTTTCTTACCTGTTCAACTTCTTCAACAAACCTTTCAGTAGTCCATAAGCTGCTGTCCCGGGGCTGGTCGCTGTAGTAAGATCCCAACTGGTCATACTCATAAAACTCAAAACCTTCTTTGGGAAAGAAACTTTCAAAACATTCCATGTATTCATGTGTGGCTGCCGGACCGCCGTGCAGTGTGAGGATCTTAATACGATCGTTATTACCAAAGCGCTTTGTCCATACTTTAAAACTTCCGGCCGGCGTTTGTATCTGCACCATCTTTACACCCCCCGTTTGTACACCGGAATCCCTCGCAGTAAAAAATTTGCTGACAGAGACAGAAGATGGCCCTTCGCTGCCTGAATTTTGTTTACAGGCTGATAAAAGCGCAATAGCTGCAGCCGCAACTATGCAAAGCATTAATTTTCTCATGGCAAACTGGTTTTGATAAATTAAGTTACAACTATTGTACAAACTGCTGCATTTTTTAAAAACTACCGTAGTTAAAGAAAGCCCTTATCCCGGTATAACTTTTACAATCCACAGGCGTTAATAAAATCAGTTAACCAGCCGACAAACAGAAGATTAAAAAAATATTAAGTTTGTACTTTCTTATGCACGGCAAAAAAACCATAAGGGTGGCCATTCTTGACCTCTACGAAGGGGTTGCAAATGAAGGCATGCGCTGTATCCGTGAAATCCTGAACCAGTATGCGGAGATCAGTTATAAAAATATTGTTACAGCAGAGTTTGATGTGAGGCTGAGGAACGAGGCGCCTGACCTTTCTTACGACATTTATATTTCAAGCGGCGGCCCCGGAAGCCCGCTGGAAAGTGAAAATTCAATATGGGAGAACCATTATTTTAAATGGCTTAAACTGGTAGAAGACTGGAACAATAACCAGGGCAATGAACAAAAAAAATACATCTTCTTCATCTGTCATTCCTTTCAGCTTGCCTGCAGGCATTACAAAGTAGCAAACGTTTCCAAACGCAAATCAACTTCTTTCGGAGTATTCCCGGTACACATGCTGCTTGACGGAAAGGATGAGCCTGTATTTGACGGATTGAAAGACCCCTTTTACGCAGTTGACAGCCGGGATTACCAGGTCACTCAGCCAGACCATCACCGCATCATGCAGATGGGTGGTAAAATTCTTTGCATAGAAAAGGAAAGGCCGCATGTACCTCTTGAAAGGGCCGTCATGTCAATACGTTTTAATGAATACATGATCGGCACACAGTTTCATCCCGAAGCAGACCCTGAAGGCATGACCATGTACCTGCAGAGAGAAGACAAAAAGAAAACCGTTATAGAAAACCACGGCGTAGAAAAATGGCAATCCATGATTGACCATTTGAACGATCCCGATAAAATACTGTGGACACATTCCCACATCCTCCCCAACTTTCTCAGCCTTGCCATAGAAAATGTTGAAGAAGCAGCAGCTTAACAGCCAGTAGGCAGGAGGTAGTATGCAGTCACCAGTACGCAGTTCGCAGCCGGCAGATAAAAAACAACATTGCCCATTCAGCATTGCCCGCTTACCACTTGCCACTCCCCATTCACCATTCCAATAACCTTCGTATCTTCCCTTTAAACTCACTGCAAATGATTCCTGCATTGCGCAAAGCGTTCAACGATGCTTTTACAAAAGAGAATTATGAAGCATTTTTAAAAGATCTGCACAGCAAACATCCCGGGGCAATTGAATTTCGCGTAGCCGAAACCCCTGAATTTATCCCCGCAGCATTCGGTAAAAAACTCATTGATGCATGTGAAAGCATTGTTGATGTTATTGCTGACCCCTCGTTTAAAAAACTTACTGAAAGGGCTATACCCGCAGATGAAAAAGTGCCCGGTGAAAATGACCATACCCACATGATAGCATTTGATTTTGGCATTTGCATGAATGACAGCGGCGTACTGGAACCACAGCTCATCGAAATGCAGGGCTTCCCTACCCTCTTTGGTTTCCAGGTGTATTATCCTGAAATGGTAAGAAAGTATTTTAAGATACCAGATAATTATACACATTACCTCAGCGGTTACAATAAAGAAACTTATATCAGCGACCTGAAAGAAGTTATCCTCGGCAACAATGCCCCCGAAAATGTAATACTGCTTGAAATAAAACCGCATGAACAAAAAACAAGAATTGATTTTTACTGCACGCAGGATTACCTCGGCATACAACCTGTTTGCATTACAGAACTGATACAGGAAGGAAAGAAACTTTTTTACATCAACGAAAAAAGCAAAAAGAAAACCGAAGTAAAAAGAATATACAACCGCGTAATCTTTGACGACCTGAAAGCGCAGAAAGATTCGCTTGGAAAATTTGCGGATATAACACAGGAGCTTGATGTGCAGTGGGCCCCCCACCCCAACTGGTTTTACCGCATCAGCAAATTTACATTGCCTTTTATACACCACCCTTATGTGCCGCCCACTTACTTTTTAAATGAAATAAAACAAATACCTGCCGACCTGCAGAATTATGTTTTAAAACCTCTTTTTTCTTTTGCAGGGCAGGGCGTTGTGATTGACATTACACCGGAAGACATTGATAAAATAACAGACCCTGAAAACTGGATACTGCAGCGCAAGGTAAAATATGCAGATGTAATAGAAACCCCCGATGTGCCAGCCAAAGCGGAAATACGCATGATGTATTTGTGGAAAGACGGCTGGGCAAGGCCCAAAGCTGCCATTAATTTATCCCGCCTGAGCAAAGGAAAGATGATTGGCGTACGGTACAATAAGGATAAAGAATGGGTGGGCGGAAGTGTTGCGTTTTTTGAGACGTGAATGTGATGTTGCGGAATGAGGCTCTTCCACGAACCTGAAAATGGCTGATCGCTATTTGTTATACCAAAAAAAGAACCACAGGGGCACAATGACACTGAGATGCACGGAGTTTCTCTGTGCTGCTTCGTGCCGCCATATCACTGTGGTTTAAAAAAATTATTGATGACTGCGCCGATGTTATCCGGTTACTGTTGTTTTACAAACCTGCCTGCCGGGAGGCCAGTTTACGTGAAATATGCCTGCCCCCTTTCTGAACTTTAGTATGCAGCACAATTAATAAGTGTTGGCGTACTCCCTGTCTATGGCATGACAGGTTATGCCGTGCTATGAACAACGCAACCACCCCTTGCACCAGTAACACATTTTAAATACCTTCACCCAGCACAGCGGCTACGCCGGTTGCTTGTGTGCAATAAATCGACACTTGCAGCATGACAAAACGAACAAAGACAATTGTTATAGCGCTTTCCGCAGTTTTATTATTTGTTATAGGCGGCGGGCTTTATTTTCTTTATTCCTTCTTCAGTGCCTTTGCACCACCAAAGGTGATAATAACTAAAGATTATATTTCAACCAATCGTGACTTTATTAATGGAGTAACTATTGAGAAAATCAATGTTGATTCTATCGGGAGCGAAAATTATCCAGTAAAATATACTGTAACATATTGGACGTCCTGCGGAATTGACCATCCAGAAGGCAGACCACCAAACCCGCCAGATAAAATCTATTTTAAAAAAGAAGGTAAATATTGGTGGACGGAGGAATATGTTAATATACCTTTTATTCACGGAGGTTTATCACGACACACAACAGACTCAACAAATAGGCTACTTTGGAGTATATCCGATAAAAAGTTTAGGACTTGTCCAATGGAATTTAAAAAAGAGCAATGGTATTTTATCACGATTGGAAACCCGCAAGTAACTGGAATTTTCTTTTACATAGACAAATCAGGCGATGAACATCAATATTTTCTTCCAAGTGGGGTTTCTCCAATTTAGGGACAAAATACTGTACACAACAAAAGTATCCCTCACCGTCTCCCAATAGCAATGTGTTGCCGGCAGGTGAGGTCATCTGATTCGACTCCTATACTGGATCAACCCTCCGGGAGACAATGTATGCCGGGCAAGAACCACAACCCAAATTCTTCCGTAAATTCACCCATTGAAAAGACTGACCAGCATAATGAATAAAATTTTTCTCCTTTTCACATTACTTATCCGTTCGTTTACAACATTTGCGCAGCAGCCCGTTACTGTTCTTGTTTCCGCAGGCAAATACCCCCGATACCAGACGCCGGTTGTGGTAAAGCTGCCAAACCCTGTTAACAGCAATAAACCTTACCAGTTGCAAAACCAGCAAACAGGCCG
>JANRKT010000402.1:0-2294 GCA_033763355.1 Chitinophagaceae bacterium | reverse complement strand
CCGGTGAAGATGAAAGTAAAACCGTAAAGGGAATAACTCTTCGAAAACAAAGTTGAAAGCTGTACCCTTTAGGGTTAGGTGGTTTCCTCCGCCCATTTATCCCTTTCATCCGGGCTGAACTTCCACGGCGCAAAATTGTTTTCCACATTGCTGAACATCATGTTCCACTCCTGTGGTGAATTGCTTTCTTCCATTACAAGATAGCGGCGTAGTTGCAGGATGATATCAAGCGGGCTGATGCTTACGGGACATTCCTCCACGCAGGCATTGCAAGTGGTGCAGGCCCTCAGTTCTTCTACCGTTATATAATCATGCAGCAGACTTTTACCATCGTTGCTTACAGTTTCTTTACTCCCCTTTAGGGGTAGGGGGTTCTTCTTTCCTATTTCTTCCATCCTGTCTCTTGTATCCATCATAATTTTACGGGGCGATAACAATTTACCGGTTTGATTGGCCGGGCATGCGGCTGAGCAACGGCCACATTCGGTGCAACTGTATGCATCCAGTAAATTCCTCCAGCTTAAATCAAAAACATCTTTGGCGCCAAATTTTTTCGGAGCTGCAGTTTCGGTACCCGTTGGCGCCAGTTCGGGCTGCATGGCATACAAAACCTCTTTCTGTATCTCGGGCATGTTCTGCATTTTACCGTGTGCTTCCAGTCTTGCGTAGTAAGCATTGGGAAACGCCATGATGATGTGGAGGTGTTTACTGTAAGGCAGGTAATTCATAAACGTAAATATCCCGAGGATGTGCAGCCACCAGCAGGTTCTTTCCAACACAACCAATGAACTATCCCCGAAACCATTTAAAAGCGGGTGCAATAGCTGCGAAAACATGAAATTACCGGTTGTATGTTCTGCATAATGCCCGTAAGCCCTTTGCTGCAATAATGTGTCGCTTGCATTCATAGTGAGGAACAGGAGCATCAGGATGATCTCGAAAGTAAGGATGTAGTTGGCATCGCTGCGTGGCCAGCCGTTTAAATCTTTGCTGATAAAGCGTTTCAGTTTAATAATATTCCTGCGGAAAAGAAAAACAATACATACTGTAATTACACCCAAGGCAAGAAACTCAAAACTGTTGATGAGAAAATGGTAAAAGCCGCCCAGCGTGGCTGCAAACAAACGGTGTGTGCCGAATATGCCATCCAATATAATTTCAAGCACTTCAATGTTGATGATGATGAAACCCGCATAAATAACAAAATGCATTATAGCTACAAGCGGGTTCCTGAACATTTTTTTCTGCCCGAATGCCAGCAATAAAACATTACGCCATCTTTCCGATGTATTGCCGGAAAAATTTTCATCTCTGCCCAGTAAAATATTACGCCTGATTTCTTTTATCTTTTTGGCAAACAGCCAGCTTGCAAAGATGGCGGTAAGTGCAAAAACAATTTGTTGGATGATTTGCATACAGGTTCAGTTACATTTGCTAATTTACATGATGTAACCCATTTTAATTTAACCCGCGGAAGATTATATGACCGGAACAAAGAATTACATCCTCACAAAGGCCATAGCAGAAAAGAAAATGCTCAGGATGGCTTATGAAATCCTGGAGAACAACGCCGGTGAAACAGAAATTATACTGGCAGGCATAAGGGAAAGCGGAAGTATTGTGGCAAGAAACATTCAGCAATTGCTGCAGAAAATTTCAAACATAAATGCAGATGTGGTTACTGTAAGCCTGGATAAAAAAAATCCCAGAGAAGTTATGCTCAGTAAGCCCATTGACTTTACCGGTAAAATCCTTATCCTTGTTGATGATGTAACAAATACCGGTAAAACCCTGCTGTATGCCCTGAAACCTTTTCTTGCTTATCAGCCTAAAAAAATTCAAACTTTGGTTTTGGTGGAAAGGAGCCACAAAATCTTTCCTATTCACCCTGATTATACGGGCATCTCAATTGCCACCGCTCCTGAAGAATATATTCACGTGGAAGTGGAAGGTGAAAACGTGAAAGGGGCATACATCAAATAATCAGAAATAAAAAGCATGAAGTTTAAGCTTCCCTTTGGAGTTTAATTCAATTGCCGGGGCGGGTATTTTAACCATATTCACCACATAAAAAACCCCTCTTAAAAATTTACTTTTTGTTTTTATCCTGGTCAGGTCTATATCGGGAGAGAGATAAAATCTCCTTATGCGGGGAATGTCCGTCCTGTCAATCATTGCCCCTGTTTCATCGGTCCATTTATTCTCAGTGCCCCCAAGCATCAGGTCAGAACTGTAACCAAAGGCAATATTCAGCCACCTGGGGAACTTTCCTTTTTTATTGAATGAATGAGGGT
>JANRKT010000401.1:0-7145 GCA_033763355.1 Chitinophagaceae bacterium | reverse complement strand
GCCCATACCGAAAGGAAAAAATTAAGGCGCAGCGTAGAAAGAATGATGAGGATAAAATACAGGTAAAAAGTCAGTGTATCCAGTTCATTGATGTTATAAGTAAAGGAAGCAGAAATAAAATAAAGCAGGAAAGCCGGGAACAATGCTTCAAGTGTGGTGTGTGCAATTCTTCCGTAAATGGTAAGGCTGAATTTTCTTTTTTTGCTGATGCTGTTGAGGAACGTGAGATGTGATATGCCAAAAATGACAGCAAACAGGTTGAAACCAAATGTGAACAGGAAACTGTTGCGTACACCGGGGTTGTTTAAAATCCCTTTTATGTTAAAAAGGAAGAAAGCCAGTTGAACAATTGTGCCAAGAAGAAATATCCCTATCAGGATCCTTGCCC
Source organism: Chitinophagaceae bacterium (assembly GCA_033763355.1). GTDB lineage: Bacteria > Bacteroidota > Bacteroidia > Chitinophagales > Chitinophagaceae > JANRKT01. The sequence goes on along the minus strand of JANRKT010000401.1, from coordinate 6,757 downwards.
TCAGCTTTTCAAGCCTGAGTTTTTCCAGTGAAAGTTTTTCTTCAAATGACAAAGCAGACATTGAGCAGTTGGGTTACCGGAGGCAATAGTATAAATAATTTTCTGCATTTGTCTTTACATTTTTTCACTTTTGCCGGTTATGCAGATACAATAAAATAACCTGGCAATACCAGACTAACTTATATTTGTTTACTTAAAAGTTCATTATGTCGTTTAAAGGTCGAACTGTTTTTATTACCGGGGCCAGCAGGGGCATTGGCAAAGCTATTGCACTGAGACTGGCCAAAGAAGGCGCAAACATTGTAGTAGTGGCAAAATCAGTTGAGGAGAACCCTAAACTGGGCGGAACGATCTTTTCTGCCGCAAACGAAATTGAGCAGGCAGGTGGTAAGGCATTGGCAGTGCAATGTGATATCCGTTTTGAAGACCAGGTGCAGGCAGCAGTTGATAAAACGATTGAAACATTTGGCGGTATTGATATTTTAATCAACAACGCATCAGCCATTTCACTTACACCAACAGAACAAACGGAACCCAAACGTTACGACCTGATGCATGGCATTAATGTAAGGGGCACATTCTTTGTTTGCAAAGCCTGCATTCCCCATTTGCGCAAAGGCAAAAACCCGCATATATTAAACCTGTCGCCACCCATTAATATGGATGTAAAATGGTTTGCGGGTCACCTGGCCTATACCATGAGCAAATACAACATGAGCATGATAGCTTACGGGCTGTCTGCCGAGTTAAAGAAAGACAGGGTGGCCGCCAATACCCTCTGGCCGCGGACTACTATTGCCACCGCAGCAGTGCAAAATTTACTGGGCGGAGAAATGCTGATAAAGATGAGCCGCACACCGGACATACTTGCTGATGCGGCGTATTATATTCTTTCCAAATCTTCATCTGTATGCACAGGCAATTTTTTTATTGATGAAGATGTGCTGGCCAAAGAAGGGATAACTGATTTGAGCAAATATTCGGTTGTTCCCGGGGCGCAGTTATACACTGATTTGTTTCTTTAACGCTGATGTTCAGTTTGGGTATAATTAAAAAATTAAACCAATCATACCTTCAATGCATTGCTGCGGCACACGCAGGGTATATATTTTTTTACACAGAATGGCAAGTGCAAAAAAACAAAACTATTTTTACCTACAGTGAAACAAAGCGACAAATGTCAGGCATCACAGGTTTGCTTCCCGCCCTTTTACAACAACTTTTTCTGCATCAGGTATTCAGCTATCTGCACAGCATTGGTTGCTGCGCCTTTTCTCAGGTTATCGCTAACAATCCACATGTTTAAAGTATTGGGCTGTGTTTCATCTCTTCTCAGCCTTCCTACAAATACTTCATCCCTTTCATGTGCATCTTTGGGCATAGGGTATTGCTGTGCGGAAGGGTCGTCAACCAGAACAACACCAGGCGCTTTGCCCAATAAAGTTTTTACTTCATCCAGTATATAATCATTTGCAAATTCCACATTCACACTTTCGCTGTGGCCGCCCATTACCGGGATGCGCACAGTAGTGGAAGTTACACGGATGGAATCATCCCTCATGATCTTTTTGGTTTCGTTCACCATTTTCATTTCTTCCTTGGTGTAACCATTGTCGAGGAACACATCAATCTGAGGAATGACATTCAGGTCAATGGGATATTTGTAAGCCATGGGGTATTCGCCATTGCTGCCTTTAACGGCTTTGTCCCTTTCACCCATCAACTGGTCAACGGCTTTTTTACCGGTGCCGGTTACACTCTGGTAAGTGCTCACCACAACTCTTTTGATATTGTATTTTTTATGGAGAGGGTTCAATGCCACCACCATCTGAATGGTTGAGCAATTGGGGTTAGCAATAATCTTGTCATCTTTTGTCAGCGCATCAGCATTAATTTCAGGCACCACTAATTTTTTGGTGGGGTCCATCCTCCAGGCGGAAGAATTATCAATAACGGTAATTCCGGCTTCTGCAAATTTTGGCGCCCATTCCAGAGATGTGCTTCCGCCTGCAGAAAACAAAGCCACAGCAGGTTTGGCAGCAATCGCATCTGTCATGCTCACTACTTTGTATTTCTTTCCTTTAAATGCTACTTCCTTGCCTACTGATTTTTCTGAAGCAACGGGAAGAAGTTCCGTTACGGGAAAATTTCTTTCTGCCAGAATCTGTAACATTTTGGTACCAACCAGGCCGGTTGCACCCACTACTGCGACTCTCATTTGATTTTGTTTTTTATTACCCCTTTCCATTTAAATGGAGTCAGGGGTGAGGTTTAAAAAAAAGCCTTCCCGGTCGGGGAAGGCTCAATATGCTGACATACAAATTGTACTTTAACCTTCCCCCTCAGAGAAATGTTTTTTAGTGCATTTTGTATGTTTCTTTACTATTAACATGGCGCAAAAATAACCCTGCATTGCCTTTCAGCCAAAAAAATCTGAAGGATATTCAATTTTAAAAAACCGAATTGCTATTTTGTAAGCATGTACCGGTCAACAGGGTTTGTTTTACTGTTTATCATCCTACATTTTCAGTCAATAGCGCAGACAGCTAACCGCCTTGATGTTATTATTGATGAAATGATGGTTGACCCTTCTCCGCAGGCAGGTTTGCCCAATGCAGAGTTTATTGAACTGAGGAATACATCAGCGCAATCATTTAATTTAAATGGCTGGCGCATCAGCGATGGTACATCAACTGCAACCATAACAGTAAATTTTACTTTACAGCCCGACAGTTTTGTAGTGATTTGTTCCAATAACGCTGTAACACTGCTTTCAGCATTAGGAAAAACCATTGGTGTTTCCGGTTTTCCTTCTTTGGATAATGATGGTGATTTGATTTTCCTGAAATCAAAAGAGGGTGTTAGTGTTCATGCTGTAGAATACAACAGCACATGGTACCAGAACCCGGTAAAGAGTGAAGGGGGGTGGACACTGGAAATGATGGATATAAAAAACCCCTGCAGCGGTTACTCCAACTGGAAAGCAAGCGCTGACCCGAAAGGTGGCACACCGGGTCAAAAAAATTCAGTTGATGGCAACAATGCTGATGCAACCGCCCCTGCCCTTATAAGGGCATTTGTAACAGACAGCCTCAATATTACTTTAACCTTTGATGAGCCACTTGACAGTATCACCGCCTCCTTAATAAATAACTACAGCATCAGCGATGGGATTGGAGCGCCGCAAAAGGCAACTGCTGCCGGCCCGCTTTTCAATAAAGTTTTATTACAATTGAGTGTGCCGCTTCAGCGCAATAAAGTTTATACCATTATTGCCAAAAATGTTTCAGATTGTAAAGGCATAGCAGTGGGCGTTAAAAATACAGCAAGAATTGGTATAAGCGCCGTTGCCGGCAGCTTTGATGTTGTTATCAATGAAATTCTCTTTAATCCCAAACCAGACGGCGCTGATTATATTGAATTGTACAACAGGGGCAACAGCATCATTAACCTGAAAGAATTATACATCGCTAACAGGAATTTAACCGGTGGAATCAGTTCTTTAAAACAACTTGCCGCTGAGGATGTCTTATTTTTCCCGCAGGATTATCTTGTGGCAACAGAAAATGCAGCAATGGTAAAACAACAATACACAGCCAAAAACCCGGATGCCTTTGCTGAAGTCAGTTCATTGCCCTCTTATCCTGATGACAAAGGAACGGTGGTATTGCTCAACAACCTGGGAGAAATTATTGATGAACTTCAATATGAAGAGAAATGGCATTTTGCACTTATCAGCAACAACGAAGGGGTATCGCTGGAAAGAATTGATTATAATAAACCCTCACAGGATAAGGTCAACTGGCACTCCGCCGCAACAGATGCGGGCTATGGGACGCCCACTTACCGGAATTCACAATTTAAACTGGCTGATGTGCTGCAGGGAACAATTGCAATCAGCCCAGAAGTTTTTTCACCAGATAATGACGGCTTTGACGATTTTCTCACCATCCATTACCAGTTTCCGGAACCGGGTTATGTATGTAACATTACCATTTTTGATGCAGGCGGAAGGTCGGCACGTTACCTTGTGAGAAATGGCTTATGCGGATTGAACGGATACTTTCGCTGGGATGGCCTGGATGAAAAAAACCAGAAGCTGAATATGGGAATATATGTGGTGCTAACTGAAGTATTTAACCTGAAAGGAAAGGTTAAAAAGTTTAAGAATGTGGTTACACTGGCCAAAAGACTATAATAAATCATTTACACAAGTTCAATATCAAAATTCACCAGCTCCACAAACTGCCGGATGCGGTTGTCAATATCTTCCCTTGTAATTTCTTTTAAACGTGTGGTGCCGAACTTTTCTACGCAAAAACTCGCCATGGCTGAACCTGCAATTATTCCTCTTTTCATATTCTCAAAAGAAATATCCCCGGTTTTAGCAATATGTCCTATAAAACCGCCTGCAAAAGTATCCCCGGCGCCAGTGGGGTCAAACACATCTTCTAACGGTAAAGCGGGGGCGAAGAAGACCTGGTCGTTATAAAACAACAAAGCCCCGTGTTCACCCTTTTTTATAATCAGGTATTTTGGCCCCATCTTCATAATTTCTTTTGCTGCTTTTACCAGCGAAAACTGTGCACTCAGCTGCCTGGCCTCACTGTCATTAACCAGCAATACATCCACATGCTTCAAAACTTTCTCAAGGTCGGCCATTGCTGTTTCCATCCAGAAGTTCATTGTGTCCATCACAATCAGTTTCGGTTTTTTCCGCAGCTGCTTAATCACACTGATCTGCACAGACGGCAGCAGGTTACCAAGCATCAAAAACTCAGAACCCTGGTAACTTTCCGGCACTACTGGTTCAAAGCTGCCCAATACATTTAGCTGTGTTTCCAGTGTATCCCTTGTATTCATGTCTAAGTGATACCTGCCGGCCCAAAAAAAAGATTTTTCATTCTTTTTGATCTGCACACCCTCCAGTTCTACGCCCCTTGCTTTCAGTTCATCCAGTTCTTGCTGCGGAAAATCACCGCCCACAACGGAAATCTGCCTGATGGGCTTTGTAAAGTTGGAAGCGCTCCATGCGATATAAGTAGCTGCCCCGCCAATAATCCGGTCGCTTTTTCCAAAGGGTGTTTCTATGTCATCAAAAGCCATTGAGCCTACAACAATCAGAGACATACGCTGCTGTAATTTTTTTGTGATGGATGATTTGCTTTCTGACTTCCGGTCTTTTCCTCTTCCGGACTTTTTTTTAAGCGCTGCAAACCTACATGAATTTCACTATGAATAAAAAAATATCAACTGATCATTAACCGGGGCTAACGGGTGTTAGCTGATTTTTGTATTTTTGATTTTATAAACCGGCTAACAGCATGTCAAAAATCAGGCAAAAGAAAAACGGGAGCAAGCGGGATGTAATAACCATTGCTGCGGCAAGATTATTCCGTGAAAAAGGGTTCTCCGCTACAGGCATGCGTGACCTTGCGGGAGATGTGGGTGTGGAAGCGGCAAGCCTTTATAATCACATTAAATCAAAAGCAGAGCTGCTGCAGGAAATCTGTTTCCGCACAGGCAATGAATTTACTGCCCATCTCAACGAAGTGGAAAACAGCGATTCACTAAACAGCCTGCAGAAACTGGAAGCGATCATCCGTTTTCATATCAGCATGTGGATGGAGAGGCCGGATGAAGTACTGGTAACCACCAACGAAAGCAAATACCTCGGGGAGCCCTACCTGTCAACCTTTCTGAACGAAAGAAGAATTTATGTAAAACGGCTGGAAGGCATTATTGAAGATGGCATTAAAAAAGGGTTGTTCAAAAAAGTTCAGCCCTATGTGGCAGTGCTCACTATCATGAGCGCTGTAAGGGGTATTGAATTCTGGCACCGCACCAAAAAAAATATTTCCAATCAGGACCTTGAGGATAACATGGTGCTGCACCTCATCAGCGGATTAAAAAAGAACTGAAATCAAAGCCATATCCCTTATTGCATGTCAATACATTTCCATCAGCTTGTTGTTAAAGAAGTAAAAAAAGAAACCCCTGATTGCATATCTGTTTCTTTTCATGTTCCTGAGCATTTGAAAGAAACTTTTACCTATACACAGGGTCAGAATATTACCCTGAAAAAAGTACTGAGCGGAGAAGAAGTGAGGCGTTCTTATTCAATCTGTACTTCTCCGCAGGAAAATCTTTTAAAAGTTGCAATAAAAAAAGCTGAAGCAGGGCTTTTTTCATCCTGGGCAAACGAAAACCTTAAACCGGGGGATACACTTGATGTATTGCCGCCAACCGGAAAGTTTTATACCTTACTTGATCCCTCTCATAAAAAAAATTACCTCGCATTTGCAGCCGGAAGCGGTATTACGCCTGTAATTTCTATTATTAAATCTACGCTTCAAACGGAGGCCCAAAGCAGTTTTACGCTTGTGTATGGCAACCGCAGCCGGTCTTCTATTATTTTTTTTGAAGAACTGGAAGGCCTGAAGAATAAATACATGGAAAGGCTGAACCTTATTCACGTTTTAAGCCGGAAAAAAACAGATGTGCCCGTCAATGCAGGAAGGATTAATGCAGATAAATGCTTTGAATTGAAACAATATTTGGTTGATGTGAAATCAATGGATGAAATTTTCATTTGCGGGCCTGAGCAAATGATTTTTGAAGTAAAGGAATGGCTGGAAAAAGAAGGGATTGATAAAGGGAAAATCCATTTTGAGCTGTTTACTGCACCGGGGCAGAGGCAGCCTGCAGTTCTCATTACGCAGTCTGCAGTTGAAACAGGTCCCAAAAGTAAAATAAC
>JANRKT010000400.1:0-3555 GCA_033763355.1 Chitinophagaceae bacterium | reverse complement strand
GACAATTCCAAATCTTCTACGCCAGTCAATTCGCCAGGTAGTATCAACAAAAAATTTATGAATATTCATATCATGGCAAAACCAGACTCGATTGCAATAGATTCTGCACGGACGGCAGTTATTGTAGTTGATATGGAGAATGATTTCGGTAGTAAAGGCGGGATGTTTGACAGGGCGGGAATTGACATTTCAATGATTCAAAAAGTCATCCATCCTACATCTAAAGTTTTAACGGCTGCCCGCAAGGCAGGCATAAAAATCATTTATCTTAAAATGGGTTACCATGAAGACCTTTCCGACCTCGGAAGTGAAGAATCACCTAATCGGGTAAGACATCTTCAGTTTATGCATGTTGGAGATACAATTACTGCACCCGATGGTTCTAAAAGCAGAATTTTGATTCGGGATTCATGGGGCACTGACATTGTACCTGAACTTAAACCGCAAACAGGAGATATTGTAATATATAAGACCCGATTTAGCGGCTTCTATAAAACTGAATTGGATTCAATTCTTAAGCAACTTGACAAAAAGTATCTAATTATAACAGGTTGTACAACCAGCATATGTGTAGAGTCAACTGTAAGAGATGCAATGTTTAGAGACTATTCCTCAATTGTATTAGAAGATTGTACAGCAGAACCTATTGGATATGGTTTACCAAGAAGTAATCATGATGCTTCCATTTTATCCATTCAAACATTACTGGGATGGGTTTCAACTTCTGATGAATTCATTAAAGCCGTCGAACAGAAAGCGCTTAACATTGAACAAAAATTACAATAGGGACTCTTTTTCCCCTTCCCCGATGAGTCACCGTCTTAGCCATGTGCACTTTGCCTGCGGGACTCATCGTTCGGTTGTTTTACCGGTTGTCGTTGCGTTGATTTCTCGGACGAGTGTCGGACGGCTTTGAGTGTTGGGCAGGGGCACTCGTCGTATTACGAAGTTTTTTCGTCCGCATGGGGTCTTCATAGCAAAGACTTTGTGCGCTGGCATGGCAACACAATTTTATTATTTGAAAAAATCTATTGCCATCTGGTTAATAAGGTCAGGCCTTTCGGCGAACACGTCATGTGATGTATTCGGCAAAACAGAAAACTGACTGTTCATAATTAATCTGTGCATTTCCAGTCCGTGTTCGATTGAAATCATATCCCTGTCACCAAGCACAATCATAACTGGAATGTTTATGCGGTCATAGACACTGTTCGGAAAATACTCCTTGTCATACACCATCATGTTTAAGTTGTTAACCATTGCTTTCCAATCCTTTTTTGGAGTCAACGTGTTATACCATTCAATGTCTTTCTTATTTAGGTTGGCCCAGTAATCCAACGAGGGAGGCCTAATTGAGTCAAGCGGAAATCCATCCGGGATTACAAATCCTCTTATACCGTTGTTTGCTCCGACAGCAATTACCTTTTTAATCTTGTCAGCTCGTCTATTAGCCAATAGAAGGCTAACAATGGCACCATCACTCCATCCAATGACATACCCACTGTCTATCTTTAGTGAGTCAATAAATTGTGATATAAAATCCGTTAACAAGTCGTAGCTTAAACTGTCAGTTTGCTCAGACCTTCCTTGTCCCGGCGTATCAGGTGCAATAACTCTGTAATGTTTTGAAAGGACGGGGATACATTTTCCAAAGTCCCTTATACTCCTATTAATACCGCCACCTGAAAGCAATAACAGAGGAGTCCCCTGTCCATATTCCTCAAAGTATATCTTTCGGTTATTAATACTTACATGCCTGCCTTCATTTGAACCATATTCAATCTTTTTGGGTTCAGTATTACAACTCTGCCAGAGAAGTAAAAGCGAAAGAAAAAATAGCCAGGATGCTTTTTTCATAATTGATTGTTAGTAAGAAATTGTCTGGCCGGCCGGAACGGAAACCGAATAGCGAAACAAACATAAGTTGAGGATATAGTCGTTGCCCAGCCATATTGCCAGGCCGATGTGTGCAGTATCACTGATTTTCATACCAATCTAAAATATAATCGGCTACCTTTTCCCAACCCGGTTCCCCGCAAATGAAATGACTTTTGTCTTCAAAAATTTTTACAGTAACCCGGCTATCTGCATCCTTATACCTGCCCGCTATGGCTTGTGTAAGATTGGGCGGAAAAATATTATCGCTGCCGCCGCCAACAAATAAAATCGGTGCATGGGGTTTTTTAAAATCAATGTTTGAGAAAGAATTTAAAACCAACTGCCGGCTTACCTTATAACTTTCAGGCACTGCAAACTTTTCAAATGCTTTTTCTTTCTCCGCAGCAGGTATCGTATTGAAAAATGCGTAGTCGTACCATTTACGGCTACCCATAAAATATTTATTAAAAGAAAAAAATCCAAAGGCCGGTAACACAGTTTTAAGTGTTTGAAACGGCGGAAAAACATTTTTCGGTGGCGCCCCGTCTATGCTTACTCCGGCTGCTGCTTTTCCCATTTCTACCAATTTCAGGGTTGCCATTCCTGCCATAGAGTGGCCAATAATTAACGGCTTTTCGGGCAGGGTATCTATTAATTGAGCGATGTTGTTTACAACATCTATAAACCCCGTTTTAAGCAGGTCAGGATGAACTTTTGCTCTCAGCTCAGCTGGATTACCATCGTGTCCGGGGTTTGCAGGTGTATGAACTTTATAACCTTTTTGTTCATAATGGCGTTTCCATTCTGTCCAGCTGTTGTTGTTCACAAAATTCCCGTGAATGAGTACGATGGTTTTTGATTTTGCCATAATTATTTTGTGTCTTAAAGTTAATAACTAATCTTTCTCTTGCCGGCGGTCTTATCGCACACGACAGTTTCACTTACGAATATACTTACAAAACCCCCTTCAGCAATAGAGCCTTTGCATTACAATTGCCGAAACATTTATATTCAATTTGTCGCCCGCCGTACAGAACGCCGAAGTATGCGATGCAACGAAAGCCAAATAGGATTAATTTAGCCGGGCAAATAATACTATAATGAACACAGCAATCGTTACCGGCGCTTCGGGCAATCTTGGCCAGGCGGTAGTTAAAAAATTTATTGATGAAGGGTATAAAGTAATTGGTACGGTAATCCCTAACGATCCTGCAGAAATTAATTTTCCTGCAGCCGTATTTGAAAAAGTGGTGGTGGACCTGATGAGCGAAGAGGATTCGGATAAGTTTATACAGTCGGTTGCTGAAAAATATAAAAGCATTAATGCGGCAGTGCTTACAGTGGGTGGTTTTGCAATGGGAAAAATTGCTGAAACAAAAACATCTGATATATTAAAGCAATACAAACTGAATTTTGAAACGGCCTATAATGTGGCCCGCCCTGTTTTTGTGCAGATGATGAAACAAAACAGCGGACGGATCTTTATTATCGGCTCCCGTCCCGGACTTGATGCAAAAAATGGCAAAGGGATGGTGGCCTATGGCCTGGCAAAGTCACTTGTGTTCCGCCTTGCTGGTTTAATGAATGATGAAGCCAAAGGCCACAATGTAGTTACCAGCGTTGTGGTGCCGAGCACCATTGATACGCCGCAAAACCGCAAGGCCATGCCCGATGCAA
>JANRKT010000399.1:0-3709 GCA_033763355.1 Chitinophagaceae bacterium | reverse complement strand
AGCCGGTTATGATAAAGTAGAAAATGCCGCTGTACATGCCAGTGTTGATAAAGAAGTGCAGCAGTTTTCTGCCCGCTATGAAACCGTGATAGGGGAACGGGGCGTTACCCTCAGCGGTGGCCAGAAACAACGCCTCTCTATTGCAAGAGCTTTAATAAAAGATTCGGGGATCATCATACTCGATGACTGCCTGAGCGCTGTAGATGCCAAAACCGAAAAACTCATCCTCGGGAATTTATATGATTCCCTCAGGGACAAAACCGCAGTTATCATCACCCACAGGATTTTCTCCCTTTTTGATTTTGACAAGGTGATTGTACTTGACGACGGGGTAATAGTTGAAGAAGGGAAACACCAGGACCTGCTTGCGCTTAACGGGTACTACACTGAATTATACCACTGGCAGCAGCAGGGCGAAAGGAGGGAAAACGGCACTGATCAGGGGCCGGCCCTTTAATTTCCCGTTTTGTTTTACAAAGTGTTTTACAAATTTTGACAATTCAAAAACAAGTTTATCTTTGTTGATAGTAATTTTTAACCTACGTTTCAATCAAAACTAACAACTGTGGCGTACGAAAACAACGAAAAAAGGATGGAAAGCGTTTACAGCAAACGCATCAGGGCTGGCAAGAGAAGAACCTATTTCTTCGATGTAAGGACTACCCGTGGAAACGATTATTACCTTACCATTACGGAAAGCCGTAAGCGTTTTAACGACAACGGCTATGACAGGCACAAGATTTTTCTTTACAAAGAAGATTTCAACAAGTTTATTAAAGCCCTTACGGAAGCTGTTGACCATGTGAAAACAGAACTGATGCCCGATTTTGATTTTGATGCCTATAACCATGATACCCCTGTAGCTGAGGATGGTGTGGAAGAAGTTGAGGCTGCTCCACAGGAAGTAGTGGATGCAGGTGAAAACCACAGGCCTGATAACGGTTCTGGTGAAGAAGTGGACAAATGGTAATTGAAAAGTGACTTTTTATAAGCTTTTTGAGCCACCCTGATTTTCAGGGGGGCTTTTATATTATTAAGGGTTTTTTTTCGTTATCTGTCTGAAACCAATATTTTATGAAACTCAGGCTTTTACTTGTCTTAATCGCAGCTTCATGCGTTTTTACCGGCTTTTCCCAGGTGCTTTATCAGGAAATACCGTTGGAAAAAAGAATAAAGCAATCAGCCTTTGCGGTAGAAGGTAAAGTGATTTCAAAAGAATCATTCTGGGATAAAAACCACAAGCTGATTTACACCAGCAATACCATTGAGGTGTATAAAGTTTTTAAGGGAAACATCAGCAGGAACAGGATAAACATTATAACCACCGGAGGACAGGTGGGCAACAGGGGGCTTCATGTGAGCGACCAGGCCGATCTGGGGATTGAGCAAACAGGTGTTTTTTTGCTTAATACTTATTCAAGGAGCGAAAACCTCCCGTCTCAATACAGCACCGATATTTTTGATTTATCGCTTGGCCAGCTTGCAATTGTTAGTTATGATATTTTTACTGCAACTGCACAGGATATGTTCGGGCAATATGGCAGTATAAAAAACAATTTATACCCCCGTATAGAGTCGGCTTCCGGAACGGCATACACTACCATCGAGGAAAAAAATTTTGATGTTCCTCCTATTATGCCCGATATGCCGGCTATTACGAACTTTTCGCCAACCACAGTAAGGGCAGGCGCCATACTTGATCCCACTAATAATGTTTTAACCATTAATGGTACTGATTTTGGAACGGCTACTGGTTTAGCTGCAGTGCTTTTTGATGATCCCAATGACGGTACAAACGGCAGTTTTACTGTTGTTCCGTACAATAGTTTATATATTGTCAGCTGGTCAGCAACACAGGTGGTGGTTAAAGTACCATCAAGAGCGGGTACGGGATTGGTTGGGATAAGGGATGATCTTGGCGCTTTTTCTTTTGCGGGAACCAACCTTAATGTTGAGTTTAGTGTTTTTGACGGAACCCATCCTTCTGTACCTCCGCCATCAGGTGGCGCTTATCAGCTAAAATTAATGGATACAGATGGATTGGGTGGTTATACAATCAGGTACTCAACAAATACAGCAGGCAGCGGAACCGATTTTAATGCCTCATCTGAAAAAGCTGCTTTTGAAAGGGCATTGGACACCTGGAAAAAAACAACAGGATTCAATATTACGGTAGGCGCTACCACCACAAACCAGACAGTAGATTATGATGGGATAAATACAATTATGTGGGACAACACAAATACAGGAAATGCCCTTTTAGCGTATCCAACTTTGGGCATATGTTATTCATGGTCTTCGGCTTGCACTGATGGCAACTGGATGCTTATTGATTTCGACATTGTTTTCTTTAAAGATGGTCTTTCTACAGGGGGTTCTGTTAACTTCAATGCCGGGCCATGCGCTGCAAGTGGAGCTTTAGGTCAAATAGATTTTGAAACCGTTGCTTTGCACGAATTGGGACATGCCCATACATTCGGGCATATTATAGATGGGTTTGCCGCAAGCAATCCCGCAAAAGTGATGCACTTTGCTGCAAGCGTTGGGGCTAATCGCCGTTCTCCTGATGTTTCCAGTTATACTGCAGGCTTGTATGCACTTACTGCAAGTGCCCAGAGCTATGGAACTTGTACTACACTCCCACCAGACCCACCTGTACCAACAACGGAAATGACTCCGTTGTCCACTTTTGTTCCTTCAAATGACAATTGTCCGGCTTCATTTCCGGGAACAACTACTGCAACCGGTGCGCATCCAATAACCCTGTTTTATTCTACTTCCAATAAAAATGTTGATCCGTCTTCAACACAAATAGTGTGCAGCGGTTCAGCAGGGGTATATAATACCGTTCATTTCCCCATACGTACAGATGCCAGCGGGGGAGATTTGGGAATGACCATAGCAAACTATACAACTATTGCAGACTATTCGTCATGCGGCAATACCGGTGTAAGGATGGCTGTTTACCAGCTAAGCGCTTGCCCGGGCGGAAGTTCATTCCCTGCCCCCATTTATTGTAATTCATTTTTAGCAAACGGGGCCATCACCTCTTTAACAGGGCTTGCCGCAAATACCAATTACCTCATTGTATTTGATGGTGTAGCCAACAGCAAGGTTTCGTTTGATTTTGTTTTGTCAGGTACTGCATTGCCTGTTAGCCTTCAGGGCTTTGATGCGCAGCGCACAGATAAGCAAAAGGTAAAACTGAGCTGGGTTACAGCATCAGAGGTGAATGTGAAGGAATTTGAAGTGCAAAGAAGTTCCGACAAAATAAATTATACAGTTGCAGCGGTTGTTGCCAGTAAATCGCAGGGAAGAATCACAACCACTTTGCAGGAATATGAATTAACGGATGTGAACCCCTCACGGAGCAACAGCTACTACAGGCTGAAGATTATTGATATTGACGGAAAATCACAGTTCAGTGAGATAAGAAATGTAAAGGGCTCCGGTGAACAAGGCCGGTTCCGTTTAAGGACAATAAGCTATACCGGCTTATACCAGGTTTTTGCTGATGACTATACCGGTTCAATACAATATGAGGTGTATGATTCCAAAGGTGCAATGCTGCAGAAAAACATTGTTCAGAACGGGCAGAATATAGACATCCGGGCATTATCGAAAGGCAATTACTTCATCAGGTTCTCCGATGCCAAAGGAAATTTACTGGATACACATCATGTGGCAGTTATACAGTAATTAAAATATA
>JANRKT010000398.1:0-24349 GCA_033763355.1 Chitinophagaceae bacterium | reverse complement strand
CAAAAAATCAATGATGGCGGGGTCAGTATATGGAGTTGGTATAATTTCTAAAAGACGTAAATATCTTGGCGGGTTAAAGAAATGTGTTCCGCAGAAATGTTTTTTAAAATCTTCACTTCTTCCTTCGGCCATCATATGAATGGGGATGCCTGAAGTATTGGAAGTAATTAATGTTCCGGCTTTGCGGAATTTTTCCACCTGTTCAAAAACCTTTTGTTTAATGTCAAGCCTTTCCACCACCACTTCAATAATCCAGTCGCAGCCGGATATATCTTTCATGTTGTCTTCAAAATTACCGGAGGTAATCCGCTTCACCACATCTTTGGTATATACCGGGGAAGGATTAGATTTTATTGCAGCAGCCAGGGCGTCATTAACAATTTTATTTTTTTCGGAAGACTTTTGTGTCCCGCCTTCAGTGGGTAAGGAGGCTGCAATATCCAGCAATAAAACCTGAACGCCAACGCCGGCAAAATGACAGGCAATTCTTGAGCCCATTACGCCTGAGCCGAGTACAGCAACTTTTTTAATGGTTCTTTTACTCATATGACAACTTGTAAAATTAACCTGCAAGGCAGGATGGTGATAAAAGGTTAGTTATGCAACTAATTCTGGTCCGAAGATAAAACAAAATCATAATCGTTGGCGAAAATAAAGCAGAATAAAAAAGCCCCCCATTTAGCGGGAGGGCTTTACTGCAGATAAGTTGAAGTTAGTTTTTTGGCGGCTTTTGTTCGTATTGGAACACAAGGTCAAATTTTCCATTGGTTACCCGCCATATTTCATGCAGGTCTGACGAATCTACTTTGTTTTTCATTGAAGTTCTTATCTCCGTTCCCCATATCATTACCCAGTCTTCATTTTTATCGTTGGAATGCAGTGGTATCCACCCATGCACTTTTGATGTAACAGCTTTAAGTGTGCTCCGGTATCCATTGGCAAACCGTAAAAGGCTGTCTGCTGTATTTTTCTTAAAGTGGGTGCCGTCTGCCCATATCATTTCTACCGAATCTGCAAAAAAAGACCGCATGTTCATTACTTTTCCTTCATCCCAGTGTTTCCAGGCATCCAGCAACATTTTTGCATGTTGGGGATCTCCCAGTTTAAAATCAGATGAATAACCTGCAGTGTAGGGATAAACAATGGCAGGTTCTGTTTTCTTTTCTTCCGCAGCTGAAACCTGTGTTGAATCTGATGAAGCGCTTTCAGTGCCTGAATTACTGCATGAATAAAGTAACGTAACTGCAATGCATAAAAAAAGAGCATGTTTCATGTTTAGTGGGTTTTAGTTTAAACGATAAAAAAGAAATGAGTGCGGAAGAAACAGTGTTTCCAAAGATGGCGGGTAAATAAAAGTATTGGGAACGGTGTTTACTTCCTGAAAGGTATGAAACCCTTTAAAACATTACGAACATTTTTTAAACAGGGCTGGCCTGAAATATAGTTGCTGTTGTTTGTACCTTCATCTGATGCTTAAAGACCATGCATTGGAAATTTATGATGCTGCAATAAAGGCTGTACAGCCACAATGGCTTTTGCCCTCATACATTAAACTGTATAGAAGTGAACTCATTTTGGGGCAACAGCGTTTTTCTTTAAATGAAATTCAAAGTATTTTCTTACTGTCTGTTGGCAAAGCAGCGGCAGCAATGGCGCAGGAAGCTGAGAAGATATTAGGTGAGCGAATTTCTGATTCGCTGGTCATAACAAAATATGGCCATAACCTTCCTTTAAAAAATTCACGCAGCATTGAAGCTGGTCATCCTGTTCCGGATGAGAACAGCATCAGGGCTGGAGATGAAGTAAGAAAGTTGCTGCAGGCAAAACATGAGAATGATATCGTTATTGCTTTAATCAGCGGCGGTGCATCTGCACTGATGAGTGATTTTCCGCCTGGCTGCTCCCTGAAAGAATTGCAGCAGTTAAATCAGCTTTTGCTGCAGGCAGGTGCGGATATAAAGGAAATAAATACTGTGCGTAAACATGTATCTCTTTTAAAAGGAGGGCAACTGACAAAGTTAGCCTGTCCTGCAACGGTAGTGGCATTTTTATTAAGTGATGTTAGCGGGGATCCTTTGGGTATTATTGCAAGCGGGCCAACAGTTGCTGATCATTCCACATTTCAGGATGCATGGCATATCCTTGAAAAATATAATCTCACCGATAAAACGGGTAACGGGATAAGGCAATGGTTACAAAAAGGAGTACAAAACAAAATTGATGAAATACCCAAACCCGGGGATAAAATTTTTGACAAAACCTTCAATTACCTCATCGGCAGCAATGTGATTGCCCTGAAAGCTGCAGAAGCAAAAGCAAGAGAACTGGGTTATTACTGTCGTATTCTCAATGATAAAATGCAGGGAGAAGCAAAAGAAGAAGCAGTAAAATTTATACAGCAGCTTATTGGATATAACGGAGCAAAACCTGTATGTATTTTAATGGGCGGTGAAACAACTGTAACCATAAAAGGCAAGGGCCGGGGAGGAAGAAACCAGGAATTTGTACTGGCTGCATTGTGTGAGATGATGAATTTGTCTCCCTTTAAACCAGCGCCAGTTGTTCTTTCAGCCGGAACAGACGGAACAGACGGGCCAACCGATGCTACTGGTGCAGTTGCTGATGCAGGGTTAATACAAAAGATAAAGGATAAAAGAATTGATCCCATAGTTTTTTTAAACAACAACGATTCTTATTCTTTTTTTAAACAGGCAGGGGGGCACATTATTACCGGGCCAACACATACCAATGTAATGGATGTAGTGATTGGTTTGATACCATAGTCATAACAAGTGCTTAGAAATTTTTTTTACAACAAAAAGGATAGCAGCAGGCAGGTTAGCAATACCGCAAGCCCCATGTAAAATGTTGTTAGTGTAAAATGCCGGTACATTTTTTCAACCGGTATATGGCTGTACTGGCTGATGACCCAGAAATAACTGTCATTGGCGTGGCTCACTGTCATGGCGCCGGCGCCAATGCTCATTACCAGTAAAGATTTTTCAATTGCTGTATCAATTCCAAAACCGCTCATTAAAGATGAGATTATAGAAGATGCAATAACAAGTGCGGCAGTTGATGAACCCTGGGCGGTTTTTAAGCCCGCTGCCAGCAGGTATGCAGCAATAAATATTACTGCGGATGACATGACCTGTCCTTTTAGCCATTGCTCAAACAATTCTGCAAGCGATGTGGCTTTTAAAACTGCTCCCAGAGAACCTCCTGCAGCAGTAATAAGAATAATAGGGCCTGCCTGCGATAATGCATTACCCATCCATCTGTTCCATTCTTTTTTGTATGGCAATCCCGCAAATACCAATGCAGCAATTACACTTATCAATAAAGCGATGTTGGGGTTGCTGATAAACAGCAGCCATATTAAAATATCTTCATTCCATTTGAGAAAAGAAATGAATGACCCGAAAGCAATCAGCAATACGGGCAGCAGAAGCAACAGGACTGATTTTCCTGAAGATGGAAGCTGATGATTGACTTCAACCGGGTAAACGGGTAAATTCATTTCACCTGTAATTGCTAATAGTTTTTTTGAACGCCAATAACTTACTGCCAAAGCAGGAACGGAAACAACAAGTCCCGTTAATATCACCCATCCTAATTCATTAGCCATGCCGAGATTGCCTGCTGCTGCCAGTGGCCCGGGGGTCGGCGGTACCAGTACGTGAGTAGTGTATAAACCTGTTGCAAGTGCAATACTGATGGCAGTATAGGAAGTTTTGCTTTGTACTGCAAGTGACCTGGCAAGATTGGAAAGTATTACAAAGCCCGAATCGCAGAAGACAGGGATACCTGTAACAGCGCCTAAAAGCGTAACAGCGCTGATGATCCTTTTTTTACCAAGCAGCTTTATAATCAGTAATGCTATTTGTTGCGCAGCGCCGGTTCTTTCCAGTATTTCACCAAGAATGGTACCTGATGCGATAATGATACCAATGCCTGCAAATAAATTCCCCCCGCCCTGGATAACAGTATTCACTATTTTGTCTGCAGGCATACCAACAGATAACCCGAGTAATATTGCTGCGAAAAGTAAAACCAGGAATGGGTGCCATTTGAAATATGAACAGGCAACAATAATGAGTATGAGTACAGCAAGGATAACAATAAGCAATGGTATGCCGGTAATCATTTCAGTATGAAACAGGTTAAAGTTTCAAGGTACTGAAAGAAGGTTATACTTCTGAAATCAGCTTACACCCGCACCGGGGTTAATTTTATTTTCAGGACTTACGAAATGAAGTTTGCCTGCTGCATCTTCAGCCATTAAAATCATTCCTTTGCTTTCAATCCCTTTCATTTTACGTGGTGCAAGGTTGGCAACCACCACTACCTGTTTGCCGATGATTTCTTCGGGTGTATAATGCAATGCAATACCCGAAACCACAGTTCTTTTTTCAAAGCCAAGGTCAACTTCAAGTTTTAATAACTTATCGGCCTTTGCTACTTTCTCTGCAGAAATAATGGTGCCTGTTTTTAAATCAAGCTTTGCAAAATCATCGTAAACTATTTCAGGTTTAACCGCCAACTGCTGGCTGCTTACTGAAACCTGCGGGCTGGCAACTGCCGACTGGATACCGCTGACTGATTTTTTTAAACCCGCTTTCAGTTTCTCCACCTGTGCAGTGATTTCTGCGTCTTCAATTTTTCTGAATAGCAACTGTGGCTCACGTAAGCTATAGCCTGCGCTAAGTAGTTTCAGTTTACCGGCATTTTCCCAATCCAATATTTTGTCCACCACCTTCATCATATGCAGCATTTTCTTTGCTGTATTGGGAAGGAATGGATTGATAAGTATGGCAAGGTTGGCAGACAACTGCAAACAAAGGTGAAGGCAGTTATCAATGAGTTTTTGATTTTCACTGCTTACGGCTTGAGCTTTGTCTCCCGAAACTTTCTTCCATGGCTCTTTTTTCTGCATGTACTTATTACCCTTGTCTGCAAGCATCATTACTTCAAACAACGCCTCCCGGAATTTATAAGCCTCAATCAGGTTTTGGATGCCGGTTGCCGACTGCTGAATATTTTTTTTGAGTTCATTATCTGTTTCATCCGAAACGTCATCGTGAAATTTAGGTACTTTGCCGCCGCACAATTTATGCATCAGCACAAAA
The DNA here is from genome assembly GCA_033763355.1 of Chitinophagaceae bacterium. GTDB lineage: Bacteria > Bacteroidota > Bacteroidia > Chitinophagales > Chitinophagaceae > JANRKT01. Next base: position 19,220 of record JANRKT010000398.1, on the reverse strand, counting down.
GCCCTATTTACAAAATTTCCGAAATTGGCCACCAGTTCATTGTTAACTGCATCCTGGAAACCTTTCCAGGTAAACTCACTGTCTTTGGTTTCGGGGGCTATTTGTGTTAAATAATAGCGCAACATATCCACGCATTGCCCCCCGCCATTATCTTTCTTTACAAAATCATTAATGTAATCCCTCATGTCTAATTTCCAGTTCCTGCTGGTGCTCATCTTATCGCCTTCCAGGTTAAGAAATTCGTTGGCAGGCACATTATCAGGTAAAATATTTCCATGCAGTTTCAGCATTACTGGAAATATGATGCAGTGAAAAACAATATTATCCTTTCCAACAAAATGAACTAGCCGGGTGTCTTTATCATACCAGTAGGGTTTCCAGTCCTTGTTATTGTCAATTGCCCATTGTTTAGTAGCACTGATGTAACCGATGGGTGCATCAAACCATACGTAGAGGACTTTACCGGCCCCCCCCTCAACACCCTGCGGTAAACGAATTCCCCAATCTAAATCTCTTGTTACAGCCCTTGACTGCAAACCGCCTTCAATCCAGCTTTTGCACTGACCAACAACTGTGGGGCGCCAGTCATCTTTATGTTTGTTTAAAATCCACTCACGTAAAAATTCTTCATGTTTGCCCAATGGCAGGTACCAATGTGTTGTTTTCTTTTTAATTGGCGCTTTACCGCTTAATGTGCTCACAGGGTTAATAAGCTCATCAGGGCTTAACGTCCTGCCGCAATTTTCGCATTGGTCGCCATAAGCCCTGTCGCTTCCGCAGTTGGGACATGTGCCTTTGATGTACCTGTCGGCCAAAAAAGTTTTGGCTTCTTCATCATAATACTGTTCGGTTTCTTTGGTTTCAAGTTCACCCCTGTCGTTCAGGTAAGTAAAAAATTCCTGAGAGGTTTCATGGTGAAGCGGTTCACTGGTGCGGTGGTAAATATCAAAAGAAATGTCAAGGTCTTCAAAATCCTGTTTCATCGCTTCATGATATTTATCAATAATAACACGGGGAGTAGTGCCTTCCCTTGCTGCCTGGATAGGAATGGCGGTGCCGTGTTCGTCGCTGCCGCAAACATATACCACATCCCTTTTTTGTGCACGCAGGTAACGTACATAAATATCCGCAGGAATATAAGCGCCTGCAAGGTGGCCCACATGCTTCAACCCGTTGGCGTAGGGAAGGGCAGAGGTAATTAAATATCGTTTAGGTTCGTTCATTTTATAAATTTTAACCGCAGAGGCGGAGAGAAGCAGAGGGGATTTGTTTATGCTCTGCACCTTACGTCTCTGCGGTTATTAATGCAAAAATACCATAATCACAACCATTACACAAAATGCCCAATTTCCAATAACTTTAAATCATGAACCGTAAACATTTCCTGTCCACTTTTATTTCAGCAGGCGCCATTTTGCCTGCTGTGGCACAAAATAATTTTGAAGAGGATGAAAACCTTGCTGTTGTTCCGGGTTATCTTAAAACCGGGGACATCATCGGTATTACCAGCCCTGCAGGATACATTAAACGGGAGGAAATTGAACCAGCAATAAGACAAATGGAAAGCTGGGGTTATAAAATACGCATAGGCCAGACGATCGGAAAAAGGGATTTCAGTTTTGGCGGAACAGATGAGGAGAGAACAAGGGATTTACAGATTATGCTGGACGACAGAAATGTAAAAGCCATCATGTGTGCAAGGGGCGGATATGGCCTGGTAAGAATAATTGATAAACTGAGTTTTACCCTTCTGCAGCAAAGGCCCAAGTGGATCATCGGGTTTAGTGACATTACCGTGCTGCACAGCCACCTCAACAGCATTCATGGCATTGCTACTATACATTCAAAAATGTGCAACAGTTTTCCGGAAGACTGGGAAAAAGCCGAACCCATACAACAGGAAACCATTCTTTCTATACGTGATGCATTGGCGGGTAAAAAAATGAATTATGAAACAGCTCCTGACGAAAAAAACAGGACAGGAACGGCAGAAGGTATATTGGTGGGAGGAAACCTGAAAACCATTGAATCCCTTAACGGAACAAAATCGGATATTAAAACAGCGGGCAGGATATTGTTTGTGGAAGATACAGGAGAATACCTTTATAGCATTGACCGTATGTTCTGGGGCCTGAAACGCACAGGAAAGTTATCGCAGTTAAAAGGATTGATTATAGGCGGGTTTAAAATTAAGCCTGATGAAGCAGGGGAAGAATTCGGCAGGAGCCTCTATGATATTGTACTTGAAAAGGTGAAAGAATATAAGTACCCCGTATGTTTCAATTTCCCGGCAGGCCACCAGAAAAACAATTTTGCATTGAAATGCGGGGTGAGGCACAGGCTGATAATAAAGAAAGAAAATGTTGTATTAAACGAAATATGATAAAAATCCCTCCATATTTAAAACCCGGCGATACCATCGGCATTGTTTGCCCCGCAGGTTACATGGCAAGGCAAAAAGCGCAAACCTGTATTGATGTGCTGGAGCAATGGGGATATAAAGTAAAAACAGGAAAAACACTGGGAGGCAGTTCTGAAAATTATTTTTCAGGAACGGATGAGGAGAGATTAAATGATTTTCAGCGCATGCTGGATGATGACAAAGTAAAAGCTGTTTTATGCGGCAGGGGGGGATATGGCCTGAGCAGGATTATTGACAAAATTGATTTCAAGAAATTCAGGAAAACCCCCAAATGGCTGATTGGCTTCAGCGATGTTACGGTGTTACATGCCCATGTTTTTTCAAACTATAAGATTGTCACATTGCATGCGCCTATGGCAGCTGCATTTAATAATGAAGGGCATAAGAATGAATATGTGCTTTCATTAAAGAATGCGCTTGAAGGAAAAAAAGCAAAATACAGTTGTTCTGTTCACCCTTTTAACCATCCCGGTAAAGCAGAAGGGCAGTTGGTTGGAGGAAACCTTTCTTTGCTTGTGCATCTCACAGGAACGGTATCTGAAACAGATACAAAAGGCAAAATTCTTTTTATAGAAGACACAGGTGAATACCTCTATAAGATTGACAGGATGATGCAGCAGTTAAAACGCAACGGCAAACTGGAAAAACTTTCAGGCCTGGTTATCGGCAGGTTTTCAGACTCATCAGATACCGAAAGGCCTTTTGGCAAAACCGTTGAGGAAATCATTCACGATACCGTGAAAGAATATAAATACCCTGTTTGTTATGGTTTTCCGGTAAGCCATGAAAAAGAAAACTATGCATTAAAGCATGGCGTTCAATATACGCTTAAAATAAACCGGGAGAAAGTAACCCTGCACGAATAAAAAGGCCATGCATTGCCTTATGCATGGCCTGGTATAATGGATCTTATAACGGGAATCAGTTTAATGCCGCTTCGGTTTCAACCTTTGTATGTTGTTTTGGCATAGCCTGCTCAACATTTACTCCAAGTCCTGCAGCAACGGCCATTCCCAATCCGATATCAGCACGGAAGAAGTGACAGAGCTGGCGGTTAATGATCTCATCTTTTTTAGGCCCGCTGATGCCCTTCATTGCACCAATGATATTGCTCACCAGGTTTTTCTTGTCCTGTTCGCCCAGCACTTCACGGTAAAAAATTCCCGGTTGTGTATAATGGTCATTTTCGCCTTCAGCATTTCTGTCGTACCAGTCTGCAACAAGTGAATCAAGCGTCATGGCCGGCTGTTTGTATGATGGATCAGGCTTAATGTTATCAAAACTGTTGGGGAAATAGTTGGGGCCGCTTCCGCCGTTTCCATCTACCCTCATGTGCCCGTCTCTCTCATAATTGTTCACCATATAAGGGCATTTGTTTACAGGGATCTGTTCGTAATTTACACCAAGGCGATAGCGGTGGGCATCAGGATAGGAAAGGATACGGCCCTGCAGCATTTTATCAGGAGAATAGCCGATACCATCAATTACATGAGCAGGAGCAAAAGCCGATTGTTCTACATCAGCAAAATAATTTTTGGGGTTTTCATTCAGTTCCATCACGCCCACATCAATCAGCGGAAATTCTTTGTGCGGCCATACTTTGGTCAGGTCAAACGGGTTCCACCGGAATGTTTTTGCCTGTTCCTCTGTCATAACCTGGATTTTCAAAGCCCATTTGGGAAAATCGCCTTTGTCAATTGCAGCAACAAGGTCACGCTGGGCCCAGTCAGGGTCTTCGCCTTTCATTTTTACTGCTTCATCATTAACAAAATTCTTTATGCCCTGCATGGTTTTGAAGTGAAATTTTACCCAGACCTTTTCATTTTTGCTGTTGATTAAACTGAAAGTGTGGCTTCCATACCCGTTCATGTGGCGGTAGCTGTATGGTGTGCCACGGTCGCTCATCAGGAACATTACCTGGTGCAGGCTCTCTGGGTTCAGGCTCCAGAAATCCCACATCATAGCTGGGCTTTTACAATTGGTATAAGGGTCCCTTTTCTGTGTATGTATAAAATCACCGAATTTTTTAGGATCCTTGATGAAGAAGATGGGCGTATTGTTTCCTACAAGATCCCAGTTTCCGTCTTCAGTATAAAATTTTAGTGCAAAGCCGCGGGGGTCCCGTTCCGTATCAGCAGAACCCTTTTCGCCGCCTACTGTCGAGAAACGCAGAAATACACGTGTTTTCTTTCCAACCTGGTTAAACAGTTTTGCACGGGTATATTTACTGATGTCGCCGGTAACGGTAAACGTGCCAAATGCCCCGCTGCCTTTTGCATGCACCACCCTTTCAGGAATCCGTTCCCTGTTGAAATGGGCCATCTTTTCGTGAAGAATAAAATCCTGCAGCAGCAACGGCCCTCTTTGCCCCACGCTCATGGTGTCCTCATTGTAATAATAGGGGATACCTGAAGCGGTGGTGAGTTTTTTTTGTTCGCTCATAAAATGGGTTTTAATGGTTTTACAGATACTTTTCAAAATTGAAACAATTCTTTGCATTGGCCAAATTGATTAATTTTATATTATCATAGACAAAATCTATCAGCATGACTTTTGTACAACTGCAATACATTGTGGCCGTGGATATGTACCGGCATTTTGCTTCAGCTGCTTCGCATTGTTATGTAACACAGCCTACACTTAGCATGCAGGTGCATAAGCTGGAAGAAGAACTGGGTATAAAAATATTTGACCGGAGTAAACAACCCGTAATACCAACAGAAGCGGGACTGGAAATAATAGAACAGGCCAAAAAAATCCTTGCTGAAAAGAACAATATCACAGAGCTTGTTCAAACCCGTAAAGGGATACTAAACGGGGAGTTAAAAGTGGGCATCATTCCTACGCTTGCGCCTTACCTGCTGCCACTGTTTGTGCAGGAGTTTACAAGAAAATACCCGCAGGTAAAACTGGTGGTTACTGAAATGATGACTGATCTGCTGGTATCACGGCTGCGGGAAGGGAGGCTTGATGTAGGAATATTGGTTACACCATTGCAGGAATATGGTATTAAGGAGCATGTTCTGTTTTATGAGGAACTGCTGCTGTATGTTTCCAGGAAAAACGAAGCTTACAAAAAAACCTATGTACTTGCGCAGGATATAGACCCTGACAAACTTTGGTTGCTCGAAGAAGGACATTGTTTCCGCTCCCAGATAGTAAACCTTTGTGAATTGCAGAAAGCAAGTAAACTGGGGCATCCTTTTGAGTACGAAGCCGGGAGTATTGAAACATTGAGGCGGATGGTTGAACTGAATGAAGGCATTACCATTCTTCCGGAGCTGGCAACCATGGACCTGAATAAAAAACAACAGGAACTCCTCCGTTATTTTAAAAGGCCTGCTCCGATGCGGGAAGTAAGCCTTGTGGTGCACAGGGATTTTGTAAAGAAGCGGCTGGTTGAGGTATTAAAAAAAGAAATTATTGCTTCAGTGCCAGAGAAAATCAAGAAAAATAAAAGCGTAAATGTGGTGCCTGTGTAATGATTAAAACTCCGATGGTTATCTTCTTAATACGTCAATAAGGAATCTAATTTTTGCTGCACAAGCGGAAATTCATTCAAATCATTGTGGCTTCCCCCTTCAACAGTAATAAATTCATCTCCGGGTTTAAGGTATGGTTTTAATCTTTCAGCATTGCTGTAAGGTATAATCCGGTCACCGGTACCATGAAAAATACTGACAGGCGCTTTTACGTTTTGCAAATATTTGAAGGAAGGGATTTTTATTTTGGTCATCATTTCCATGGGGTAAATGGGAAAATAATATGAACCGATTGAACTGAAACTGTAATAAGGCGTTTCAAGGATTAATTTCTTGCATGGCTGAAATGATGCAAGGCAGGCTGCAATTCCCGTGCCCATGGATTTGCCGTAGATGATGATGCTGTCTGCAGCAAATTTATTTTTTGCCAGCTTATACATCTGCATTGCATACAGGTACAGCATTTCTTCTGTAAAACTGCCGGTGCTTTTTCCATACCCGGGGTAATCAATCATCCATACTTCATAACCATGTTTCGTAAAGCGGGGCGCAAAACGTGCATACCACGATATGTTTTTTTTATTGCCATGAAAATAAAGCACCACTCCTTTTACAGCAGCATCTTTACACAGAAACTGTACGATACTGATATTTGATTTTTCAGTAAAAGCAATATTTACTTCACGGTGGGGTGCAGAAAAATTATAAAGGTGATTTTTTGTTAGCGGCACCGGCTGAAACAAAACATAATCCTGCAGGTAATATATAAGAATGCCGGTTGTGCAATACAACAGGATGACAATTTTAATGAACCGGGCAAAGGAAAATTTCTTTTTCTGCAACAATTTCATGAAGCAAAAATAAAGTCCCTTTGCGGATGGGCTGTTAATACTTAAGAATATCCCTTAAAAAATTATGGTATTCAGGAAATGAGGGAAGATTATTGTGCCTGCCGCCTTCAATTCTTATGAGGATGATTTTTTCATAATTCAGTTTCTGCAGGCCTTCGCTGTGTTTTAAGGGAATGAGCCAGTCTTTGGTACCGTGCAGGATATAAACCGGACATTTTACTTTTTTAATCCATTTGTCGGTGCGGATGTGGTAACGCAATACAAATCTTACAGGCAAAAAAGGCAAAAACCTCTCCACCACCCTGGAGAAACTGTAATATGGCGCATCAAGAATAAGGTACCTGGGATTATTATCTGCAGCAAGTTTTGCCGCAAAGCCGCTGCCTATACTTCTGCCATATAAAATCAGGTGGTTTTCCGGGTATTGTTCCATAAGTGTGTTATAAATAAACTGCATATCATTAAAAAGGCTGGCTTCAGAACGTTTGCCGGTACTTTTTCCAAAGCCCCGGTAATCCACCAGCACCACATCATAATTATACCGGTAAAAATCTTTTGCATATTTGGCCCAGCCTTTTATACTTCTTGTATTGCCATGAAAGTATAAAACAAGGCCTTCTGGTTTTTCACGAAAAAAGTGCAAACCATTTATACTTACCCCCGGCTCCGGTTCAAAGAACAGCTCTTTAAAGGGGATGTCATACTTGTATTCGAAGTTTGAAGGGAGTTTCTCCGGCTTAAAGATGAATTTTTCCTGTATAAAGTAGGCAAAAACAAGCAATGCAGCATAAATACCGCCAACAATCCACCAGTTGATTTCAAGCAAAATAAGGAGGGGTTGTTCCAAAACAGGGTGGCTCTTTTACTGAAAGTAAAAATTTTAAACCAGAATGGAGTAAAAACTTAATACCCGGGCACTATTCAGTATAAGTTCTTTTCAGTTTGATATTGGTAACAGGCGATACAATGAGCGGAAATTTCTCAACTGTTACATAGCTGGGGTCAAGCCCGAAGCCCCTTTCTTCGGAGAGACTGATTTCTTTAAGCCAGAAATGTGCCTTCATGGTCACCCTTTCCCAGAAAGGCAGTTCGTTATCGTGACTCAGGAATTTTTCCATTACAATAAACTGGAAGTCGCCCACTACATTATTCCTTTGCAGGCTTTCATACCGGCTTACAATATTTACTTCTTTATTCGAAACCATATCCGCCACCACTTTGCGGAACAGCAGGTTGATGCGTGGCTCCACCCTGAAACCCAGTTTAAACTCTACCCTTATTACTTCGTTGGGAATAATGGTTTGCACTTCATACTCGCAGGTATAGGGGTCATCTACAGTATCAACATGCACAAACCAGTATATGTCGGCCCGTTTGGGTTTGCGGTTCAGTATGGAGTAAATGATCTTATGCTCAATTTCTTTGGGGTTATTGGCACTGGTTAAATACACCAGGTGCGTGGCGTATTTCTGTACTGTGGTATCGTTGCTTAATTCCTGCAGCAGGGGCAGGTAATGTTCAAGCCGCACAAATTCAACATACCTGTTTTTGATTTTACGGGATTTGTACCAGATGTACATGATAAGAAACATCATGCATCCCGCAATCAATGTAATGTAGCCTCCATGTGTAAATTTTTGCAACAAAGCAATCAGGTAGGTTACTTCTACTATCACATAAGCTATAAGAAAAACATATATCCACATTGATTTTACCCTGTGCAAAACCAGATAATTCGCAAAGAGTATGGTTGTTGCCAGCATGGTAATAATAATTGCCAGTCCATAGGCTGCTTCCATACGGGATGATTCCTTAAAATAGAGTACCACAGCAATGCAACCTAAAAAAATCATGGTATTCACACTTGGAATAAACAACTGTCCGCGTTCCTCTGAAGGGTAACGTATTTTTAATTTCGGCCAAAGATTAAGCCTCATGGCTTCGCTGATGAGTGTGAAAGACCCGGAGATCATTGCCTGGCTTGCAATAATGGCAGCAGTGGTGGCTATTACAATGCCTGCGATTAAAAACCATTCTGGCATCAGGTTGTAAAAAGCGTTAATGCCCAGTTGTTCTTTTACTGCTTTTGTCACTTCTATTCCCTTATGGTTGGCAAGCAAAAAAGCTCCCTGTCCAAAGTAATTCAGCAAAAGGCAACTTTTTACAAAAATCCATGAAATGCGGATATTCCCCCTTCCGCAATGCCCCAGATCACTGTATAACGCCTCGGCGCCTGTTGTGCAAAGAAATACAGCGCCAAGTAACCAAAGCCCTTTTGGGTATTCAATAAGAAGTTTAAACCCGTAATAAGGATTGAGTGCTTTGAAAATACTCAGGTCGTCCATGATGTGCATACATCCAAGAATTGCCAGCATGCTAAACCAGATTAACATAATAGGGCCAAAAAGCTTACCAATGGAAGCTGTACCGAATTGCTGTAAAAAGAAAAGGAGTACAATAATTCCCAGAACAATGTATACAATCTGGTATTGTTGTATGTTTTGCAAAACGGGCAGTTCTTTTAAACCCTCTACTGCCGAAGTAATGGAGATAGGCGGCGTAATCATACCATCTGCAAGCAGTGCGGCGCCTCCTATCATTGCAGGAAGGACCAGCCATTTTTTCCTTCTTCTTACCAGGGCATAAAGGGCAAAAGTTCCGCCTTCACCCCGGTTATCGGCCCTTAATATCAGAATTACATACTTGATGGTGGTTTGGAGTGTGATAGTCCATAAAATACAAGATAGACTTCCGACAATCAGGTCTTGGGTAATAACCCTGTCGCTTATAATAGCATTAAAAACGTAAAGTGGTGATGTCCCGATGTCTCCGTATATAATTCCCAAGGCAACCACCAGGCCGGCCAGTGTTACCTTATTCAGTTGTTTGCCCACGGCTGAAGAAAGTTAGTGTGTCTGATCAGGTTATGGATGTAAGTTAAACGGCAAAGGTATAGGGAAATTACATTGACCGTATGAATTGTTTTGAAAAGCATTTTTGTTTGGTTAAAATATTCAAATGGCGTGTAATTTGTGTTTTAAAAGCATCTGATTTGATGTACAACACGTAATTTTAGTTGCAATTATTAAAAAAAACCGGCCGATCATCCGGCCTTTGCGGGATTGTTTGCCGGGCTTTTTTGCCGAAATAAAAATTCAGAAAAGAGTGATGAAAAACAGATGTGTTTTGCCGCTGTTGCTGATACTGCTTGCCGTTTCACCCCTGTTAAAAGGGCAACGGATTTATTATTCTGAAATTGAAAAAGATGATAACCGCCAGATGAATTTTGAAATCATCGGCAAAGTGCAGGGCAATATTCTTGTTTACAAGAACTACCGAAACAAGAATGACCTTTGTGTTTATGACAATGAAATGAAATTAAAAAATAAGATCCGTCTTGATTTTATGCCGGACAGGGTGGTGAATGTTGATTTTGTGGCTTATCCAGATTTCTTTTACATGATTTACCAGTTTCAGAAGAGGAATATCGTGCATTGCGCAGTAGTAAAAATGGACGGCGAGGGCAAAAAGGCTTTTGATGCTTATGATATTGATACCACCCAGATCAACTCTTTTGGTGATAATAAGATTTACTCCACCATCAACAGCGAAGACAAGCAAAAGATAATGGTGTTTAAGATCAATAAAAGAGATGAAAAGAGATATGTTTTTACCACGCTTTTGTTCAATGCTGCGCTTGAATTGCAAAAAAAAAGCCGGTGGGCTGTGGCATCATCAGACAGGGAAGGGGTGTTTACAGAATTTTTGCTTGATAATGACGGCGACCTGTCTTTCGGCCGTTGCGGACGGAGCGGCAACAGGGACTATATCAACCGGTTCGACCTCCTGGTAAAACCTGCAATGGAAGATACTTTTCCGGTTTATAATATCAAGCTTACAGATAAAACGCTTGATGAAGTGAGGCTGAAAGTTGATAACATCAACAAGCGCATCATCATTAACTCATTTTACTACAAACAAAGACGGGGCAATATTGACGGGATATATGTTGTAACCTGGGATAAGCACAATGGTAAAATTTTCTCTGAAAATACTTTTGCTTTTAATGATGAGCTAAGAGCCGATGCAAAAGCTGAAAATGCATCTCTGCGGATGGCGTTTAATGATTATTTTATCCGCAATATCATTCCCAAAAAAGACGGTGGTTTCCTGGTCATCGGAGAATTATATTATTCCACATCAAGGTCTGGGGGATGGAACCGGTGGGATTATCTGTATGGATATAATTCTTTTACCCCGATGGATTACTGGTATTTTTCACCCTACAGCAGTTTTAATTATTACCGCTGGTGGGATCCATGGAACCGTTGGGGCGGCTACAGTTCAACCCGGCATTATTACGAGAATGTAGCCGTGTTTTCTTTCAGCAGCGATGCTAAATTAGAATGGACGAATTTTATCCGTAAAACCCAATACGAGGACAATTCTGATGTCACCCTTTCATACCAGTTGTTTAATACCGGAGGTGAACTGCATTTCCTTTTTAACCAGTTGGAAAGAAGGTCGCTTTTATTAAACGACCAGAGTGTGGGGCCCGACGGGCAGATAAAACGCAATCCTACCCTGCGCAACCTTGATAAAGGGTATGAGTTTATGCCCCGCTTCGGTAAACAAACGGGGGCAAGGCAACTGGTTATACCTTGTATGACGAGAAATTATATTTGTTTTGCCAAACTTGATTTCTAAAAAACAACCAACGTGGTCAATTCATTTAAGAGCCATAACCCGCTTAACATCATCATTCTTTTTGTTTACGGGTTGCTTTTAAAATACTCTTCTTTTAGCGATCCCTCTGTACCCATAGCACAATCTACAGACGGGTTCCTTTATCATACATTGCTTTGGTACCTGAAGGGGGTTGGCGCCAACGCCCCTGTTATTTATTCCATTATTGCCTATATCCTTGTGTTTACACAGGCTATTACGCTCAGCAATCTTATCAGCAATCAGCGTTTAATGACGAAGCCCAATTACCTGCCGGCCATGTCGTACCTGCTTGTCACTTCTTTTTTCCCGGAATGGTGGCAGCTTTCTTCAACGCTTATTGTAAATACCCTGCTGGTTTGGGTTTGGGAAAGGATGAGCGTATTATATAATAATAGCAAAGCCAAAAAAATACTTTTTAATATCGGTATTGTGCTGGGTGTTTGTTCATTCTTTTACTTTCCGTCCATTGCTTTTGTAATACTTATGATTTTTGCTTTGCTCATTATGCGGCCGTTTAATGTTACCGAATGGCTGGTGGGGCTGCTGGGCATTACAACCCCCTATTATTTCCTCTTTGCTTATTACTATTTGTCTGATAAATGGGATATCAAAACATTTCTTCCTGGCATTTCGCTCAGCTATCCGCAGTTTCAGCAAACCATCTGGGCTTGGGGCGGTTTGCTGTTCCTCATTATTCCTTTTCTACTCAGCGGGTATTACATACAAAATAATATCCTCCGTATGCTTATTCAGGTTCGCAAAAGCTGGAGCCTTTTGCTGCTTTACCTGCTTACTTCTTTAATGGTGCCCTTTATCAATTCCACTTCAACCTTTACTTACTGGATACTGAGCGCAGTGCCTTTTGCCGCTTTTCATGCCAATACTTTTTTTTACCCGCAAAAAAAGCTGCTGCCGTATGTGCTTCACTGGGCAATGGTAATATTTATACTGATATTGAATTATGTGGTTATGCATTCCTGAAAAGTGCATGTAGTGTTATAAATTAATTCACCAGAAATCAGCGATGCTTTTGTAATTTTGAGCTTCTAAACACTGTTAAATTTTCTTTCATGAAATTCGGCGTGGTTGTTTTTCCAGGCTCCAATTGCGACAAGGATATGATGGATGCACTCAGGTTTGACCTGGGGCAGGAGGTCATTGAACTCTGGCATAAGGATAAAGACCTTGGTATGTTTTCAACAGGTGATTGTATCGTTTTACCGGGCGGTTTTTCTTACGGTGATTATCTCCGCTGTGGCGCTATTGCAAGGTTTAGCCCGATGATGCAGAGTGTAACAGAGTTTGCCGGTAAAGGGGGCAAAGTGTTTGGCGTTTGTAATGGTTTCCAGGTTTTATGTGAATCGGGGTTGCTGCCAGGTGTACTGCTCCGTAATGCACACATGCAGTTTGCATGCAAAAATGTATTTATCAAAGGTGCAGAGGGGGTTCCTCTTAAAGTGCCCGTTGCCCATGGAGAAGGCAGGTATTACGCAAATGATAAAACCCTTGATGAACTGGAAAAAAACAATCAGGTTATTTACCGCTATTGTGATGAATACGGCAATATAACTGCTGCCGCCAATCCCAATGGGGCCATAAGAAATATTGCGGGGATATGTAACCGGGAAAGAAATGTGTTTGGAATGATGCCGCACCCTGAACGGGCATGCAGCGAAATATTGGGTAATACAGATGGCCGTGTGGTTTTTAAAACCCTCTTTCTTCATAAAGTAGCAGCCTTTGTAAGCTGATTGACAGTTGGATAGAATTTTAGGCTATTGTTTAGAAACTATAGCACAATTTTGCGTTACATTTCTGTAAGAAAATAAAAATGGCAATGAGATTTTTAGTAACAGCAATATTAACGCTGGTGATCGCTTCCGGCGCAGCAGCTCAAACAGGCTCTGCCAAACAGGTAAAATGGAACTTTAGCAGCAAGAAGATTGCTGATAACACATACGAAATTAAAATGATAGCCAGCATAAACGGCAGGTTCCATATTTATGCACAGGATGCAGGTGTAGATGGTCCCATACCTACCTCGTTTAAATTTAACGGTAATCCCCTGCTGAGTTTGAACGGAAAAATAAAAGAATCAGGCAAGCTGATAAAAAAACGTGAAGAAGTATGGGGCGGAGATGTGAACTACTATGAAAAATCAGTAGAGTTTGTACAGGTGGTAAAATTAAAAGGAAAGGTAAAGACCAACCTGGCGGGAAAAGTTGAGTTTATGGCATGCGATGATGAAAAATGCCTGCCCCCCTCAGAAGTGGAATTTAAAGTTGCCCTGGGCGGCTGATTAAAAAAGAAAATATTTGTTTGATAAAACGAGTTCCATGCCGGACTCGTTTATTTTTATGTAAACATAAGGATACAGTGAAAGCCCGGTTATTATTTTTTGCTGCTTTTTTTCTCAGCCTAGCTTCTTCAGGCCAGGATTCTTCTGAAATTTCATGGCAGGTAAAAAGCTTTAAAACAGGGGAGAAAGAATATCAGCTGCATTTTACCGCTGTTGTTTCAAATGGCTGGCAATTGTATGCCCCCAATCAAAAGATTGCAGATTTTAATACAACGGAAGTTTTATTTGCAGATTCATCTGTTGTATCAGGCAGAACTTTTGAAGATAAAGGTGAAAGTAAAAAGATCAGGAACGCATTGTTCGATAACCAGGAGTATAAAGTATATGATGCCGCCCCTGTTGAATTTACGGCGTACATCAAAATTAACGGGACTGTTCCTGCTGCGCTCATCGGAACTTTTAAATACACGTATGGAAAAGGAGATGAATTTTATCCGCTTGAAGATTTTAATTTCCAGGTAGCTCTTGAGGGCGGGGAAACAATAAGCAACCGCATAAAGATTGAAACCATTGACATCAGCAACCCTGTAAACAACTGTGGCGTAAGTGGCCGGCAGGAGAAAAAAAGTTTATTGACCATATTTTTACTGGGTTTTCTTGGCGGGCTGGTTGCTTTGATAACGCCTTGTGTGTTCCCGATGGTTCCGCTCACTGTTTCATTTTTCACAAAAAAAGCAGGCGATAAATCCAAAGGTATCAGTAATGCAGTAATGTATGGCCTGTTCATCCTGCTTATCTATGCTTCTTTCAGCATCCCATTTCATGCCATAGGTAAAGTAAGCCCCACCATTTATAACGACATCTCAACCAATATTTACCTTAACATTATTTTCTTTATCATCTTTATTGTATTTGCCATTTCCTTTTTTGGTTATTTTGAAATTACGCTGCCCAGCGGCCTTGCCAACCGGGCCAATACCAGGCAGGGAACAAGTATGTTCGGCATCTTTTTTATGGCGCTTACATTAGCCATCGTTTCCTTTTCCTGTACAGGCCCCATTTTAGGCACATTATTAGTAGGCACTGCTTCTGAAGGGGCATGGCCCCTCACTATTGGCCTTACCGGTTTTGGTCTTGCATTGGGTTTGCCTTTTGCATTATTTGCCATGTTTCCGCAATGGCTGCAATCGCTTCCACGTAGCGGCGGCTGGTTAAACACTGTAAAAGTTGTGCTGGGATTTATTGAAGTAGCTCTCGCTATCAAATTTTTATCCAATGCTGATCTTGTTTCACACTGGGGGATTTTAAAAAGGGAAACATTCTTTGGCGCATGGGTAATTACAGGTTTAGGTTTATTTGCTTATCTGATGGGGTGGATAAAGTTTCCGCATGATGATGCAGGACAGAAAATAAGTTTGGGAAGAAGAATTTTTGCATTTGCTGTACTTGCTTTTACTGTTTACTTAATGCCGGGGGTTACCAATACCAAAATGGCCAACCTCAGCCTGGTGAGCGGTTTCCCTCCGCCACATTGCTACAGTATTTATAAAAATCCTGTTAACTGCGATGAGCCTATAAAAGATTATGAAGAAGCGCTGAAACTGGCCAAAGAAAAAAACAAACCGCTTCTTATTGATTTCACTGGGTGGGCATGTGTAAACTGCCGTAAGATGGAGGAGAATGTATGGCCGGACAAAAAAGTCAGGGAATTGATGGAGAAATATATCCTTGTGTCACTGTATGTGGATGATAAAAAAAAGCTGCCCATCAGCCGGCAATTTATTTATCACACAAAAGACAGCCTCGAAAAGAAAATTATAACAGTTGGAGATAAATGGTCAACTTTTCAAACCGAAAACTTCAATGCTTCTTCACAGCCATGGTATAATCTTATATCTCCGGACGAAAAATTGCTCACACCTCCTGTTGGTTATACACCCGATGCTGCTGAATTTGCCCAATGGCTTCAATGCGGCCTTGATGCGTTTAACAGCATAAAATAAAAACGTCCTGAAAAATCAGGACGTTGTTTTGGTTTTGCAAACTATAATGTTTTTATAACGCAATCTGCTTTTCCATCATCATTTTGCGCAGGTTAATCAAACCATAACGCATCCGGCCCAGTGCCGTATTGATGCTGCAGTTCGTCATAGATGCAATTTCTTTAAAACTCATTTCTGCATAATGTCTTAGGATGATCACTTCCCTCTGGTCGGGCGGTAACATATCCAGCATTTGCCTTACCCTGTCATGGCTCTGCCGCTGCATCATTTTGCGGTCAATGCCATCTTCGGAAAAATTGAGTACTTCAAAAATGTCACGGTCTTCGCTGTTCTTAATGGTTGGGGTTCTTTTTACTTTTCTGAAGTGGTCCACACAAAGGTTATGTGCAATGCGCATGGCCCAGGGAAGGAACTTTCCTTCTTCTGTATAACGGCCGCTGCGGATGGTGTCAATAACACGGATAAACACATCCTGGAAAATATCTTCTGCAAGATATTTGTCTTTAACCAGTAAAAAAATGGAAGTGTAAATCTTGTCTTTGTGACGGGTGATCAGGGTTTCGAGAGCATCTGAATCGCTTTCCAGGAATAAATGGATAAGCTGTTGGTCGGAGAGATTGGTTAGGGACTTCATACTTCTACGGTTTTAATTGGTTTTGTGGGATATTTGGTAACATCCCAATAGCCATGCAAAAGTGTAGAAGTCTATACGATAGGCGAATAGGTTATACAGTCTTTTACTGGATATTGGGACAACTAAAATACTGGTTTTTTTTTAACTGCCAAATATTTCTTAAAAAAATATCCCTGAATACCCAGATACACAGATAATTAGTGCTATTTTAAAATTAATATATATGTTGATACTTACATATACCCCAACTGAAGTTTAACAATTACTTTTGCAGTCCCTGTTATGAAGACAGCAGCAAAAAACCCCATAGATACCAAACCTTTAAGTACTGTTTCAGATCATATACTTATTAAAGGGGCAAGGGTTCACAACCTTAAAAATATTACTGTTGCCATACCCCGCAATAAGCTGGTGGTGGTAACGGGCGTTTCCGGTTCAGGAAAATCTTCACTTACCATTGATACACTTTATGCTGAGGGCCAGCGGCGTTATGCAGAAAGCCTGAGCGCCTATGCAAGGCAGTTCCTCATGCGGATGAACAAGCCTGACGTGGATTATATAAAAGGCCTTTGCCCCGCTATTGCAATAGAACAAAAAGTAATTACCCGTACACCCCGCTCCACCGTTGGCAGTATGACGGAGATTTATGATTATCTCCGTTTGTTTTATGCAAGGGCGGGAAAAACCATTTCACCAGTTTCAGGAAGGGAAGTTAAAAAAGATGATGTAACTGATGTGGTGGAAGCAATAGTTAATTTAAATAAAGATGACAGGGTTTATACCCTTACAGCATTCCGTTTTCATGTAAAAAGAGAAATTAAAGAAGAACTGAACATCCTCATGCAAAAAGGGTTTTCAAGGTTGTATGATATTGAAACAAAAGAGTTGCTGCGAATAGAGGAATTGCTTGAAAAAAAATCATGGAAACCCACAAAAGATATTTATGTATTGATTGACCGCCTTGTCGTAAAAACTTTTGATGAGGATGATAAACACCGCATAGCGGATTCAGCAGGAACTGCTTTTTACGAAGGTGAGGGGGATGTTTATCTTGAAGTAAACCCCGCCGAAGGTTCTAAAGGCAAAACAAGAATGCTGCATTTCTCCAACCGGTTTGAACTGGACGGGGTAAAATTTGAAGAACCGGTTCCCAATCTGTTTTCATTCAATAACCCTTATGGTGCCTGCCCCACCTGCGAAGGCTTTTCTCAAATACTGGGTATTGACCCCGACCTTGTAATACCCGATAAAAGATTAAGCGTTTATGAAGGCGCTGTAGCCCCATGGAAAGGGGAAAAGTTAGGATGGTGGAGGGAGCAGTTTGTAAAGGCGGCAAAAAAATTCGATTTTCCTGTTCATAAACCAATAGCCGATCTTTCTGCACAGCAATACAAAACATTGTGGGAGGGAAATAAAGATGCGCACGGCATTAATGATTTTTTTAAAGAAGTAGAACAGAATTTATACAAAGTGCAGTACAGGGTTTTGCTTTCACGCTACCGCGGCAGGACAACATGTACAGATTGCAAAGGTTACCGCCTCAGGAAAGAAGCATTGTATGTCTTAATCTGCGGAAAGCATATTGGTGAGCTATGCGAAATGCAGGTAAAAGACCTGAAAAAATGGTTTGATGAACTGAATCTTTCAGATTACCAGCAGCAGGTGGCCAAACGAATCCTTATTGAAATCAACCAGCGCCTTAAAACTTTGCTGGATGTGGGCCTGGGTTATTTAACCTTAAACCGGCTTGCCAATTCGCTTAGCGGTGGCGAAAGCCAGAGGATACAATTAACAAGAAGCTTGGGCAGCAACCTTACCAATTCTTTATATATACTCGATGAACCTTCAATAGGGTTACATTCAAGGGATACGCAAAACCTGATCCGTGTTTTAAAAGAACTACGCAATCTTGGTAATACAGTTGTTGTTGTGGAGCATGATGAAATGATGATGAGGGAAGCAGATCACATTATTGACATGGGCCCATTGGCGAGCCATCTTGGCGGAGAAGTAGTAGCTGAGGGTGATTATGGGGCGATTATTGCTAATAACGAAAGCCTTACCGGCAGGTATTTAAAAGGAGAGCTTAAAATTGAACCGCCGGTTAAAGTAAGAAAATGGAACAGGTCAATTGTTATTGAAGGTGCAAGGCAGCACAACCTTAAAAACATAACAGCCGGATTTCCGCTGAATGTACTGTGTGTGGTAAGCGGTGTAAGCGGAAGCGGCAAAACCACATTGGTAAAACAGATACTTTATCCGGCACTGAGAAAACTAAAAGGCGAATTTGCAGATAAAGAAGGTTTGTACAAGGCAATAAAAGGAGATATTGAGGCCATATCGCAGGTTGAACTGGTTGACCAGAACCCGATTGGTAAATCTTCAAGAAGCAACCCAGTTACTTACATCAAAGCTTATGATGAGATAAGGGATTTGTATGCCCGTCAGCCGTTAAGCAAGATGCGTGGGTTTTTACCAAAACATTTTTCTTTTAATGTGGATGGCGGAAGATGCGATACCTGCAAGGGCGAAGGCGAACAGGTGGTAGAAATGCAGTTTCTTGCGGATGTGCATTTAACCTGTGAGGTATGCGCCGGAAAAAGATTTAAAGAAGAAGTGCTTGAAGTAAAATACAAAGACAAGAGTATTTATGATGTGCTGGAGATGAGTGTTGATGAAGCCATTGAATTTTTCCATGAAGAAAAAAACATTTTCAAAGCCATTCAGCCGCTTAGTGATGTAGGCCTCGGGTATGTAAAGCTCGGCCAGTCAAGCGATACACTTTCAGGCGGCGAAGCGCA
>JANRKT010000397.1:0-3751 GCA_033763355.1 Chitinophagaceae bacterium | reverse complement strand
CATATTTTCCCTGATTCATGGCCTAAATAAGGCCATTGTAGTGAAGTTTCGTTCAAATCGTCACCGATGGAAAATTGCTTCAAAATCAATACAGTCAAGAACTTCAAAGAACTTAATTTATTCTAAACAGGACACTAATGACATGATACAAGAACCAATAAAAGTTAAAAAGCAAAATTCAAAAATACACCAAAGCCAATAGTTCCTTCACTGCAGATGGATATCCTCCGCACACAATATAAACTGCTCAAAGATTCAAGACAGGTTTTACTGAATTACTGTGAAAGTATTGACCCCCTGCATTTCACAACAACCTTAGAAAGTTTCGGGCATGGAAGCATCAGGAACCTGCTGGTGCACATTGCCATAACTTACCAGGGCTGGCTGCTGAAGTTTGCACAGGATAAAGCTGTAATTTATTTCAATCCCGATACCATCTCCACTGTAAATGATGTGGGCAATATGTTTGAGCAGGTAAATGAAACAACAGATCAGTTCTTACAAAAGTTTGCGGCTGATATCAATCTGCCGGTAACAAGATTTATCAAAGAAAAGAATGCTGCCTTCACAGCCACAGCTTTAGCGCTCTTCACTCATGTAACCACACATGAATTCCATCACAAGGGACAGATACTTTCCATGAGCCGGCGCCTGGGCTATACACCTGTTGATACGGATTTACTCAGGTTTTGAAAAATCAGCTCTCTGTTCTTCGCTCACTTCATCCAGCAAATAAATAAGGTGTTCATAATTTTTACCCCCTGTGTGCGTCAATGCCATTTCGCATGTTTTTGCAGTGGAATAATACCCATCCGCATTTATTGACAGGGCTTCAGCAAGTTCAGGTGCAGTAGCGCTTTGCGTTAATTCAGGGAACAAGAACCCCCTGTCACCGGCCATGCCGCAACAGCCGCTGTATTTTGGGGTATTCACCACGGCAGCGCATGCTTTTGCCACTTCATTCATTTTATTCACCAGGTTTAATTTAACTGCTGCGCAGGAAGGATGCAGAACAATGTTGTTCTTCTTTTTACTGACAGTAAGGCCCGGCATTACATGTTCCTGTAAAAACACAATGCTGTCCATTAATTTCAGTTGCTTAAACTTTTTTTGATATTCCGGCCGCAAGTGGGTTTGATTATGCAGAAAAGTATGGGTGCAGGAAGTAAAATCACATATAACAGGCAATTTCCCATTCTGCGACCAGTTCAGCAATGCATCAATGGTTTTCTCCTCGATATAATTTCCGGCCTTCAAATATCCTTTGCTGCTGAATGGCTGGCCGCAGCAATATCCTTTAATATCATCAGGCAGCAACATTTCTATCCCTGCTTTTTTACACACATTCAGGAAAGTCTGTTGTATGCTGCTTTTTTCTTTGCCATTGCCCATCATGCGGTGGATGCAGGAACTGAAATAAACAGCCTGCGGCTGAGATGACACATTGCTGATCTTTCGCGGCGGAGCAGGTATTTCGTTCCACCATAAAGGCATTGACGGAATCATTCTTCTTATCAATGTTGTTAAACGAAACATGAAACTTCTTCCAAACACAACATTCATGAATTTACCTGCCCGGATCATACCTTTTACTGCCCCCTCAGCCACAGCAAAACGCTTAGCAATAAATAAAGCCATTTTGTTGCTGAATGACCCGTGTTGCTCCCTTCTTAATCTTTTTACCAATTCCCCCGTATTGATCTGCACCGGGCATTCCGACTGGCACAGGCCATCTGTTGCACAGGTATCCAAACCTGAATACTGGTATTCGGCGAGCAATTCATAGTATGCAACTAATGACCTCTCTTTTTCATAACGCTTCAACTGGCGACGCACCTGTATCCTTTGCCGGGGCGTAAGTGTTATATCACGGCTGGGGCAATGGCTTTCACAAAAACCACATTCAATGCATTTATCAACTTCCTCTTCAACCTGCGGCATAGTTTTCAGGTTGTGTATATGTGCATCTTTATCTTCATTGATAATCACGCCGGGGTTGAGAAGGTTTTTCGGGTCAATCACCTGTTTAATTTCTTTCATAATAGCATAAGCGTCTCCGCCCCACTCTGCTTCTACAAACGGCGCCATATTGCGACCCGTGCCATGTTCCGCTTTTAAAGCTCCGTCATATTTTTTCACTACCATTTCAACCAGCGCTTTAATGAATGCATCATAGCGCTGCACTTCTTTATCATCATCCAGCAACTGTGTAATTACAAAATGCAGGTTTCCATCCTTAGCATGGCCGAAAATAATAGCATCATCATAATGATGCGTTTTAAACAACTGCTGCATATCAATTACAGCATCTGCAAGATGTTCAACAGGAAAAGCGATATCCTCCAGCATAACGGTTGTTCCCTTTTGCCTTACCGCTCCGATGCTCGGTATCATTCCTTTCCTGATCTTCCAGTAAAAATTTCTTATGTCATCATCAGTAGTGAAATCTGCGGGGTGCAGCAATGAAAGCTGTTGCAGGAGCTGCTGTGATTTTGCTAATTTCTGTTGCAGTTCTTCCTTTGTTTCCGTCTGGTATTCGCAAAGCAAAGCCGCACATTCTTCAGGCAATGTTTTAAAAAAATCAGGCAGGCCCTTTATATTTTCTACGGAACGCAGTGAAGCCCGGTCCATTAATTCCAATGCTTCAGCGCCGCTCTCTCTCAAAGGAACAATGGCAGAACAGGCTTCATAGATGTTACGGAAATAAAGCATAGAAGCTGCTTTGCAGGGCAGATCGGGTAAAGTTTGCATTACAGCTTCTGCAATAAAACCCAAAGTTCCTTCAGCGCCAATGAGCAGGTGCGATAAAATATCAAGCGGATGCTCATAATCAACAAAAGCATTCAATCCGTACCCGACTGTATTTTTAATTTTATACTTTCTCCGGATCTTTTCAAGTAATGCTTCGTTGGCGAAAATTTTAGTCCGCAGTTCGGTTAACCTACTGCAGAGTAATTTCTGCTCAAGGAGAAACCGGTCATAATCTGAGGCAACTGCCGTATCATAACCGCTTTGATCAGGCAATACAAAACGAATTGCTTTTAAAGTGTGGTAAGAGTTGTACACTACGCCACAACACATACCTGATGAGTTATTGGATAAAATGCCGCCCATCATTGCGGCATTGATAGATGAAGGGTCAGGGCCGATTTTTTTCCCGTACTTCTTCAGGTAAACATTCACCATGCCGCCGGTTATGCCCGGTTGAACACGAACAAGTTTCGCATTATCCAGCGGTTCGGCTTTCCGCCAGTGTTTGCCGATGTCAACCAATATACCATCCGTAATGCTCTGGCCTGATAAACTGGTGCCTCCTGCACGAAAAACAAGGGGGACATTGAACTGCTGCGATACAGCAAACAATTTTTTTATTTCTTCTTCACTTACCGGTTGCACAACAGCTTTAGGTATGAGATAATAAAAACCGGCATCAGCAGCATAAGCAACCACATCTACCCGTTTTGTTTTTATTCTTTCAGGCGGAAGAAAGCTTTGGAGGGATTTGAGCCAGTCCATAGAAATTGAACGGGCAAGATAATTAAAGTTTGGATGCATTAACAGCAATGAACTTAAAACAAATTGCCCGCCCAAAAAGCCGGTTACCCATCGGTTATTCAAACCACTTTCTGAATTCAGCAGCCTTTTCTTTGCTTACAATAATGTCATCGGTTTTAAGGTTCTTCATTTTTAATACCAGTTTACCTGTATCATCGCTGCGGAAGCTTTCTATAAAAGGGAGATGAACAAGGTG
>JANRKT010000396.1:0-2226 GCA_033763355.1 Chitinophagaceae bacterium | reverse complement strand
CATTACAGTTGGCGGTGCAGCAGCAAGTGACGTTCACGGGAAGAACCACCACGTTGATGGTTCATTCTCCAATCACATTATTGAAATGGATGTAATGCTTGCTGACGGAAGCATAATGTGCTGCTCCCCTTTACAGCACCCCGATTTGTTTTGGGCTACATGCGGAGGAATGGGATTAACAGGTATCATTACAAGGGTAAAATTCAGGCTAAAGAAAATACAAACCGCATACATCAGGCAAAAACAAATTAAAGCGGCAAACCTTGAAGAAATAATTGCCCTTTTTGAACAATATAAAAATTATACCTATTCTGTAGCCTGGATTGATTGTCTTCAAAAAGGCGCTGATGCAGGAAGAAGTATTTTAATGCTGGGGGAACATGCATTACCCGGTGAACTTACGGCGGAGCAGCAGTTAAAGCCATTCCGTACCAGTACAAAGAAAAAAACAGCTTTCCCGTTCTATCTTCCCTCTTTTACTTTAAACACATTTACGGTAAGCGCTTTTAATAACCTGTACTATCATAAAAAGAAAGCCAAAGAAGTGAATAACATTATTCCTTACGATCCTTTCTTTTATCCGCTGGATGCCATCCTGCACTGGAACAGGGGTTACGGAAAAAAAGGGTTTGTTCAATACCAGTTTGTTTTACCAATGGAAAGTAAACAGGGTTTGATCAGTATTTTAGACCGCATCAGCAAAAAAGGTATTACCTCTTTTCTTGCAGTATTAAAAATTTTCGGAAAGCAGGACAGCCTCATTTCATTTCCTATGGAAGGCTATACTTTAGCGCTTGACTTTCCTGTAAGAAAAGGGTTATTTGAATTTCTTGATGAGCTGGACAAAATAGTTTTGGATTACGGCGGAAGGATTTATCTTTCCAAAGATGCCCGGATGAAAGCTGAAACATTTAAAAAAGGGTACATGAATGCTGAAAAGTTTGAAGAGATCATCAAAAAATACAATCCTGGTTATAAGGTTCACTCGCTTTTATCTGACCGTTTATTGATTACCCGTTCCTGATACAACATGCCAACCGTTCTTATACTCGGCGCCACATCAGATATGGCAGAAGCTATTGCAAGGGAGTTTGCAAAGGCAAAATACCATGTGCAGCTTGCTGCAAGGCAAACTGATAAACTGCAGCCATTGCAAAGTGATATTGCCATCCGTTATCAAACAACTTCATCAGTGCACCATTTTGATGCAGGGCAATTTCATACACACCAGTCTTTTTACAATTCCCTCAGCCCTAAACCAGATGTTGCCATTTGTGTATTCGGCTATATGAAAGACAATGAAAAAGCAATTCATGACCAGGTAGAAATGCTGCAAACCATCAATACAAATTATACAGGGGCTGTGTCCATACTCAATATTATTGCTGCTGATCTGATGCAAAAAAAACAGGGAACCATTGCAGGTATAAGTTCCGTTGCAGGCGAAAGGGGCAGGCAAAGCAACTATATTTATGGCAGCGCCAAAGCCGGATTTACGGCATATCTGTCAGGTTTGCGCAACAGGTTGTTTCACGAAAACGTACATGTGGTTACCGTAATACCCGGATTTGTTTATACCAAAATGACAGCACACCTCAATCTCCCCGCATTGCTTACAGCGCAGCCTGAAGATGTTGGCAAAGCCGTTTATAACGCTGTGGTAAAAAAGAAAAATATCATTTACGTGAAATGGTACTGGCGCTGGATCATGCTCATCATCAGGCTTATTCCCGAATTTATGTTTAAAAAGAAAAAACTATGAGCAGGGCCATAGCCTTTTTTGATTTTGACGGCACCATTACCACAAAAGACAGCCTGCTTGAAATCATCAGGTTCCATAAAAGCAACTTTACTTTTTTCAGCGGTATGCTTTACCTGTCCCCCTGGCTGCTTGGTTTAAAACTAAAACTGGTCTCCCCGCAAACTGCAAAAGAAAAGGTGCTTAAATTTTTCTTTGGAAATACTCCATCTGATCAATTCAGGGAACATTGCATTGCTTTTGCAGAAAACGGGATACCGCCCATAATAAGAAATGATGCAGGTAAAGCAATTAGGGAACACATTGAAAAGGGGAACAAGGTTGTTGTTGTTTCCGCATCACCAGCCAACTGGGTAGAAGAATGGTGTAAAGCCAGCGGTGCGGAATGTATTGCTACCATACTTGAAATAAAGAACGGGTATGTTACCGGTAAAATAGAAGGAAAAAATTGCAGCGGGCCTGAGAAA
>JANRKT010000395.1:0-2381 GCA_033763355.1 Chitinophagaceae bacterium | reverse complement strand
AAAAGGAAAGATGCGTTCAATACCCGCATTGTCGCTGTAAACGGTAAAAGTAATACCCTGGTTCATGAACAGTTCGCCTGCCAGCTTTTCTTTTTCGGCAAGGTTATCCACTGTAACCTTTTTCAGCGACTGGTACATCTGCAGGTACTGGTCGCGGATATTTCCTTTGTCGCACATCTCGTCCCATATCAGGGGCGGGCACTGGTAATTTTTAAACAGGGTCTCACTGTTCATAAGCGGCAGGTTAGGTATAAATAAAAAAAGCTGCGTCCGCAAAGGGCGGCAAGCAACTTATCGTTGGCTCAATATACTAAGAAATCGGAAATGAAAACAAAACAAAAAATATTATTCTTCCTCAAAATAGTCCTGGTCAATCTTTTTTATTTCATAGGTTGACTGAACGGAGACGCCAAGGTTATAATCAATCATTAATGAAGCCAGCTCATCGCCATCAATCAGAACAATTTTTGTTTCATTTTTCGGGACATAATCCCTTGCATCTTTTGTAAAGAAAGAGGTTGTTATGAATATCCCTTTTTTGGCCCCCTGGCCTGCAAGGGCGCCTACAAACTTGTGTAATTCCGGCCGGCCAACATTACCATCCCACCGTTTGGCCTGAACATAAATTACATCCAGCCCCAGCTTATCTTCTTTTATAATGCCATCTATTCCTTCATCTCCGGTTTTACCAATAGCCTTGCCCGCATCTTGTATGGAACCTCCGTAACCCATTTTTACTAGAAGTTCAACAACTATTCTTTCAAAGAAGGAGGGATGAATTGACTTGAGTTTGGAGAGGACTTCTAATTCAAGTGATGTGCGGATTTTTTGATAGGCGGTATCTAAAATCTCTTCAGGAGTGTTACTATCTGTTATTTCGGAAGTTTGTTCGTGATTGGCATCTTTTGAAACGCTTGTTTTTTTCCAACTTTCTCTCAGGTCATTAAAATCAGGAAATTTTCTAAGATATTTATGATTAATTATGTCCGGGTTTTCTTTTAATGTTTCTAACCCCCTTTGGGTAATTTTAAAATGCGAACGTTTTGTATTTTCAACTAGCCCAGCCATTTTAAGGTATGCTTTTGCCCAATTAACTCTGTTCTGGAAAATCTTTTGTTTTTTGCTTGGTAGCCATTCATTAAGTTCATGTCCTGAAAGTTTGAAATATCCGGCAAGATTTTCAATAGCTTCCGCCATAGAATGTTCTTTTTCATCTCCGGCAAATTTCAAAAGTGGTAGCATAATACTTTGGTAATCCGGGATCATATAATCAGTTTTATTAAGACCAGTTGAATTTTGCAACCATCTAAGATAATAAAGGTTCGCCTATGTAGCGATGGGTTTTAAACCCATCGCTAAGGATAGGCTGCTGCAGGCTTGCTGTTTGATGTGAATTTTAGATGAGGGTATGATGGATTTAGAGGTGGATGAGGATTAGAAAGATTGTGTTTATGCAGTTTATGCAGCGATGGGTATGAAACCCATCGCTAATGAGAAGTTGTTGCGTGTTCAATATTTGTTTTGGTAACCCCGTTTGGATGCCCTGCTTTTGGTGCATGGTCAAATAAATTCTGACTGGTTAAGTTTAGATTGAGGTCCGCAATGGTTTTTGTGGTTGCAATGAATTAAAAGTTTCTTCTATGTAGCGATGGGTTTTAAACCCATCTAAGGATAAAGTTGTTGCAGGTTAATTGTTGCCGTAAAAGCCCTTATGGGTTTTCCGCCTAAAACAACCCATCCAGTATTTTCTCAAAGCTCTTTATTTCATCTTCAAAGCTTATTCTCTTATGATGGACTTCCTGATTGCGGATATACTGTCTTACTTTATGCAATTGCGAAGGGCTGACAGATATTGCTGCAAAACCATCCTGCCAGCTGAAATATTCTTCAAGGAGTTGCTGCTTTCTTGCCCAATCCCAGCTTAAGCCTTTAATGTCTTTAACAACATCACTTATTGCAAATTTGGGTTTTATTTCCATCAGCAAGTGAACATGATCTTCTATGCCATTGATGTGGTCAAGGTAATACCCCTTCTGTTTACAAACCTCCCTTATGATTTCGTATAAAGGCCATTTGATTTCTTTTGTAATCAAAGGTTCCCTGTTCTTTGTGCTCCATATCAGGTGTACCCACAATGCATGAAAATTCTGAGACATAAAAAATGTTTCCCTAAAATAAAAAATGCAGCCGGCAATGACTGCATTTTTTTGAAGCTACGTATGAGGAAGTTTATTTCACATCCGTTTTTATCTGCAATTCCACCAGCTGTTTTTCATCAATTGTTGAAGGCGCATCCAGCATTACATCCCTGCCGGCATTGTTTTTAGGGAAGGCGATGAAATCACGTATGCTTTCGCTGCCGCCGAGGATGGCGCATAAAC
>JANRKT010000394.1:0-3685 GCA_033763355.1 Chitinophagaceae bacterium | reverse complement strand
TCCCGAATATTTAACACCATTTACTTTATAAGAATATTCAACAGTGGGTTGAGAGCTTTTAATGTTGTGATGCGCCTTTCCAGTCACCCCGATTGCATACTTAAGATTTGCTTTTCGATCAGCGGCAATTTCTTCTAAACGCCTGTTATTGTAAAAAAAAAAAAATAATCAATCCTGAAACTACAATGATTGAAGAGATAATCATGCCTTTATGCAATTCTCTTTTGCCGTCCTTTCTAAAGTTTTGCATCAAATCGTCCCAAACGGTCATGCTGTGAAATTAGTTGTACTTAAGATTTTGCAAAAAAGGGTTTTGAAATTAAGCTTAACGGAACGGGCGTTGCCGCTGTGCAGGGTGAAGGTATTTAAAATGTGTTACCGGTGCAAGGGGTAGCTGTGTTTTTCAAGGGCTATAAGGTATAATGCCCGGCAGGGGTAAAGAGCTGGACATTCTAAAGGCCGCAAACGGCAATTTGTGAAAAAACTTTATATTTTTTTACGCTTTGTGTTTAACTAATCGAACCGCCGAATCCCTTAGCTACACAGGGCTAAAGCGTTGACTCAGCGTGGAAGAAGAAGTATGGGCATCTTAAAATTCTTTTGTAAGTATTACCTGAACTGTTTGTTTCAATTGCTGCAAATCGTTTTCAATTATCTGCCACACCGCCGGCAGCTTAATATTAAAATATTCATGTGCAATCATGTTCCTGAACGATTTTACTTTGTACCAGGGATAATCGTATTTGTCTAATTTTTCGTTTTCGACGTGTATAATGGCTTCCCCGATAATAATAAACTGCATCATTACTGCATCATGCAGGATGTCGTTTTTGCAAAAACTTTCCAGTGTTTCATTTTTTGTAAACCTTTCAATATCCGCAATGGCCTGTTCAATATGCAATAAGCGCTGCCGGCTTTCAATATGCCTATCTTTCATAAATGAGTTTTAAATCGGGTTTTATATGCTCAAATATGTAAGGTTTAAAAGAGTCAATAAAGCCAACATCTACTTTTCTGTTTATCCTTTTTTCCAGCTGATGCTGCACTTCTGCCAAATCAAAATAAGTAAATGCAGGATGGGTTTGCAAGGCTACATCCACATCACTTTTGGGACCGTCATCTTCCCTGGCGAAAGAACCGTATATCCAAGCCTTTTCTATCAGGGGGAATTTTTTTATCCCGTTTTTTAATTGGTTTAAAATATCTTTTCTGTCGGTTTTTTTAAAAGCATTGTATGCAACTTTTTCTTCTGCCAGTTGCAAAGCCGTTAAAGCAATCTCTTCATCCTCCACTTCATAAACCAGCTTATCACTAAGCCATGCTACCAGTAAGTCGTTTTCCTTTACTTTAAAATATTCAGCAAGTTTTACCACTTGTTCCCGTGTCGGGTTGCGTTGCCCCCGTTCAATCTTGCTGAGAATAGCCTGATCAATGTCAAGAAAAGCGGCAACTGTCCTCAAAGGCAGTTCATTTTCTTCTCTTAATTTCCGTATCGTGTCGCCAAAACTCCTCATCATACTCCTGTTGATAGACTTTGAAATTAAATGTTTTGACAGATTTTGTCAAATTTAGAAACTGCCGGCATGCAGCGGAAAGATTTGTTGCTGAAGTTTTCAACAAAATGCTGGTAGCTATTCATTAGCCGGGATAGGCGTATTGTGTCATGTCATCCCATTTAAAGAGTGGTCTGCCTGGAATAGCGATAGCGCCAGACAGATGGTTCTCCGAAGGAGTTCTTCGGCCCTTCGTCGCTATGACTTTAGAGCGGGGAGTTTTAATGTAAATAGCATCAGTTACCGCCTGCTAAAAAACAAGTGATCAAAAAACAGTTCATCATACAACTGCCCTTAAGCTTCTTCAGTTCTGATGTGCCTTGTTTGAGGTGGTGCCGTATCCGCAGTGCAAACAAAAATCCCATCTCCTGCAAGATGGGATCATTCGTTTCAACGCTTAAGTATAACCCTTTAACCAGGTAAAAACATAACCCTTACGCCACGGCCTTCTTCACCAGCCCCGCCGCTTCGCTCAGTAATATGGCGCTTTGCACTTTCAGGCCGCTTTCGTCAATGAGTTTTTTGGCTTCTTCGGCATTGGTGCCCTGCAGGCGCACAATAATGGGCACTTTAATGTTGCCCATGGTTTTGTAAGCGTCAATAACGCCCTGCGCTACGCGGTCGCAGCGTACAATACCGCCAAATATGTTGATGAGTATGGCTTTTACATTCGGGTCTTTTAAAATAATACGGAAACCGGCTTCAACGGTTTTGGCATTGGCGCTTCCGCCCACATCTAAAAAGTTGGCGGGTTCGCCACCGCTTAGTTTAATCATGTCCATGGTGGCCATGGCAAGCCCTGCGCCATTTACCATGCAACCTACGTTGCCGTCCAGTTTTATAAAGTTCAGGTTGTATTGTGCAGCTTCTACTTCAGTAGGGTCTTCTTCGCTGATGTCACGTAAAGCTTCCAGGTCTGAGTGGCGCATCAGGGCATTGTCGTCAATATTCATTTTGCAATCCACTGCAATTATTTTTTCATCGCTGGTTTTAAAGAGCGGGTTAATCTCCAGCATGCTGCAGTCAAGGCCAACATATGCATTGTATAAACTGGTTACAAACTTTACACAGCTCTTGAATGCTTCACCGGTCAAACCTAAATTAAATGCAATCTTTCTTGCCTGGAAAGCTTGCAGCCCGCCGGAAGGGTGCACCCATTCACGGAATATTTTTTCAGGTGTATCATGGGCCACATCTTCAATGTTCATTCCTCCTTCGGTGCTGTACATGATTACGTTCTGCCCTTTGGCCCTGTCAAGCAAAATAGAAAGATAAAATTCCTTAACCGGGTTGGGGCCGGGGTAATACACATCCTGCGCCACCAGCACTTTATTTACCACTTTGCCTGCGGGCCCCGTTTGAATAGTAATTAATGTACCGCCCAGGATATTCTGTGCAATCTGTTTAATATCATCTGCACTTTT
Source organism: Chitinophagaceae bacterium (assembly GCA_033763355.1). GTDB lineage: Bacteria > Bacteroidota > Bacteroidia > Chitinophagales > Chitinophagaceae > JANRKT01. The sequence goes on along the minus strand of JANRKT010000394.1, from coordinate 708 downwards.
ACCTACTGCCACACCGCGTTGTTCGCTGCCTTTTATTTTTCCTTTACCGCGTCCGCCGGCATGTATCTGCGCTTTAACAACGGCAAAATTGTTGCCCGTTTGCACTTTCAGTTGTTTGTATGCTTCTTCGGCTTTTTCGGGTGTGTCAACAGGAAGGCCTTCCTGTACTGGCACATTGTATTTCTTCAGTAATTCCTTGGCCTGGTATTCGTGCAGGTTCATAAAAATTAGTTTCGGCGAAAATAGGGAAAAAACGATTTGAAGGGTGGGGTGGCCACAGAATGATACATGAGATTGGCCACAGATTGTACAGATTAGCACAGAAGGATTTAGCCAAGAATGGCACGAATTGCACTGATGAATACAGTTTCGTGTTGTTGGTGTGATATGTGGCTTCACGGAAAAGGTATGTATTGCCACAGCATAATGCGTAAGGTTGGCCACAGAATACACAGATTAACACAGAAAAAAATTAAGCCGCGAATAAACACGGATAGAAAGAACAGGCAACGATCTCAACCAAATTGATTATCGCAAAACTGTATCAGCCGCAGCGATTTCTCAATAGGGGCTGACTAAAAAGGCTCGCTCATAAAACATATAGCCCTGGTTTGAGGGCTATATGTTTTATATACCGATAGGTTTTTTGGCATTGCCTGGCTTTTTATGGCGTGTATGGGTAGTGTAAAACACTTTTTTAAGCCATTT
>JANRKT010000393.1:0-2149 GCA_033763355.1 Chitinophagaceae bacterium | reverse complement strand
CCGGCATAATTTGCAGCGCTTGAATACAAATAGTGAACAGGGTCAATCACCAACCCTGCCCGGACCGGGTTGTCATGAATGTAGTTCAGTTTGATGTTCATAAATTTTTCACTGTATATTTCTTCCGGGTGGTTATCATTTGTCCACACTTTAAAATATTCATTTGAATTGGTGCGGTTGGCATAGAAATTAAACATATACAATAACCACTCTCTCCTGCTTTCAGGCTCATCTTTAATAGCTGCTGTAATAGCCTTGCTGGTAAAAGTTTTAAAATCCCGTACCACATCACTGAGGTTATTATTTCCGGCAGTCCAGATAACATGAATATGGTTAGACATAATAACAAAAGCGCCATGCTGCAGTTTTTTATTATCCCTGCAAAACTTAAAACTGTCAATAATAATATCCCTGTAACGCTGCCTGCTGAAAATATCTATCCATCCCACTATCTGGAAGGTGAGAAAATGTGTAGCAGCCTGGTTTCGTATTTTATACCCTCCGGTAAATTCGTAGCTCATAGTAAAATATTTAAACGTTGCCAAAGGCAACAAAATACAAAGTTTGAGGCAGCATGCCTCAAACAGCAGTCAGCTTTTGCATCTTTGCTCATCCTTTGAATGTCAACCGGGGCTTTGGGGTCGCAAACCAACTTTTCTGTAATTGTACATTACTGTGGCCTCTGCGTCTTTGCGGTAACCTTCCTCCACTATCAAATTATTCTCTATTTTCATACCATGTTAGTCAAAACCTTTGGCAGTGCGGTGTACGGCGTGGAAGCAATCAGTATTACGGTAGAAGTAAGCTGGACAGCAACGGGAAAATATTACTACATCGTCGGCCTGCCGGATAATGCCGTGAAGGAAAGTATGGAACGTGTGGAAAGCGCAGTTAAGGCCAACGGTTACCACATGCCCCGTACCAAAATTGTGGTAAACCTTGCCCCTGCTGATATAAAAAAAACCGGATCTGCATTTGATCTGCCGATTGCAATGGGCGTTATCGGCGCTTCAGAACAACTGGAAAAGTGGGAAGCATTGCAGCATTATGTTATCATGGGCGAACTGAGCCTTGATGGTGAGGTTCGCCCCATTAAAGGCGCATTGCCCATAGCCATTCAGGCACGAAAGGAAAATTTCAAAGGATTGATAGTGCCCAAAGTAAATGCAAAAGAAGCGGGCATGGTAAACAACCTGAATGTATATGGCGTAACACATTTAAAAGAAGTGGTGGAATTTTTTGAAAGCGGTGAAACATCGCTCAAACCGGTTACCGTAAATACTAGGGAAGAATTCTTTCATTCGCAGTTTGAATTTGAAATGGACTTCACTGATGTAAAGGGCCAGGAAAATATTAAACGTGCACTGGAGATTGCTGCAGCAGGCGGGCACAATGTAATATTGATCGGCCCGCCCGGGGCAGGCAAAACCATGCTGGCAAAAAGATTGCCCACTATTCTTCCGCCGCTTACCTTGCATGAAGCATTGGAAACAACAAAAATTCACAGCGTAGCAGGTAAATTACCTGAGAACTCAACACTGGTTTCCAAAAGGCCTTTCCGTTCACCGCATCATACTATAAGTGATGTGGCCTTAGTAGGCGGTGGTGGTATCCCCCAACCCGGAGAAATTTCACTTGCACACAATGGTGTTTTGTTTTTGGATGAACTGCCTGAATTTAAAAGAACCGTTCTTGAAGTAATGCGCCAGCCCATGGAAGAAAGAAGGGTTACCATCAGCCGTGCAAAAGTTGCTGTTGATTTTCCTGCGTCTTTTATGTTAGTGGCTTCTATGAACCCCTGCCCCTGCGGATTTTATAATCATCCCGATAAGGAATGTACCTGCCCGCCCGGCGCCGTGCAGAAATATCTTAATAAAATTTCAGGGCCTTTATTAGACCGTATTGACCTGCATGTTGAAGTAACACCGGTACCTTTTTCGGAATTATCGTCTCAGAAGGTTGGCGAGCCTTCTTCGTCTGTCCGGGAACGTGTAATTAAGGCAAGGGAGATACAGGCGGAACGTTTCAAAGATCAGCAGGGCATGTACAGCAACGCACAGATCAGCAGTAAGCTGTTAAAAGAAATATGTGTATTGAATACGGTGGGCCAGAATTTATTAAAGGCAGCGATGGATAAACTCAATCTTTC
>JANRKT010000392.1:0-8753 GCA_033763355.1 Chitinophagaceae bacterium | reverse complement strand
GTAAAATTGCTGAATGAATGTGGTATAGACCTTCGCAATGTAAAAGACCGGCTCAAGACCGAGAGCGATAATTTCCCCCTTGAAGTTTTCTTTTTGAGGGATGATGACATTCCCCAGTATGTTGAAGACGGAGTGGCGGATATTGGCATTGTTGGCGAAAACGTATTGAATGAAAAGAATAAGGAAACAGAAACGGTCCAGGAACTGGGCTTTGGAAAATGCCGTTTGTCAATTGCTATTCCCCGTGGCCAGCAATACGCAGGCATTGCTTCATTAAGCGGAAAGCGTATTGCAACGAGTTACCCTTTTCTTGTAAACCAATACATGAAAAAGCATAATGTGGAAGCTGATATTCACGAAATAAGCGGTTCTGTTGAGATAGCCCCCGGCATTGGCCTTGCTGATGTAGTGGCTGACCTGGTAAGCAGCGGCTCAACTTTGTTCATGAACGGGTTAAAGGAAGTGGAAACAATACTCCAATCTCAGGCCGTACTCATCCGTAATAAAAGCCTGAGTAAAGAACAACAGGTATTGCTGGATAAATTACTGTTCCGCATCCGTGCAGTTAAGAAAGCAAAGCGGAATAAATATGTGTTGCTGAATGCCCCCAATGAAAAACTGAATGACATCATTTCCATTTTACCGGGTATGAAAAGCCCAACTGTTTTGCCATTGGCAGAGAGTGGCTGGAGCAGTGTGCACAGCGTATTAAGTGAAGATGAATTTTGGGATAAGATAGAACAATTAAAAGCGTCAGGGGCACAGGGCATACTGGTAGTGCCGATAGAGAAGATGGTTATATGAAACCACTTTTGTAAGAAGAAATTAAAAAGACAAAATCAAAAATGCAGTTATACAAATATCCGCAACAGGCTGAATGGGGTAAAATATTGATGAGGCCTTCACTGGACTCGTATTTACTTGAAAAAAGTGTAAGAAAGATTTTGAATGATGTAAAGAAGAACAAAGACAAGGCTGTAAAAAAGTATTCAAAGAAATTTGACGGCGTGAGTGTAAGGAAGCTACTGGTTACGGATAAGGAATTTCAGGAAGCTGAGGCCTTGCTGGGTAATGAACTTAAACAGGCCATAAAACAGGCTGCTGCCAATATCAGAAGGTTTCATGAAAAGCAGCTGACAGCGCCTGAAATTATAGAAACCATGACGGGTGTACAATGCTGGAGAAAGAGCGTAGCGATTGATAAAGCAGGATTGTATATTCCCGGAGGATCGGCGCCTTTATTTTCAACCGTGCTGATGCTTTCCATTCCTGCTGTTATTGCAGGTTGTAAAGAAATTGCTTTGTGCACACCTCCTGGTAAAGATGGAAAGATTGCAGCGCCGGTATTATTTGCCGCCGGTCTTACCGGCATAACAAAAGTTTTTAAAGCAGGCGGGGTGCAGGCCATCGGTGCTATGGTTTATGGAACAGAAAGCATTCCGCAGGTATATAAAATTTTTGGCCCCGGTAACCAATATGTCACCTGTGCCAAACAACTGGTGCAACAGGATGGCATCGCCATTGATATGCCTGCAGGCCCCAGTGAAGTAGCTGTATATGCTGATGAAACTGCAAAGCCTGCTTTTGTTGCAGCCGATTTGCTGAGCCAGGCAGAGCATGGAGCAGATTCGCAGGTGTTGCTGGTTACCATTGATGAATCATGTATTGCTAAGGTGAAAGATGAGATAGACAGACAGTTGAACAAATTGCCAAGAAAGGAAATTGCATTAAAGGCGCTTGAAAACAGTAAAATAATCCTGGTAAAAAATGCGGATGAAGCAATGGATTTGCTCAATGAATATGCCCCTGAGCATTTGATATTGAGTTGTAATAACGCCGATGCAATGGCAGAAAAAATTATAAATGCAGGTTCTGTGTTTCTGGGTCACTATTCCCCCGAAAGCGTTGGTGATTATGCAAGCGGTACCAACCATACTTTGCCTACCAATGGCTATGCCAAAGCTTATAGTGGTGTGAGTGTGGACAGCTTTGTAAAAAAAATCACTTACCAGAAATTAACAGCAGAAGGCCTGAAAAATATTGGGAATACAGTAATTGAAATGGCAGAAGCGGAAGGGTTGCAGGCACATGCAGAGGCGGTGAGGGTGAGGTTGTGAGCAGGAAGTAAGAAGTAGAAAGTAGGAAGCAGGAAGAAATAGGCGGCTATAAAATTATAAATCTTAGAATGCAAACTTTAATAAAGAAGACGGATCAAATAATAAACGCAATGTTCGATTTAAATAAACTGCTCAGGGAAAACATTAAAAAACTTGTTCCTTATTCATCGGCACGTGATGAGTTTAAAGGAGAGGCAAAGATTTTTATTGATGCCAATGAAAACAGCCTTGGCTCGCCATTGAAGAAATGGTACAACCGTTATCCGGACCCCCTGCAATTGAAAGTAAAAGAAAAGATCAGCGCTATCAAAGGCGTGCCCGCTGAAAATATTTTTTTGGGTAACGGAAGCGATGAATGTATTGATGTTTTGTTCCGTGCATGCTGTGAACCGGGGAAGGATAATGTTATCATCTGCCCGCCTACTTACGGGATGTACCAGGTAAGTGCGGATATCAATGATGTGCAGGTAAAAAAGGTAATGCTCACCAATTCTTTTCAGCTTAATTTACCTGCTTTGGAAAAAGTAATTGATGACCACAGCAAGATCATCTGGCTCTGTTCACCCAATAACCCCACAGGAAACAGCCTGAACAGGGAGGATATTGAAATGCTGCTGAACAATTATTTTGGTATTGTGGTAATTGATGAGGCGTATATTAACTTTTCACGTCACCGCTCTTTTATACAGGAACTGGCAGAATATCCTAATCTTGTTGTAATGCAAACTTTAAGCAAGGCATGGGGACTGGCAGCTTTGCGGATGGGAATGGCATTCGCCTCTGAAGAGATCATACATGTTATGAACAAAATAAAGCCGCCTTATAATATCGGCCAGGCATCGCAGGAACTGGCCTTTCAGGCGCTTCATGAAGTGGAGCAGGTAAATGACATGATCAGGATGATTGTGGAAGAAAGAGAGAAACTTGCAGTTGCATTGAAGGAAATACCTGTTGTAAAGAAAATTTATTCTTCTGATGCTAATTTTCTGCTGGTAAAAGTAACACAACCGGTGGAGCTGTACAATTACCTGCTTGCAAACGGAATTGTGGTAAGGGACAGGAGCAGGACTGAACTTTGCGAAGGGTGCCTTCGTATAACTGTTGGCACACCAAAGGAAAATGAGGTGTTGTTAAAAACCATGCAAACCTGGTCGGGCGGATTATAGAGGTGTTGCAAAAATCAGGTAATTTTAAATTCTTGTTATTTATTAAATCATAAGTTATGAAAGGGAAAACAAAACTGATTTATTTTTTAATGTTGTTCTTGCTTGTCACAGCTTTTACCAATAACAGTACACAATTAAATGATAAAGGAGTTGTGGTTCCGCGGATGCAAAATGTGAATGGTTTGCAACTGCCGGATGGTTTTAAGGCAACTGTTATGGCTGAAGGTTTGGGAAGGGCACGCCACCTTGCGGTAAACAGCAATGGGGATGTATATGTAAAGCTGGAAAGATTGAAAGACGGTAAGGGCATTTACCGGCTGCGTGATACCAATGCTGATGGTGTTGCCGATAACATTACCGGGTTCGGGGATTATATCGGCACGGGGATAGCTATTAAAAACAATTACCTCTATGCCTCATCCAACGATGGGGTATTCAGGTATAAAATCACTAATGATGGAGTAGCTGATCCCGAAACAATTGTAAAAGGACTTGTAAACAAACGTCAGCATGAATCAAAATCACTGGCATTGGATAACGCCGGTAATATGTATGTTAACATTGGCGCACCATCTAATGTATGCCAGGAAAAAGACCGCACCAAAGGGTCACCGGGAAGAAACCCCTGCCCGATCCTTGATTCAGCAGGAGGGATCTGGCAGTTTAAAGCAGAGGGTATGAACCAGTCATATGCCGAAGGCACAAGGTATGCTACCGGTTTACGTAATGTGGTAGGCCTTGATTGGAACAATGAAGTGAATGACCTGTATGTAACACAACATGGACGTGATATGCTTTTCCAGCATTATCCTGAATTGTTTGACCAGAAGTCGGGGGCGAATAATCCCGCTGAAGAAATGTTCCGGGTTAAGAAAGGTGCAGATTGCGGATGGCCTTACTGCTATTTTGATAATGATAAAAACCAGAAGTTACTTAACCCTGAATTTGGCGGTGACAGGAACAAGGTTGGTGTATGCGATGGTAAGGTAAAATCTATTGTTCAGTTTCCGGGCCACCTTGCACCAAATGCTTTACTGTTTTATACAGGAAAAATGTTTCCGGAAAAATATAAAAATGGGGCTTTCATCGCTTTTCATGGTTCATGGAACCGTGCACCTGAACCACAGGCTGGTTACTTTGTAGTGTTTGTACCATTTAAAAGTGGAATGCCTTCGGGCAAATGGGAGGTTTTTGCTGATGGTTTTGCAGGTGAAGATATCAACCGTGCCAAATACCGGCCCTGTGGTTTGGCCCAGGGGCCTGATGGCGCTTTATACGTAAGCGATGATAACAACGGCACCATCTGGAAAATAACTTATTCATCAAATTAAACTGAATGTGGAAATTAATTTTAGAAGGATTGTTTGCAGGGTTTGCTGGCCTCATCTTTATCCGTCCCAGTCAGCCTTTACCAAAAGCATCTATCGAAAGGGGGAAAAAAGTTTATAACACCTATTGTCTTGCCTGTCACCAGGCAGATGGTTCGGGTATGCAGCGAATGAACCCTACTTTGGTTAAAACCTCTTATGTTCTCGGGGATAAGAAAAAACTGATCACTATTATCTTAAAAGGCCTGCAGGGCGGTGAAGTGGAAATAGATGGCGATACTTTTCACAACCCCATGCCCGCACATGATTTTTTAAAAGACCAGGAAATTGCGGATGTGCTTAGTTATGTAAGGAACAGTTTTGGAAATAAAGCAAGTGCAGTAACTGTAGCGGAAGTAAAATCTGAGAGGATGAAAATAAAGTAAGCGATGAAAAGAATTCTTTTTATAGACCGCGACGGCACTTTGATCAATGAAGCCCCGCCAACTTACCAACTGGACAGTTTCGATAAACTTACCTTTTATCCGCACATGTTTGAATACATGGGAAGGATTGCAAGGGAACTGGATTACGAACTGGTGATGGTAACCAACCAGGATGGCCTTGGCACACAAAGTTTTCCTGAAGATACATTCTGGCCTTTGCACAACCTCATAATGAAAAGCCTTGAAGGGGAAGGCATCCGTTTCAGTAAAGTGCATATAGACCGGACTTTTCCGCACGACCATGCACCGACGAGGAAACCGGGTATTGGTATGCTCGAAGAATACCTTAATGAAAAAATGTACGACATAAAAAATTCCTTTGTTATTGGTGACAGGATTACTGATGTGCAGCTTGCAAAGAACCTCGGTTGCAAAGCCATCTGGCTAAACCTTGATGCAACACTTGGCGGGGGGGAAATAAAAGATAAAGCTGATGAACTCAGGAAAACTACAGTGGCGCTTGAAACAACAGAATGGAGTGAGATTTATTCATTTCTTAAGCTCGGGTTGAGAAAAGTTGTACATGACCGCAATACCAATGAAACAAAAATTCACATTGAGCTGAATATTGACGGAAGCGGCAAAGCAGATATTTCTACCGGCCTTGGTTTCTTTGACCACATGCTGGACCAGATTGCAAGGCATGGTAAAATGGATTTAACTGTTATTACCAAAGGCGACCTGCACATTGATGAACACCATACCATTGAGGACACGGGCATTGCATTAGGAGAAGCATTTGCCAAAGCGCTGGCCGATAAAAAGGGAATGGAACGTTACGGCTTTGCATTGCCTATGGATGAGGCCGGTGCTAAAGTGCTGATTGATTTCGGCGGGAGAAACTGGCTGGTGTGGAATGCTGAATTTAAGCGGGAGAAAATAGGGGAGATGCCAACAGAAATGTTTTTTCATTTCTTTAAATCATTCAGCGATGCGGCAAAATGCAACCTGAATATTGAATGCCGGGGAGAAAATGAGCACCACAAGATTGAAGCCATATTTAAAGCATTTGCAAAAGCAATAAGAATGGCTGTTAAGCGTGACCCCATGAGCAATTACCTTCCATCCACAAAGGGGGTGTTGTAAAGGCATTGTATGCTTTGCCCTGCAACACACAAGAGAAAAGTTAGGTGTTAGTTTCTGCAGGAATTCCGGAGTATTTTAATCCTTTATTTTTATTTCATTGGCCAGTCTGCCATTGGGCTTATAGGTTCTTACATACAGAAGGCTCCCGTTATCATCATAAATTTTCCAGTCTTTAACCGGTATTCCATTCTCAAATCTGCCCATGGATTGTCTTTTACCGTTTTCATACCAGCTTAACCAAACGCCGTTTTTTAAACCACCGCGGTAGTAGCCTGAATCTTTTACCTGCCCGTTGGAATGGTAAGAAATAAAAATTCCGTCATACATCGCTTCATTAATATCAGCATAACATCTCATGTAGCTTATCCTTGATAAATAAAGGCTGTCTTCAACAGAAGTATGTACAATATCTTTTTTATTACCCTTTTTATCTTTTTCATTTTCTTCCGGATTAAAAATAAGGTCATACTGTCTTTGCATATCAACCGTATTATTATATGCCGACCTGTTGCCGAACCTGGTAGTCTGTCCGGAAACATCCTGTGCCCGTGAAACCGGAACAGGCGGGGCTATGCGTTGCGGGTTGCTGCTGCGGGGCTGGTAGGGGGAAAACATTTTTGCCCTGTACGTTTCCATATAATCAGCCAGTTTATCAGCATCGTAATAACAGGCTGATTTCAATCCGCCGTCAGGATACCATTGTTTCCATAAACCATCCGGGTGCCCTTTCTTAAACTGGCCTGAATCCCTAAGGGAGTTGTTGCTGAACCAGGCGAGATAAATACCATGCGGGATATTCTTTTTATACAGGCAAACTGAAATTCTTGCACCGTTGGTATCATACCACGTAAAAGCGCCGTGGCGTTTCTGCAGTTCTTTATCAAGATATGATCCTGTGAATGCCTTTTGCCTGTTGTGGTGATAGAGGATTACTTCAGTAAGTTCGTTGTTTTCATAGGCTATTCCTGCATAAAAAGCTTCTTCTTTTGTGCAGGGGTAAAACTGCATATTGTAAAAAACAAGCCGTTCTGTACCTGCGACCTGGGCTGTAGCAGCCTGGCAAAAAAACAAAATACCCGGTAACAGCTTTTTCATGCAGGGTTATTATTACTAAAGTTCGTACAAATATCATTACGGAAGAAATTACCTGCGGGTTTGCTTTGGCTGGAACTGCGGTGGCCTTATATAAGCGTGGTTCTTATTGTATTTGGGATTATCTTTGCACCCTTAAAAAAAATATACATACCCCCAAAAGCAACAGCAGGATATGAAAATTATGAAGTTTGGCGGCACCTCGGTAGGGAAGCCGGAAAGGATGCACCAGGTGGCCAGCCTTGTTACACGTGATGAAGAGAGAAAAATTGTTGTGCTGAGCGCTTTAAGCGGCACAACAAATGCCCTTGTTGAAATAGGCGAACAGCTTGCAAGAGGGGATAAAAATGCGGCAAAAGCATCTATAGATAAACTTGAGGCACATTACCAGTCTTTCATTAAGGAACTTGTTAAAAAAGAAGTTGCACTTGCAAAAGCAAAGTCGGTACTTGCAGAGCATTTTGAGTTTCTCAACATCATCCTCCGCATTTCTTTTAATGAGGCGCTCAATAAAGATATTCTTGCTCAGGGCGAACTGATGAGCACCAAACTGTTTTGCGTATATCTCGAAGAGAAGGGCATTGACCATGTATTGCTGCCTGCTCTTGAATTTATGAGCATTGATGCATACGAAGAACCGCAGATAGGGGTAATTAAAGTAAAGCTGAACCAATTGCTGCAGCAGTATGCCGGCAAAAGAGTTTTTGTTACGCAGGGTTATATATGCCGCAATGCAAGGGGAGAAGTGGATAACCTGAAACGCGGCGGAAGCGATTACACCGCTTCACTGGTAGCCGCTGCCGTGAAAGCGGATGTTTGTGAAATATGGACGGATATTGACGGCATGCACAACAACGACCCCCGCATGGTAAAGAAAACAGTGCCGGTTGAACAGCTTAGTTTTGATGAAGCTGCTGAGCTTGCCTATTTTGGTGCAAAGATTTTACACCCGGCTTCCATCTGGCCTGCGCAGCAGTATAATATACCAGTAAAGCTGCTCAATACCATGCAGCCTGAAGCAAAGGGAACGCTTATTGTTGAACAGGCAGGTTCAACAGGCGTGAAAGCGGTTGCTGCAAAGGATGGCATCATCGCCATTAAAATTAAAAGCAGCCGGATGTTACTGGCTTACGGGTTTTTGAGAAAGATATTTGAAGTGTTTGAAAAATACCGCACACCCATTGATATGATAACAACTTCCGAGGTGGCGGTATCGCTTACCATAGATAATGCCGCTAACCTTGATACCGTTCTGAAAGAACTTGAACCATTTGGTGAAACCGAGATATCTAAAAACAATACCATCATATCTGTAGTGGGCAACCAGCTTACGCACACGCAGGGCATCCTCAGCAAGCTGTTTGAAGCCCTTTCGCCTGTGCCTGTACGTATGGTAAGCTATGGCGGCAGCCCCCACAATGTGTCAATACTCGTTCCGGATGAATACAAGAAGCAAACCCTTCAGTTATTGAATAAGGG
>JANRKT010000391.1:0-2453 GCA_033763355.1 Chitinophagaceae bacterium | reverse complement strand
TTTTATTGTTTGAACAAGATGCTGTTAATGTGAGTAAAACAATTATTGCTATAGTCCATAAGACAATTGTATTCTTTTTCATTTTTCTGTTTATTTGATTGTTGTAATAATAATTCTAATTCGTTTAATGTTACTGTAAATCCTTCTTTCTTCTCCCCTGAGTATCTCAGCATGACCTTTTTGTGTTGGGTGGAGGACTGTTGAAATAAAATTAGTGAATCCGGGCATTATTCAGAATAAACAGGGGCGCCAGATTGGAGACCTCACAGGCGACGTCTCTGCCGAGTGGGCCTGTGCGCTGGCAAGGCAGGACTCGCCGTTAATCAGGCATTCGTATCTTACTTTGTTTGATATCATATAAACCGAACTGCTGAGCCTCGCAGGCTAATGCGGAGAAGAGAGATTGGAGGATTTTACTTTTTGACTTGTTTGCTTTTAATTACTTTTTCAATATATTCAATAACCTCTTGTCTTTCAGATGAGGAATTTCCTGACCTTTCGTGTTTCCTTAAAAAATAATCCGCAATTTGATCCGCCTCTTGATTTTCGATATAATATAAATGCTCAATTTGCTTAATGAATTCATTAATTTCTTTTTCAAACTCCTTTGCTCTTTTTAATGCACCAGAATCACCATTAAACAATCGCTTTTTTTCTTCTTTTGGCAAGTCTGTTGTTAAATACTCTGTATCAACACTCACCATTGATACTCTGTTAGGAGGTACTTTTCCTGTGCCTTCGCAATAAGCACATTTTCCTGGAGCCCAGTACAACTCTTTTCTGAGCCGTTTAATATCTTCCAAATCGACATTTCCTTTACCCAAGCATCTTGGACAGTCAATCTTTTTGTTATTGAATAGCCTACTTAAAAAATTCATTATTGAAATTTTAATCCTGATAATATACTTCGTGTTTAAGTTGCATCAAATCCCGTTTAAAAGAGGGCGGTTGCTTTGCAGTTAACGCAAGTCTATAAAAAACCATCCACATCTGTCTAAATAAAATTAGTGAATCCGGGAATCATTAAAAATAAACCGGGGCACCAGTAGGCTTACGCACGGGGCTAAGCTGCATACTGGCGCCAGATTGGGGGACGTCTCTGCCGGAGGCCTGTGTGCTGGCATGGCAGGACTCGCCGTTAATCTGGCATTCGTATCTTACTTTGTTTGATATTATGTAAACTGAACCGCTGAGTCCCACAGGCCAAAGCTCAGGCTAATGCGGAGACTCTGCGGGGAAGAAATTCATACTGAAAGACAACTTGTTTTTATGTTTGCATGTAGGATAAATGGAAGTTCTTAATAATGATATTTGTTCCTCTTTACATCAAAGCTTCTATTATCAAAAAAAACACCAGTTGTCTTAGGTTTTGAGAGGGAGAAAATTCTTATTATTTCTTTTCATCCTGCATAATATCATTTCCCCCTTATTCAGTAATTTCCCCTCCACAAAACCATGACATGAAAAAACTGCTGCTTATTATTTTATTATCAGGTATCTGTTGCGCCATCACAGCGCAGGATTTAAAATACTACCTGCCAGACTCAGTTACTTACAATCCTGCTATTCCCAAACCAAAGGATATTATTTACCACGAAGTGGGGGAGTGGCATATTACCCATGACAGGCTGGTGAATTATATGAAAGCCGTTGCAGCCGCTGCACCGGAAAGGATTAAACTGGAAACAACAGGCTTTACTTATGAGAGCCGTCCGCAACTGCTGCTCATCATCACATCTCCCGGCAACCACAAACGCCTCGAAGAAATCAGGCAGCAGCATGTGCAGTTGACGGATCCGTCAAAATCATCTTCCCTCAATACAGACAACATGCCCATTGTCGTATGGATAGGCCATTCCATTCACGGCAATGAAGCCAGCGGCGCCAATGCTTCATTGCTCAGCGCTTATTACCTGGCGGCAGCGCAGGGTAAACAAATTGATGACCTGCTCAATAATGTGGTGGTACTTTTTGATCCTTCGTTCAATCCCGACGGGCTGCAGCGTTTCTCCACATGGGTTAACCAGCACAAGAGCAAAAATTTAGTTACAGATGCAAACAGCAGGGAGTTCAGTGAAGTGTGGCCCGGCGGCAGGTTCAATCATTACTGGTTCGACCTGAACCGCGACTGGCTGCCTGCAGTACATGTTGAAAGCCGCAACAGGTTAAAATGGTTCCACCAATGGAAACCGAATATTTTAACCGATCACCATGAGCAGGGAAGCAATGCCACTTTCTTTTTTCAGCCGGGTGTACCATCAAGGGTTAACCCTTTAACGCCTGATAAAAACCAGGAACTGACAGGGAAGCTTGCAAAGTTTCATGCACAGTTTTTGGACCGCATCGGTTCATTGTATTTTACCAAAGAGAATTACGATGATTTTTATTACGGCAAAGGTTCAACTTATCCTGATGTGAACGGCGCAATAGGGATTTTGTTTGAGCAGGCTTCA
>JANRKT010000390.1:0-3657 GCA_033763355.1 Chitinophagaceae bacterium | reverse complement strand
AGGCAGCGCTGTGAAGACCTCCGGGCTGATGAAGTGGGAGAAACACCAATAGTAAAAATATTGCTGGCTTTCATCATACCTGATATGCTGAATGCAGGTAACTCTTTTATAACTACATCAATCACATCATAGCCTTCCTTAACATCTCGATACTTTTGGGCACACCCGTTGCGGCATCTTCTTTCCCTTCAAATTCAAGAGAAACATAGCCCTGGTAATTTACTTTATTCAGAATAGCAATGATCCGTTTATAATCCAGGTCTAAACTGTACCATTCACCGCCGCCATAATAAGTTTTGGCCTGTACAAAACTTGTATGGGGAGCAATCATCTCTAATTTATTATAAGGGTTTTCAAGAAAGTTGCCGGTATCCATCAATATGCCCAGCCAGGGCGAATCAATGGATTTCTTAATACGCAACTGCCCTTCCGCTGTGGAGCAAAGCCCCCAATGATTTTCCAATGCCAGCAATACACCATATTCTTCCGCAGCAGGCAGGCACTGCTGAATGCTGTCAATACACCATTTAAAACCGTCATCTTCTGTATAACCCGGAAGGATGGGTTCAATGCCCCGGTTCTTCATCAGTTCATCAAAAGATTTAATGGTGCCCCAGCGGCCTGAATTTAATCTCATACAGGGGATACCCATCTCCGCCGCCAGTGCAATACATTTTCTGGTATGTTCAATTTCTTTACGCAATACTTCTTTATCAGGCGAAACAAAACTTTGGTGGATAGAAAGACAGGTTAGTGCAATTCCGTTTACGAATGCATGCCGTTTTAATTTACGGATATAAGTTTTGTCTTCGCTGTCCATTTGCCGGTGAAGGATATCAATGCCCTCCACACCTAACTTTGCCGCTTCGTCAATAACCGCTTCAATTGGAAACTTTTTTTCTTTAAAATGCCAGTAGGAGTAAGATGAAATACTCAGTTTCATCCGCTGTTTGTGCATAACCTTTTCACCTGCAAAAGCAGGCAGAACAAACGGCGAAGCAGTACAGGCTGCAGCATTTTTGAGAAATGACCGTCTTGATGTAGCCATATGATTTAAACAAAATTTTTACCCGGTTTTTTTCTCAATATACCAGATGTGCCCGAAAGGATCAGCAAGACAACCCTGCCTGTATCCATGTTCATAGTCTGTTACAGGTTCTAATTCAGTGCCGCCTGCAGCTACGGCTTTTTCCATCACAGCATGCGGGTCGTTTACAAATAAGCCAATTGCAACAGAAGTGCCTTTTAATGTTTCCGGGCTCCATTCGTTTTTCCTCACAACTTCTTCATGCATGTGAAACAGGGCCCCGTCTATCTCAAGTTCCGCCACATGCACACTGCCATCATCATTGCTCCAGCGCTGCAATTCAATTGCGCCGAAAGCTTTTTTATAAAACTCAATAGCAGGCGCCAGTATTTTAAGATAGATCATCGGCGCAAAAAATGTTGATTGCCCTTTCATGTATGCTCCTATTAATACAGGCAAATTACGTGATTATTTACGGCAATCTATACCCGTCAGGCTAAATGAATCGA
This sequence comes from Chitinophagaceae bacterium, assembly GCA_033763355.1. GTDB lineage: Bacteria > Bacteroidota > Bacteroidia > Chitinophagales > Chitinophagaceae > JANRKT01. The sequence goes on along the minus strand of JANRKT010000390.1, from coordinate 2,121 downwards.
ACTGTGCAGGAATGGGGGTTTCTTTGTTAGCAAAACCCTGCATGGAGAAAATGCCAATATACCGTGGCCGGATATTAAAGTCGCCATGCACCGCTTCTTTAAAAGCAAAGCTCTCCATGCGGCCAATGGAATATAAAAACCTGTAATGGTTATCTTTCTTTTCAATTTTAAGCGCAGATTTTGAAAGGTTATCAGCTATCAAATCATCCTTGCCGGGCTCAACGGAAAACAGGACCACATGCGCTATTTCTTCAGGCTTGCTTAAATTTCCTGTTTCCGGTGAAACAACTGCCTGTATGAGTATTTCGGCGGGCTTTACGTAACCGCCAAAAAAGTTATTGTAGCTGATTGAGAGCCTTAACACTTTTCCTGAAAAAGTTGAATCTTCCGACAACAGGATACCCGCCTGTTGCCAGTTTTGTTTTGGAATAAAATCCGTTAAATGAATTTCCGCAGCAAAACAATCGTCTTCAATTTCCCTTACCAGTAAATTTTTAATGCCCGGGCTGTTTTTATTATCAGGCCAGTTATCGCCTTTAAGTGTATATAAGGTAAGATGGCCCGCATTTGTGTTACGCTTTCCCCAGTATGCTTCATCCGTTTTTTTTACTTCCCATCCCCTCAGTTTCAGTGAATCACTTTCCACTGAATTGAAATCATCGCTAAAATGACCTTCGCTTTTGGGTTGCTGAAAGTATATAATGAGCACAACAGCTATAACGGCAAAAAGAATAACGGAGCCTGCTATCAAAATCTTTTTCCAATTAAGCGGCTTTCTTTTTTTTATTACCGTATTTGTGAATTTGCTTTTGTACCTGAACCAGTACGGGTAATGGCTTTCGTTTTTCTTCCGCTGAATTTCATCCGTATAAGGTGCATTAAGCACATACCTGGCCAGTGTATCCAGAGTAGCCGATGAGGGGTTTTCCTTTTTGTTCTCCCTGGTATTTAAAATGTATTGCGAATAATTTTTAATGCTCTTTACACCTATTACCAGGCCGGTCTGTTCAAATATGTTGCTGGCAAGCAGTTTACTGTCAGTTTCCGAAAGCGGCCCCGTAAGCGGATGGCCGAAACATTTCTGGCAAACCTCCCTGAACAAATTGATAAATACGATATCATTTAAATCCGTCATGCTGGTTTTTCTTTTGCAAAGCCATTTCTGCCGGATTTCCCTGTCAATTCCAAAGGTTTCCATCCGGCTTCCGCTTTTCTTCTTTACGCCATCAGAAATTTATTACCGAAAATATTTTCCTGATAAAATATCAAGCATTATGAAATTGCATGCCCTTTTCGTTTTTCTATCCATTTCAGTCCATTGCTTTTCGCAGAACCTGCAGTTGCATTACGATTTCAGGCACAGCATTAACCCGAAGCTACATACTAAAAATTTCCCTTCTTTAAGTTTTGAGTATTTTAAGTTAATTGATACGCTTGGTACCGGCTCTTTTCTTTTGAAAGTACAGGCCGACTTCAGTGGAAAAAATGCCAACGCAGGTCAGGTATTTGTCCAGGCTTCCCAATCATTAAGGTTCTGGAAGCCAAAAATATTCCTGTCCCTCAATTACAGCGGGGGCCTTGGGGTCACATCTTCTGCATTTGGCTTTTATATTCCAAATTCCTATGGCATCGGGGTTGCTTATCCGTTTCAATGGAAGGGGGCATGGCTTGCAGCGAACTTATTATTGCGCTACAATGCATTTGAAAAGCCAAGCCTTGACCCCCAGTTTACTTTTTATTTTGGAAAAGGCATCAGCAATTACCGCTTTTTTACTGCCGGCAGTTTTGTATTCTGGACACAAAACAGGAACCAGGGTGATGCCGGAACCCAAAACCTGAAAGGGAAAAAATTTGCTTTCTTCGGCGACCCGCAGTTTTGGATAAAAATAAAAAAAGGGTTATCTGCCGGAACAAGGATCAATGTATTTCATCACCTGCTGACGGATGGAAACGAAGTTCAGTTTTATCCTACACTCGGTTTGAAGTATCAGTTCTGATCAGGAAAAATCCCAATTGTACTCTTTATGCTTATATCGGTTGGACTACCAAAGCGTTGGTGAGGACACCAACGCAGGCGTGGGTTTTATCCTACACTTGGTTTGAAGTACCAGTTCTGATCAG
>JANRKT010000389.1:0-8640 GCA_033763355.1 Chitinophagaceae bacterium | reverse complement strand
AAACATAATGTATTTTTTTCCGTCCTGTACAATGCTGGCGTCAATTACATTAAATCCCCTGTCGTATAACATTTTTGTATGACTGAAATTTTTAAAATCGCCGGTAATGACATAGTACATCCGGTGATTATATTTTGCATCACCTGTTGTATCGCCTGCCTTAAAGCGGCCAGAAATAGTGGTAGCCCAATAAATCATGTATTCCTTCTTCTTTATGTTGTATGTGATTTCAGGTGCCCAGCAATTTTTCGCAGAATCTTCATGCACCATAACAGGAATGAATTGCTGTTCGCTCCAGTTGATCAAATCTTTCGAATGAGCATAGCCAATGCCTTTATTATTCCAGCTTACTGTCCATACCATATGAAATAATCCATCAGCGCCACGCATGATGCACGGGTCTCTCATCAGTTTATCCTTTGCCACCGTTGGTTTCAAAAATGAACTGTCGTTTTTCAATGCTGTCCATGTATAACCATCATAGCTGTACGCCAGGTGCAGCCCATCTTCGCCATTGTTTTTGAAGTAAGAAAATGCATAAACATTATTACTTACCTGTGCATTCATTTTAAATCCCGTAAAAAATAAAATAAAAAATAAATACCGCATCTTCTTCATTAATTAGCTTTTTGAGTTAATAGCTCATATTCCAAACAAGCCTGTAAAAAAGGTCCGATAGCTTTCAGATCATCATCCCGTTTGGGTTCATTTACATAATAATCATAGGTTCCGTCACGATAAGGTTTACCACCAAGTCCTGCTCCGGCAACAGCCCTCATATAATGCACGCTACCATTTGTATCCGTTTCAACAAAATTTTTAATAATACCGTTAAAACCCTTTTTTATTGCGGGCAAATAAGAACGGCTGATATAACTTTTACGCACCGCTTTTGACAATGCATAAACAAACATGGCAGACGAAGAAGACTCCAGGTAATTCAATTCTTTACCGGCTTTATCCGTTACCTGCCACCACACACCCTCTTTTGCATCCTGAAATTTTATTAATGCTGCTGACAACCGGTTTAATATGGCAATTAATTCTGTCCGGCGTTTATGATTTGGGGGAATATAATCCAGCACATCTACCAAGCCCATTATATACCAGCCCATAGCCCGGCTCCAGAATTCGGGTGAAAGACCAGTCTTCGGGTTAGCCCATCTTTGTAATCGGCTTTCATCCCAACCATGATAAAGCAAACCTGTTTTGCTGTCCCTGCTTTTGATTTCCATCCACACAAACTGGTTGATGATATCATCAAACTTTTTATCATCATTAAACATCAAAGCATACTCCGCCGCAAAAGGCTGCGCCATATATAAACCGTCAAGCCACATTTGGGTCGGATATTTTAATTTATGCCAGTAACCGCCAGTTTTATTTCTTGGTTGCCAGGTCAGTTGGTTATATAAAATGGTAGCTGCAATTTTATACTTCTCTTCTTTCGTGCGTTGGTAAAGGTGAAGCAATTGTCTTCCTGAAGGAATATTATCGAGGTTGTATTCCTCGGGGTCATAGGTTCTTATTTCTCCTTTGACAGTAATAAAATGATCAATTATTTTTTTTGTATAAGCCAAATATTTTTCATTATTTTTTGCCTGCGCCAGTTTTTCAAAACCAATTAACACTACACCCATTTCATAATTCCACACAGCGGGCCTGCCCAATTGCGCCTGTTCGGCGGTTTGGCCTTCGGGTATCTGATTGTCCTGTTCCAGGTGGCTTGCATACTTTTTTACAACCATTGAATCTTTGTATGTATTCATGATCGTTTCAGCAAGCTTTACTGCATATTCAGTTTGTGCCGATATTACTTGACTAAAAATTAAAAGGCAAAGAGTCAAACTTATTTTTTGCATAAAACAATAATTACAATTTTAAAATTTGATTCCATACTTCCGGCATTACAGGAATTCCATTTTCAAGATTTTGTTTTCTTGTCCGCAAAACTCTTTCTCCAGGGAAAGTGATAACTGTTTTACTATCCTGTGGAATAGATTGTTTATAATCGTTAATGATATTTTCAATAATACCCGGAATAGATGAATGATGGGGTAGCTTCTTTAGATTGATACTGATAAATACCTGTGACAACCCGTATTCTGCTTCTCTTTTACTGATTTCATGTGTTGACAGCCCTCCGGATAAAACGGCGGCAAGTATATCAAGTAACAATGATAAACCTGCTCCTTTCCAATAACCAATTGGCACCGGTCTTTTTGATTTAAGTATACCAGCCGGATCATTGGTAAGATTTCCTTCACTGTCAAACCCGCCGGTCACAGATAATTTCTCATTCTTCAACACGGAGAGTTCCATAGCACCAAATGAATATTGCGACATAGCCATATCGAGTACTATCGCATCATCATAATATGGTAATGCAATCACCAATGGGTTATTACCCAATCTGGCATCCTTAGCCCCCCAGCCCGGCATATTGGCAATGGTGTTGGTCCATCCAATAAAAACATAACCTGCTTTTGCTGCCTGCCATCCATATCTTCCGCCCCGCATCCAGTGATTAGTATTGCTTAAAGCCACACAGCCTATTCCGTTTTCGTCCGATAATTTCATACTCTGATCCGTTGCAAACGCAGCATTCAAAATGCCAGGGCCAAGATTACCGTCCCATTGCTCTATTGAATTGAATTTAGTTTTAAGTGATGGTACCACGTCTTTTTTTATATATCCCTTCTGTATATATTCAATAAAGCGGGGAAAACGATTGACCCCATGTGTATAAACACCATCAGCACTATTCTCCGTAAATGCTATTGCCAGTTGCAAAGCCGTATCTTTTTGAAATCCATTTTTAATAAGAACATTTTCAAAATGCTGTTGCATTTCGGCTGCAGGTATCAGTATGGCATCCTTTTTTCCCTCCATGGTAAAATTTGAATTGGAAAGATAAAACATCTCCCTTTCATCTTGTCAGTGTGGCTGCCATCAATCCAATCACTACATCATTGGCAACAGCATGAACTGTTAAAGACTGAAGCCTTTTATTCTTATTTAAATACATGTTGAGCACAGTAGCGGCACCTCCATCAATCGCCATATTACTAAATCCTTTTATCGTGCCGTAAGATTCCAGCACTTTTGCAAACCTGCCTTCTCTTAAATACAATCTTTCAGGCTTTTCCTTCCATGTGGTGGTAAATGCGTACCCATCTGTATAATAATCCTGCTCAATCGGCCACCAGTTGCCCGGATTATCCAATTCCAGAGTATCGCCTGTTCCATCCGTGTATTGAACCACCACTATTCCGTTGATCATCCGGCTTTGCATAGGATTAGTGCTTCCTGCCATCAATAAATGAATTTGTGAAGCATTACCTGTAAGCGGAACAATAACTGAATCCGGAAAATTGTCCCATTGAGAGGTAAAAACAATATTGTTCAATGTACTGTCTGATGGAGTGGCAAACGGAATTCCTTCAGGATTACTGATCTCATTCTTATCACTTGCCTCTTTTCTAACTCCTGCATCATTAATATCTGCCATTGTTAAAGGATAACACCAGTTCCCAATACCCTGGATAGGCAATTGAAGTGTTGGGCCCGATGGTCTTGGCGAAAGATACTGGTGTTTGAAAATGTTGGTGACTTTATCGTTGAGGTAGTTACTCAAATCAACTTTACTGAATTGTTTTGTACCTGTAACAAAAGAAGACGTTCCAGAAACTCTTAAAAAACTACCCGGGTTGGGCAGTACATTTAAATTAACTGGCTGCCACCATTCAAATATTCCCTGTTTTACTTTCACAAAAAAAGTTGCTTTCAAAAAATTTCCTGAAGCTATACCGGCAATTTTATTCTCGCTTAAACCAATATCACCGACCGCACCTTGCGGATCGTACGCTTTTAACAATTTTACTCCGGGTAATGCTAACTCAAATCTTTTACCATACGCAACCTTATGCATTGTTTTGTCTTCTCTCAGTGAGTTACCTTTCCAATAAACAGTAATTGAATATTTTTTTTCCGCAGGCAACACAAGCTGCAGCAAAGGCTTACCCACCGATGCATCTATTACACTCCACTTTACCGAAATTCCATTAACGATAATTTTTTCAATTGACTCCTTATAGGCCCTCAACAATAATTTTACAGTCAATTTCATTTTAAAAAATGATTCTATTACATATACCTCTTTACTCCCGTTTCTCTCAAAATCAAAATGCACATCCGGAACTTGTAATCTTGCGTAGTTCCAATTGGAAGGATAACCCGGTTGTATCGTGAGTGTATCATGCAAAGCATCCGGTTGTATACCAAACAGTCCTTCCACCAATGTCCGGCCTGCCATAGCCACCGGATCTGCAAAATCACGATATAATTCTCCGCGGATGGCATCATAAAAACTCAACTGCTGAAATCCACCGGGGCTGGCGCCGAGATACATGCTTTCAATAATAGCGCTGCGCCACAAACGATAGGCTTCATCACTCCGGTTCCCCTGCCAGTAAGCCAAAGCGGTATGTAAGTTCTCCGCCAGTGCTACATTATTAATGGACCAGGTATAAGGTTGCCAGTTACTGGTGCTTAATACATACAAGTCTGTTTCTTTCAATCCTTTTGCCTTAACCGGAATATGCGGTATATGATTGTCAACATACCGAAGATTCTGATAAGCCTGGAAGGGATCAGCAAGCTTTGCATCTATCGCATGATAGATCGTCCAGAGACCGGGAGAGGAATGAACCAATTGTTTTCCCAAAAGATCTTTATATTCGGCAAACGAACCCTGCTTTGGCAACCAAAGGTTGATTTGAATTGCAGCAAAGATTTTATCCGCTTCTTTTTGATACATCGTTCCATCTTCACCAATCAATTTGGCTAATTCTGCCGCTGATTTATTTGCCCGGTAGTTATAAGCAGAGGAATGGGTAACACCACCACCGCTGTATTGCAAGGCATCGCTGGCCCATATAGCTGCATAAGCATCATACAAGCCGTCACCATCCCCATCAAAATTTCTTTTCTCCCATGCAAGATGCCGCTTGATCAGTGGCCACATCTCCCTAACATATGTTGTATCACCTGTCCAGTTGAAATGGTTGAGCAACTGGTCAACAAAAACAAGATTCATGTCATAGTGATGTGCCCGTATATCGCCGTTGGGATTACGGCAGATATAACCATCACTGAATAATGCAGTGCCTATTTTTTCCTGGTGACGGGCCAAATGCAGTGCAGTATCCATGACAACTCCTGTAACAGGTGGTGTAGTAACCTGCGACAATGCATAACTGCTAAAATGTTTCCTGGCCCTGTCATGCCAGCCTAATGGATCTGCTATATAGGCTCCACGCCAGGCATTCAACCGCATACGCCAGGCAACCGCACCATGCAGGTAAGATGGGTCTTCCCAGATTGCATCAGCTGCCAGGCTTAAGGCACCCCCAATAGTATTGATATACTTATCCGGCGTATTCACTTTCACTCTTGATGCCAACTCTTTTCTTTTTTCTTCCGCCTTATTAAAATATGTTTTTAGCAAACTGTATTCATTTGTAACAGCTGATGCCGCATCCTGAACAAGAAAATAATTTTCACCGTTGTTGATCTTTATTCTGCCGGTAATAACCGGCGCTGTTGTTACTTTAGAATTGTATAAATCAAGAGATAAGTTTTGCTCTGACGCATCTGCCAGTTTAAGCAATGAACCAGCAGGAAATAACCCTGCGAGTTGTTTTACATTCTTTGCATCACTTGCTGCGGGCTTAGTACCCTCCGGCAAATGTTGTATCTCGTACCGTTCTTCTTCTGTCAGGGACTTTCCGGAACCATACTGCAGGTAAAAACTATTTTCCTCAATGGTGTAAATATTGTCTTTGCAGTTATCTGCATGCAGGTAAAAGGATGATTCAGGGTCGGCGCCGATATCGCCGTCTCTCGAAAACTTTTTTCCAGAAGCTCCGCCAAACAACCAAAAAAGTTCGGCACTGTCTGTTATATTTTTAAATCTCGTTTGTATGATCATCCCTTCCGCATCAGCTAATGCCAGCACTGTTATATACATACTGCCGTTTCCAAATAATGAATCCCTGATTTCGTAAATCATAGAGCCGGGTCTGTAAGTTGCTTTTATATATGTTGCTTCAATCAACCATTTGCTTCTATTGCCAACGACAATACCGAATTTGAAATTTCCTCCCATTCCCGGCACATAGAGTGCAAACTCCGGCAGGTCGCCTGCTTCAACACGAAAGGCCGTATTAGTTCCGTACAATGCCCTTACAAATCTGCGCTTGCCGTTAGTTATGACAAAATCGGTTCCATCAGGTTGGTAGCGGATTGTTCTCTCTTTGTTATACCATAGTTTTTCATCCTGGCAAAAAGAAAATTGCCAGACCGTAACAAAAGATATGATCAATAATATAATTTTCATTTTTGCAACAAGCTTTATTTGATCAAAATATCTTCTTCAATCCTTCCCACTTCACTTTCCACTCTCTTGGGAAACCAATATTAATCTCCTTATCGGCATCGGTGCCTGTACACATCATCGCTACTGCATTCAATACTCCACCATTGCCGGGTAAATAAATCGTTAATCGTTCATCCTGGTAATTATGCCCATTGATCAAATATGTATTCGTTCTTATTGGCATCAGCAAAGCGTCAACAGCCTTCTCCGGCAGGTGCAAACGGGCAGCCGTCATAGCAGTCAATGGAAAATCCCAGCCCCAGGTTTCGTGCCATTGCCATTTTTTCCAAACAGTATCAAATGTATTTTTCATAATTACGGTATCCAGTCCATTTGCTGCAGGGATTGTACTATATGCAGCCAGCACAGCAGGATGATCAGTTAAATATCTTGAACCGGTTTCATAACAATCGGGGGTACTCTCTGTAGCAAGATAAACGCCATTTGCCTGTGGCAATGGCGCCAGATTATTAATGATCTCATCCCATTTTTTGTTTCGTAGCAACCCTGCTCTTATTCTCCATTGCTGTGCTATATTCAATGCCCAACTCCAGTAAGACAGTTCATAAGTTGGATTGAACGTTGAAACCGCATCAAAACATTCCTGTGCAGGAATCAATCCTTTACCGAGATTGTATTTTTTTGTTTGCGGATTGTAAGAAGGAAATGAAGCCATAAAATCGGCGGTAGCAAACAACAGTTCTTTGTATTTATTGACTGTTTGTTTTGTTGGCTTACTACGATACAGCATTTCCGCCATATAAATAAAATGTGGCTGCTGCCAGATGAGGAAAGCTCCAACTGAAGATGGTGCTTCATCACCATTATGATCGGTCATCTTTTGCCAGCGTAATCCATCAAAACCTTGCCGTTTAGCAATCAGCTTTGCCTTTTCTGCAACACTGAAATACCAGTCGAAACTTTTTTCCATCAGTTCCGGTCTTCCCCATTGTGCAAAATGCACAGCATGCCACCAATGCATTTCGAGGTGAGGCTTACCATACCAGCTATTATATGTTAACCCCGTTTCCTGCGGCGGATATGTAGATGCACAATTTACTTTGGTGAGCCATTGTGATAAGATCACCCTTCTTTCTATTTCGAATGCTCTCTTATCCGAGACTGCAGAGAAATCTACTGCGCCGCCACTAAGCCAGAATTTTCTCCATGTTTCACTGCTGGCTTTGCTTATTGCCTTAAATCCTGTAAGAATAGACAACTTTTTTTTCCCCTCAAACAAACAGGTCAGTTCATAGCTATTATCTTTTACTCTTTCAGGCGTGATCAAGAAATAATGCCTGCTCTTTTCTCTGAATGACGATCCAGCCGACCAGTACACACTTGTTTTATATCTGAAGTCATCCAGTATTCTTTCAATGAAAATGCTATTGTGTTCCTGCTTTGCAACTGAAGAATGAGACTCATCATTTGCCCAATTATTACCCACATCCTTAAACTGGCCGTTAGGATAAGGAAATCTTAAACGGATGCTGATACGTTTTTCATTCAGCAAAGGCGATTCAATTTTAAATGTTAGGGCATCTTCATTGGGGCTGCAAACTGATTTTATATTTACCGGAACATTTTCAACAGTAAAAGAAGAGGTAATTATTCCGTTCCACAAATCAAGTTGTTGATCTATATTTTCTATATCATCTTTAGTCGCCAATGAACCGTCTTTTTTAAGTATTTCCAGTCCTATATTGCCCAATTGCAACCGATGCGGGTTAACACGAAAATATTCAACTGCCTTCCTGCTTCGTTCCGGCTCTTTTAACTGAACGGTATAAGAAATTTTTCTTCCTTCCAGTTCATATATTTTCTGTGCTTCTTCAATTTTTAAATCCTCCGTATTGGAAAAACTATGCCATCCCCAAACAGATTGAGTTCCCAATGGTACGCCGTTGGCATAAGCATCCGGGAAACTCTGCATGCCTGTTGCATCCACTGTAAATGCAAAATTGCCATTGCCAACGGTGAGAGAAGAAAATGAATCAATCTTGTCCACTTTTACATTATGTCGTTTGACCACGGCTTCTCGGTTAATCAACTGAGCTTTTGGTTGAAACACAAAGCCGCAAAGACACAAAGTGACAAGAAGAAGAAAAAAAGCTCTGTAGTTCATCTATTAATATTTTTTAAAGCGCCGTCAGAGTTTGTGACAATCTAACTCAAAGCTCACTAACGGGACCCTCATTACT
>JANRKT010000388.1:0-4106 GCA_033763355.1 Chitinophagaceae bacterium | reverse complement strand
AAAACAAAACACAGCATATGCTATTAAAGAAGCCGCTTTGATTTTTGAAAGCGGTACGCATGAACACCTTGATTATGTAATTGGTGTTTCAGCCCCGCAACCGCTGCGCATATTGCGTGTAATGCAGCGGGATAATGTGAGTCGTGAAGAAGTGCTGCGCCGCATGCAGAACCAGATTGGCGAAGAAATAAAAATGAAGCTATGTGATTTTATTATTTACAATGATGAACAGCAACTGGTGATACCGCAGGTGATTGAATTGCATGAGAGGCTCATTACATTAAGCACAGAACGTAAAAACATTGCAATGCCGGAAGGTGATACAATGAAGTAAGGCAATTCTTCCCATCATATATGAAGGATATTCCCATTAAAACATCACATCTTTTCCCTTTGCTTGATCAGAAACTGATTGAGTTGTTACAGTTATTGAATGCGGACGACTGGCAAAAACCAACAATAGCTAAACTATGGACAGTAAAAGATGTTGCAGCGCACCTCCTCGATGGAAACATCAGGGCATTATCCATGTCAGGAGATGGTTATTTTGGTGAGTCACCCGGCAATATCAGTTCTCAGCAGGATTTGATTGATTACCTGAACCGGCTGAATGCGGAATGGGTAAAAGCCATGAAAAGAGTGAGCCCTTCCGTATTAACCGGCCTGCTTGAAATAACAGGCAAACTCTTTTGCGGGCACATTGCAACGCTTGACCCTTTTGCAAAAGCCATGTTCTCTGTTGCATGGGCAGGCGAAGATGAATCGCAAAACTGGTTTCATATTGCAAGGGAATACACGGAGAAATGGCACCACCAGCAACAGATACGTGATGCGGTAAACAAGCCGGGCATCATGACAAAAGAATTGTATTACCCCGTACTGGATACTTTTATGATGGCCTTGCCTTTTACTTACCGCAATGCTGATGCACCGGAAGGAACAGTTGTAAAAATTACAGTAAGCGGGGAAGGCGGCGGCAGCTGGTGGCTTGTAAAAAAAGACAAATGGTTTTTGGATAAAACAGTACACGATAAGGTTGCAGCCCATACCATTATTGATGGCGCCATTGCATGGAAACTCTTTTCGAAAAGCCTGCGCAAAAAGGATGTAATGAAATATGTATCCATCAGCGGAGATGAGAAATTGGGTGAAGTGGTATTGGATATGATTTCGGTAATGGCTTAATTCTTAACAGAAAATAATGCCATTCATCAACTAACCTGTTATAGATAGTTTCTTCTAAAATGAACACAAAAATGATACAGGTTATACTTTCGGCAATACCCACGGCTTCCTGTAAGCCGGCATAATCAATGCATTGGCTGCAGCATTACTTCCGAAATTTTTATTTACTTCATTCCATTCCAAACGGCTGCCGGTGCGCAATGCAATATTGGCCGCATGTGCATATAAAGCTACCAATCTTCCGTTTTCAACGGTGCAATTAGGATCCTTTCGGGTCTTTATACATTCAATCCAGTTTTTTACATGCTCTTCATGTGTTTCTTTACCGGGTTGTTTGGGGAAAGGGGCAACTTTATAGGCCCCGTTCTCTGCTTCCGGAAAAATTTCCCATCCGTCACGGTTAATCACAAGCGTTGCATCATTGCCAATAAAAGCAAGTCCGTAAACCCTGTTGTAAGGGCCGCTTTGAATTCCGGATGTAAACTCAAGGTTAATGGTATAACCGGGTAACTGGTAACTTACGTCCATCGTATCAAAAGTTTCCCTTGCATTGTTTGGAAAGGAATAATTGCCCCCTGCTGACATTACTGCCTGCGGTGTTTGTGTAATGTCTTTTGCCCATAGCGCCATATCCAGTAAATGGACGCCCCAGTCGGTCATTAAACCACCGCCATAATCCCAGAACATGCGCCATGAGCCATGGAACCTTGTTTTATTAAAACTTCTTTCAGGTGCAGGGCCGAGCCACATGTTAAAATCAACACCAGCGGGTATGGGTTCATCCGCCACTTTAGGCTGACCCACGCCATAACTGAAGTTTTGCCAGATATTTACTTTGCGCAACTGGCCGATCTTACCGGCTTTCATAAAATCCATTGCATTTTTCCAGTGCTGCCCGCTGCGCTGCTGCTGACCTGCCTGCACTACTCGATTGTATTTTCTTGCAGCTTTCACCATAGCATCACATTCACCAATACTGTTGGCCATGGGTTTTTCAACATAAACGTCTTTGCCTGCTTCGCAGGCCAGCATCATCATCAGGCAATGCCAGTGGTCAGGCGTGCCAATGATGACGGCATCAATATCTTTATTCTCCAATACCTTTCTGAAATCTTTATAGGCAGATGGTTTTTTACCCTGTATCTTTTCTGTATCAGCAATACGGCGGTTCAGTACTTCATCATCAATATCACAAATGGCAATACATTCCACGCCCGGCTGCCTGATGGCATGTTGCAAAATGCCAAAGCCCATGCCCCTTGCACCAATCAGGGCCACATTGATCTTTTCACCGGGGGAGTTTTCTTTTCCGGAAATAATCAAAGGAGAAGAAACGGCTCCTGCTAAAGCAGTACCTGCCAGCAATTTGCCAGTATCATTTAAAAATTCGCGTCGGGATGTGTTCATAATTTATGTTTTTATATTACCCTTATTTTAAAAACTTTTTATGCGTTGCCATGTGCATTTATACCTGCGGCAAAATTTATTGTTCCGCCTTCACCATAAAAGAATAAGTTCCCGAGCCCACTGATAAAACAGCATACCCTTTTTGATAGCGTAGTAACTTTACGTCGTTTATGTCTTTAATGGGTTTACCGTTTTCTGTAATGATATTGTTTTCAGCGGCGGGCAGCCATACTTCAGCCACCGTGTTCACAGGCGCCTCTACATGAAGGATGAATGTATTTTTTTCCTTTTTCCAGTCGCTTACAATATCTCCATACACCGATTTGTATTTCCCTTTCGCCCATGTCATTTCTTTTACGGGCTGGGGTTTGAAAACAATTTTTTTAAAACCCGGGGCTGCTTCATTAATGCCCAATAATGATTTGTAAAACCATTCATCTATTGACCCGAACATAGGATGGTTCTGCGAAGGGGCATTATCAGGGTATTCCCATGTTTCCCATAGTGTTGTTGCACCGTTATTTAGCATATGCAGCCAGCCGGGAAAATCATTTTGCGAAGCAATGGCAAATGCAGTTTCGTTCATCTCGTTTTCCCGCAGTACATCAAACATCATTTTGGTAGTGAAAATACCTGTGGACACATGGTTGTTGTGCCTTGTAAATTCATCCATCAATACTTTAAGTGCAGCATCTTTATCTGGCGGCAGTTTGTACCACAAGGCAAACAATTGCGCCGATTGGGTGGCATTATCAAAGCGACCGGTTTTGGGAATGTGGTATTTGCGCACAATAGCATCGGCAATTTTTTTTGAGAGTGTTGCATACTTCACTGAATCTTCTTTATTACCGAGTATGCCTGCAAATTCAGTGGCAAGTAATGCATGATGATAATAAAATACAGAAGCGGATAATGCTTCGGGTTTGGGATCCAGGGCTTCATGGTCGCTGATATCCCAATGAAACAAACCATCAATAGCTTTTGACTGAAGGAAATTCATTTGCTTTTTGAAAGCCTCATAATGTTGAGCGATAATTCTTTTATCGCCATAATATTGATAAAGCTGTTTTTGCAGAAAGGGGAAAGCCAGTTGCCATCCCAGCGGGCCGGATTCACCGCCATAACCACGGTCGGCAATGCCGGTATATGGGGCAATTTCAGTAATGCCGCCATCGGCTTGCTGGTCATTCGCAAAATCATTTATGGCCTTTGCATAAAAATGCGCCATGTTATAGTTGTAAATGAATGCTTCTGCAGTAGCCACCATATCGCCGCCATATCCCATTTTTTCACGTGCCGGGCAGTCAGACTGCACACTGAAAATATTGCTTAAAAAGGTCCATTGGATTACTTCATGTAAACGGTTAAAGGGTTCCCAGGAACAACTGAATGTTCCGTTGCTTTCAATATCGCTGTTCATCCGCAAGCCTTCAATATCATCAACTGTTGGTTTACCCGGCCAGCCTGTTATTTCAACATAACGGAATCCATGAAAAGTAAAACGCGGCCACCAT
>JANRKT010000387.1:0-3404 GCA_033763355.1 Chitinophagaceae bacterium | reverse complement strand
GTAAGTTCAGGCTGCAGTGTAATGGCATGGCGAAGTGCCGCTATTGCAGTGGCGGTATCCCCTGAAAGCAATAAGAGGCTTGCTTTTTTATGCCAGAGTGTTGCATTGAAAGTATCCCTGTCAATTAAATACTGCTGCTGCTGAATGGCCTCTTTCAACATGCCTTTTTCCCGGAGGGAATCAACGAACTGTATCCTTAACTGCATTGAATCGGGAAATTTTTCAATGGCCTGCCGCAATTCTTTAAATGATGTGTCATCTGCTTTTGTGTAACCAATATCTTTTTTTTCGGCCGGATCATTGCTCCCGCATGATACTGCCAGTACAGAGGCGCTGAATAATGCAATAGCAAGCTTTAACTTCATATTTCAAAATTATACGGCCTGTTCCATCAAACTGTGACATATTTTTGACAAAGCCCGGCTTTAACAAAAATACTTTTGCAGTCAAAATTTTCCAAAATATGAAGAAATTGCTTCTTTTAACGGGGATTCCCGTATTGTATCTTTCAGTAATAGCATTTATAAAACCTGATGACAATCGGGGCATGGTATTTACAAACCCGAATGATACACTTGCTTACCCGGAAGAGAAGCATTTTAAGAATATCCAACAACTCACTTTTGGCGGGGATAATGCGGAAGCTTATTTCAGTTTCGATGGTAAATGGCTCATCTTTCAGAAAACAAACCCCAAAGAAGGGATTGCCTGCGACCAGATGTTTATTGGTAAAATACCAAAGCCGGGTGAAAAGTTTGAATACAAAATGGTAAGTACGGGAAAAGGGAGGACTACATGCGGCTTTTTTACCAAAGACGGCAAACATATTATTTATGCTTCAACTCATTCAGGCGCCGACACATGCCCCCCGGTGCCAGACAGACGGAAATACGGTAACAGGTACATATGGCCATTGTATGGTACGTACGATATTTTCATGGCTGACCTGAACGGTAAAATTGTAAAGCAACTCACAACATCGAAAGGTTATGATGCTGAAGCAACACTTTCGCCTGACGGAAAGAAAATGATTTATACCAGCACCAAAGACGGTGACATTGATTTGTACATTATGGATTTGAAAACGGGGAGGGAAAAACGGGTGACCAATATGATTGGTTATGATGGCGGCGCATGGTTCAGCCCGGATGGAAAGAAAATCATCTGGCGTGCATCAAGGCCAAAAACTGATTCGGCAATTAAAGAATATAAAGATCTTCTTGCGGAAAACCTCGTTGCCCCTACCAATATGGAAGTTTGGGTGGCCAATGCAGACGGCAGTAATGCAAGGCAGGTATCTTCATTTGGCCAGGCCAACTGGGCGCCTGCTTACATGCCCGACAACAAACGTATTATTTTCGCATCCAATCACGAATACAAAAGAGGCTTCCCCTTCAATCTTTATGTGATGAGCGAAGACGGCACGGGCCTTACCAAAATAAGCAGGGATAAAGGTTTTGATGCCTTTCCCATGTTCAGTCCCGATGGTAAAAAAATTGTTTTTTGCAGCAACCGCAACAACGGCGGCACAAGGGATACCAATATTTTTGTGGCAGACTGGGATGAAACCCCCATCCCGTAAAGGGGAGTTATAAAGATTGATTTCGGATTTACGATTTGCGACTTTAGATTTGCCGAAATCTATTATTATGGAGACAGGAATGCTTCATTTACATAATGTACTTCGCTGGATTATTCTTATTCTTTTACTGGTAACACTTTATCAGGCCTTTTCAAAAAAAGAAAGCCTGCGCAGCGGCAGTTTGTGGCTGCTGATTTTTACACATACCATGTTTGTAATCGGTTTGTACCAGCTCATTGCAGGAAGATATGGCATTACAAAAGGTTTACCTGACGGAATTGAATTAATGAAGAATACTTTCTATAGGTTTTACTGGATTGAACACCCGCTGATGATGATAGCGGCAGTTGCCCTTATTACAGTTGCCCGCAGAAAAGCAAAAGCTTTAAACTATAAAGCAACAGGCTGGTTATTATTGATAGCATTGATAGTGATCCTTGCTGCTGTTCCCTGGCCTTTCAGGCAAATTGTGGGCAGGCCATGGTTTCCGGGCATGTAGTGCAGGCAGTGCAGCAACTATCTCCTGTTATAATAAAATTTACGAAGGAAATGTTTTTTTCATAACAGCAATAAATTGCTTCATCTCCTCCATAGCGCCAACACTTACACGGCACCATTTTCCGTCGTTGTAATCTGTGGAACGGAGTAAAATGTTTTTCTTCAGCATATCATTTGCAAAATCTCCGTTGTAATTGTTCAGCTTAAAGAAAAGAAAATTGGTGTAAGAAGGGATGCAGCGGAATTTCATTTTCGCAAGTTCATCATAAGTATATTTTCTGGCCGCTGCATTTTTTAGTTTGCTTTGCAGGCAATGCTCTTTGTCGGTAAGGCTTGCCATTGCAGCATTGGCCGACAATACGCTTACTGTAAGCTGTGTATTCTGAAAATAATCCGGTTCAATTTTCCTGATGAGCAAAGCATGACCGGTGACAAAGCCTATCCTTAAACCTGCCATGGCATGTATTTTGGAAAAAGTTTTTATCACCAGTACATTCGGGTTTTTTTCAATCAGCCCAACCATGGATTCCTGTTCCGGATCGTCAAGGAAATCCACATAAGCTTCATCAATGAGCACTACTGTTTTTTTAGCAGCTTCTGTACAAAAATTTTTCAGCGCTTCCTTTTTAATGATAGTGCTTGAAGGGTTGGCGGGATTGCATATATACACCAGTGAGGTTTCTGCATTTATTGCTTTTTGCATGGCATCAAGGTCATGCACCTTGTCGTAAGTAAGCGGAATTTCAATGACTGAAGTACCAATTTTTTTTGCAGTGTTGGGCAAAACGCCGAATGTGGGATTGGCCGTTACAATATTGCCTTTTGAAAAATGCCTTGCCAGCAAATTCAGCCCGTCCCCCGAACCGGCAGTTATCATTACCTGCTCCGCTGACACCGCATTGTGTTCTGCAATTGTTTTTTTGAATGATTGCAGTGAAGCGATGTTGAACTGGTACCTGTTTGTTTCGCCCATCATATCCAGTATGGCCTGTTTTGCTTTGGGCGAAATGCCATAAGGGTTTTCGTTGGAACCAAGGTTAATAAGGTCTTCATCAGAACCAAAACTTTTTGGCAGGTAATCTTCACCTGCAAGCGACTTTAAGGAGAAGCCCAAACCAAGTGCTGCAAAGGAACTTTGCTTAAGCCACTGCCGGCGGTTGGTAACCATAAAATAAATTTTACCTTAAGTTACAACCTTTGCTTTTACTGCAGAATTATTTGTGCCCTTCATTTTGACTGACGAAACGGAAAAGACGGGATGCGTTTATGCCTGGTAAATAATGCAGTTACAATGCTGCACATAGGGCTCCATTTCCAGTAAATA
>JANRKT010000386.1:0-2977 GCA_033763355.1 Chitinophagaceae bacterium | reverse complement strand
GAATGTCCGTCCTGTCAATCATTGCCCCTGTTTCATCGGTCCATTTATTCTCAGTGCCCCCAAGCATCAGGTCAGAACTGTAACCAAAGGCAATATTCAGCCACCTGGGGAACTTTCCTTTTTTATTGAATGAATGAGGGTTTACAGATAACCAGTAAGTCTGGCTGTTGTAATCTTTTAATATCCTTTCTATTTCACCTGCGCCATACAAATCATCTCTTCTTGCTTTTAAATCCGCAGGATAATCATGTGGCCAGTAACTGAACTTTATTTGTATGCGTTGCTCTTTCCAGGTTAGCTCCTGTGCTGCATAGCCCCCGGCGCCAACGGCATTCATTGCCATATCCCCCCAGCTAAAACCCCATTTTGCGGAAAATGCATCCTGTATCTCAATAATACTCTGATAAGCCATAGCGCTTCCGCTGCCCAGCCACACACTTGTTTTATCAGGCAGTCCGCTCCATTTCCAGAGGTTGGCGGAGAACCTGCTCAACTGGTATGCCGTCCAGCTATGCCCTAACTTATCCAGTTGGCTCCATTCATTCCAGTCGTTGAAGAAATGAAACCCGGTCCTCTCATACCCTTCAAACCATGCTTTGTTTAATGCAATGTACGTGCCCACCCATACGGCGGTATGTGCACCTGCTACAAACCAGACCTTTTTTTTATTCTTACCTGCTGCGGTATCATTTTTTTGAAAATAAAACCCTTTGTCAGGGGTATAAAAAGAAGGATTTGCTTCCTTCTCAAAAAAACCGGGTGAAGAAATACCTTGTGAAAAAGAAGGTTCACAAAGGAAAAAAACAGCTATGAAGAGGTTCAGCGTGAGTATATTTTTCATAAAGCATGTAACACAAAACTATAATAATCTGCTGCGCTGCCAATAATACTTTTGGGCTATAAAACTCATATACGGTGTTTCTAACGCAGCCGATTTGTAAATATTCTCAAATTGCCCGAAATTCGGCCTCCAACCAAAAAACGATTGTTTATGGATACCATGATAAAAGAAAGGGTTAACCAGTGGCTGAACGGAAAATTTGATGACGCCACCAAACAGGAAATTCAGAAGATAGAAACAGAGCACCCCACTGAACTGGCAGATGCTTTTTACCGGAATCTTGAATTTGGAACAGGCGGTCTTCGCGGCATTATGGGCGTTGGTACCAACCGCATGAACAAATACACGGTGGGCATGGCTACACAGGGTTATGCCAATTACCTTAAACAATCATGGCCGGGTAAAGAAGTAAAAGTGGCCATTGCACACGACAGCCGCAACAACAGCCGCATGTTTGCAGAAATAACAGCCAATGTAATGGCGGCAAATGATATTAAGGTTTATTTGTTTGAGGCTTTACGCCCGACACCCGAACTGAGTTTTGCCATCCGCCACCTCGGTTGCCAGGGCGGCGTGGTTTGCACTGCATCGCATAACCCCAAAGAATATAACGGTTACAAAGCTTACTGGAACGATGGCGGCCAGTTGGTACCGCCGCATGATAAAAACGTAATCAAAGAAGTTGAAAAGATTTCTTCTGTTGATGAAGTAAAGTGGGGCGGCGGAGAGAAAAATATCACACTCGTTGGCAAAGAGATTGATGAAGCCTATATGGGTATGGTGAAAAGCCTGAGCGTTTATCCTGAAGTAATTGCAAGGCAGCATGATTTAAAAATTGTTTACACGCCCATACATGGTACGGGCATTACATTGGTGCCGGAAGTATTGAAGCGTTTTGGGTTTACCAATGTAACCATCGTGGATGAACAGGCGAAGCCGGATGGAAATTTCCCAACCGTGGTATATCCCAATCCTGAAGAAAGCGAAGCCATGAGTATTGGTTTGAAAAAAGCCAAAGAACTGGATGCGGATATTTTATTGGGTACCGACCCGGACAGCGACCGTGTAGGCATTGCTGTTAAAGACGACAAAGGCAACTGGGTGCTGGTTAACGGTAACCAGACTGCCGTGCTGGCCTGCAACTACATGATTGAGGCCCGTAAAGCTAAAGGTATTGCACAGCCCAATGACATGGTGATTAAAACTATTGTAACCACCGAAATGATTGATGTTATTGCAAAAGCAAACGGCGTGAACTGTTACAATGTGCTCACTGGTTTTAAATGGATAGCAGAACTCATAAAAGAAAAAGAGGCCAAAGAAAATTATATTGTTGGTGGTGAAGAAAGTTATGGTTTGATGATTGGCAGCCAGCTCAGGGACAAAGATGCAATAAGCGCTGTAGCTATGTTATGTGAAATGGCCGCCTATGAAAAAGACAAAGGGAAAACCCTTTACCAGAAACTGATTGACCTGTATGCGCAATATGGTTTTTATAAAGAACATCTTATTTCTATTACCAAAAAGGGAATGGACGGCCAGCAGCAGATAGCTGCTATGATGGAAGGGTATAGGAGCAATCCGCCCAAAACAATCAATGGTTCGCCGGTTGCGGAATTACTGGATTACGAAATGCGCAAAGGAAAGAATTTACAAACCGGTAAAGAATGGGACATTGCTTTGCCCAAGTCAAACGTACTGCAGTTTATACTTGCAGATGGCAGTAAGATTTCCGCAAGGCCATCGGGCACTGAGCCAAAAATCAAATTCTATTTTAGTGTAAATGCCGGGCTTGCAGGCAAAGCAGACTATGATAAAGTAAATGCAGAACTGGATGCAAGGATAAAGGGTATTATACAGGATATGGGGCTGAAGTAGGTAAAACTCATTTCTAAAGAAAACCGTAGTCTTTTAAGCCTGCGGTTTTCTTGTTTTATCTGCATGTATCATTATAGCTTCAATTATGTGCTGTTGCATGATTATTTTATCTTGCACCCGCTTATGAGACGTTTTGAGGATACTTACCGGCACAAAGGCCTTCGCAAACAGCTTATAGATTCCCTCCGGCAAAAAGGCATCAGCGATGAAAGGGTGCTGGACGCCATGAACAACATTCCCCGCCATTACTTTATGGAT
>JANRKT010000385.1:0-1537 GCA_033763355.1 Chitinophagaceae bacterium | reverse complement strand
CAAGTTGCATAATTTTAAAGTGGAATGTTATCATTAAACCCAGATGATAATGAAAGCAGCAGTTCGTACAAAATTTGGTTTACCCGGAGACCTGACTATCAAAGAGCTTGATATACCAACTCCTGCGGATAATGAAGTGCTTATAAGAGTATATGCAAGTACGGTAAACAGGAGCGATTGCCATGTGCTTTCAGGAAAGCCCTTGTTTATGCGTCTTTTTGTAGGATTTTTTAAACCTTCATCATCAATTATCGGATCAGACTTTACCGGTCAGGTGGAAGCAGTGGGTGCAACTGTACGGGCTTTTAAACCCGGCGATAAGATCATGGGTTTCGGTGATGTGTTTGGCTGTGGTTCGCATGCACAGTATTTTATATTGCCGGAAAAGAAAGCAATTGAATATATGGTGCTGATGCCCGGCAACCTGGATTATGAACAGGCGGCAGCTTGTCTTGAAGGGGCATTTTATGCTGCCTCCGCCATCAACCAGTTAAAACCAAAAGCCGGGCAAAAAGTATTGGTGTATGGTGCAACCGGCGCCATTGGTACAGCCCAGGTTCAGTTTTTTAAGTACTATGGCCTTTATGTTACAGCCGTATGCGGCGCTGAAAACTTTGATTTGATAAAATCATTGGGAGCTGATAAACTTATTGATTACAAAACTGAAGATTTCACAAAAGACAGCGGGCAATATGATTATGTTTTTGATGCGGTGGGCAAAACAGGTTTTTTTCAATGCAGGCGGCTTTTAAAAAAGAAAGGGTTTTATTCCTCATCCGGCGGATTGGGGAATATATTACTCGCAATGCTTAATCCCCTGATGGGCGGTAGAAAAATTTATTTCCGGCCTCCAAAAGATATAGCGGGAGAACTCAATTTTATAAAAGGGCTGGTTGAAAAAGGGTTTTTTAAACCTGTTACAGACAGAAAATACCCGCTTGAAAAAATTGCTGAAGCATATCAATATGTGGCATCTGGCCAGAAATTAGGTAACGTGATTATTACGATGGATACGTAACTGCATTGAAGCATTGAATAATAACATGTCCGGTTCATTTCAGTCTGCCCAAAACATTTTTAATGAAAATAAATTTTCTGCGGGCAAGACCCCGGTCTTCCGGATTGCAAACTGCGAACTTGCTTTACAAACCGTGCTGTTCCGCCCGATCATGGCGGTACCGATAGCTATTGAGATGAGGGACGGAACCAATGTATGGTTTGGCCTGTAAAGGCTTTGTTGGCGGAACCGTAGCAGGGAATTTTCATAAATTAGCTTATCACAAATTGTGATAAGCTGATACTACAGATAGACCCCATTTAAACCTGTGCAACTGCAAACTATTCAGAATCTCATTTATGATATCCGCTGACAAAAGGTAATGCTTGATTTTGATGCAGCCGCACTTTATGGGACCGAAACAAGGATTCTGAAGCAAGCTGTTAAAAGAAACAAGATGAATTTCCCAAAGGATTTTATGTTTCAACTCAATAAAAAAGAATGGCATGAGCTTATCACAACCAGTGATAACCTTCCTGA
>JANRKT010000384.1:0-3135 GCA_033763355.1 Chitinophagaceae bacterium | reverse complement strand
GGCAGTTCCACCATGGGCGTTCGCTGGCCGGGTAAGGACACTACCAAACTCTTATTATTCAGTAATACATCTATTAATTACGATTATGTAAAAACGATGGGTATACAATTAATAGCAGGGCGTGATTTCAGCCCTGATTATGGGTTGGATTCCATGAATTACCTGGTTAATGAAGCAGCAGCAGCCAGGATAGGTTATAAAGAACCAGTTGGCAAGGAATTAACGATGTGGGGTGATAAAGGAACAATCATAGGTTTGATGAAAGATTATCACCACAACTCGCTTCACGTACCGATTGAACCGCTGATTGTGCGTTTGCATAAAGAGAGCTGGGGCCCGCTTTGGGGCAATATACTGGTGAGAACTGAGGCAGGCAAAACAAAGGAAGCTATTTCCAGTATGGAGAAGGTCTTCAGGCAATTTAATCCCGGCTATCCGTTTAAGTATTACTTCACAGATGATGAACTGGCCAATAACTACAAGGCTGAGCATACCGTAAGTAAGCTTTCACGCTATTTTGCGTTCCTTGCCATCTTTATTTCCTGCCTGGGTTTGTTTGGACTGGTAACCTTTACGGTAGAACAAAGAGTAAAAGAGATTGGTGTGCGCAAAGTATTGGGCGCTTCCGTTCCCGGCATTGTACGCATGTTGTCGAAGGACTTTATCAGGCTGGTATTGGTTGCGGCGGTGATCTCTTTCCCGATTGCATGGTGGGCCATGAACAAATGGCTGGCTGATTTTGCTTACAGGATTAATGTTGGCTGGGAAGCCTTTGTAATAGCAGGTATGGCTGCCCTGATGATAGCCCTGTTGACAATAAGTTTTCAGGCCATTAAAGCAGCAATTGCCAACCCGGTCGGAGCATTGCGGAGTGAATAGGGAAGTGTAAAATGTTTTTGCGGAGATTCCGCTGAAAGCGGAATAAAAGTTTGAGAACTGAATAAAAAGTATTGCCATGATAAAAAACTATCTAAAGATCGCCTGGCGAAATATGCAGCGCCAGAAAGGATATGCAGGGATCAATATCATTGGTCTTGCAATTGGTATCGCTGCTTGTTTGTTAATTCTCCAATATGTATCGGGCGAATTAAGCTACGAGAACTTTCATGAAAATAAAGATCGCATTTATCGTGTGCAACTGGACAGGTATGACAATGGAAAACTGAGTACGCAATGGGCAGCAGGTGCCTATGCAGTGGGTAATTCTTTTAAAGATGCCATACCGGAGATCGAAGATTATGTAAAACTTGTGCCACGGGATTTTGTAATTGCTGAAATAGACAATCAACCGGTTAAGATCACTAAAGTATTTTATGCCACTAATTCATTCTTTCAAATTTTCACCTATCCGCTTATACGGGGCGATAAAGAAAAAACATTAGTTGAGCCGTTTACCGCTGCTATCTCTGAAACAACAGCTAAAACTTTGTATGGAACAGAAAATCCTGTTGGAAAAATATTACGCCTGAATCGTATCAGGGAGTATACCATCACTGCGGTATATAAAGATGCACCGGTTAATACACAACTCAAACCTGATATACTTCTTTCATACCCAACATTTGTAAAACTTGTCGGCCCGGATAATAATCCTGAAACAGCATGGCAATGGGATGGGTGTCTCACGTATCTCCTCTTAAGAAAAGATGCCGATCCTGCAGCAGTAGAGAAAAAATTTATACCGGTAGTTGAAAAATTTACTGCCGAAGACATGAAGCGGTTCAATGCTGCTGCTAACTATTATTTGGAACCGCTAACAGATATTCATCTCTATTCAAATTATATAGGTGAGCCGGCGCCGAATGGTGATGCAAAAGCGACCTATCTTTTATTAGGCATTGCTTTTTTTATAGCAGTCATTGCATGGGTAAATTATATTAATCTTGCCACTGCCCGTGCAATAAACAGGGCCAAGGAAGTCGGTATCAGGAAAACAATTGGTTCACAACGCAAACAACTTATATTTCAATTTTTATCTGAATCAGCATTGCTGAATATTTTTGCCGCGGGGCTTGCTATATTGCTTGTAGTGATTGCCATCCCCGGGTTTAATAAACTGTCCGGCCAGCAATTGACATTTTCATTATTCACCAATACAAATTTTTGGATGGGTCTTATCGGGCTGTTTCTAACAGGTGTATTCTTTTCAGGTTTATACCCCGCATTTGTATTGTCAGGTTTCAGACCTATTGAAGTGTTAAAAGGAAAAATGACAGCTACGTCAAAAGGCTCTTTGCTAAGAAAAGGGCTGGTGGTATTTCAATTTACAGCTTCCTTGTTTTTATTGATCGGAACACTGGCTGTTTACAGGCAGATTCAATATATGCGCAAGCAATCTTTAGGTATCAATATCGATCAAACACTGGTAGTAAGAGCTCCTATGGTTGTTACTGATTCTACCTACCCGCAAAATATTTCTGCATTTAAAGAAACATTAAAACAGCAAACAAGTATAAAAGAGATTTCAATATCAACAAGCATACCCGGTGAGCCGGTGGATTGGAATGCAGGCGGAATAAAACTGGTTGGCACAGATGAAACGACACAAAAGCAATACCGGGTAATTGGGGTGGATCATGACTATATGAAGCAGTATGGCATCAGGCTCGTCGCCGGCCGTCATTTTTCAAAAGACTTTGGCACAGATGACAGCGCTGTTATATTTAATAAAAAAGGGTTTGAGCAATTGGGTTTGAATAAACCGGAAGATGCTATCGGTAAAAGAATTGATTTTTGGGGAAGCCGGTATACTATCGTTGGAGTGGCTGAAAATTTTCATCAGCAGTCTTTACGTGAAGCTTATGAACCATTAATATTTCGTTTGATACCCCGTGTTCGCGGTTACATATCAATAAAGACTGCTGCTTCAGATGCAAGCAGGTCAATTGCCTTTGTTAAATCCAACTGGAATAAATTTTTTCCAGGCAACACATTTGATTATTTCTTTTTGGATGATCATTTTAACCAGCAATACAAAGCTGATCAGCGCTTCGGTCAGGTATTTGGCCTGTTCACTGTGTTAGCAATACTCGTTGCCTGTTTGGGATTATTTGGGCTTGCATCCTTTACTACCATTCAGCGCACCAAGGAGATTGGCATCAGGAAAGTTTTAGGCGCTTCGGTTATAGGAATATT
>JANRKT010000383.1:0-3446 GCA_033763355.1 Chitinophagaceae bacterium | reverse complement strand
AGCGGAATTGTTAAAATCAAATATTTTCTGTTCAAAATCAGTATAGCCCTTTAGGTTATTCAATCCGGAACTTTTAAATTTGACGGAGGAAATTCAATTCATGAAATACTTACTGATCATTTTCATCACAAGCCTGCTCATCTTCTCCTGCAGCAAAGATAAGTTTAACAGCAAACCCGGTTTAACATTAAAGAGTTTAAGCTCAACTTTTATCCCTGCTGGCGGCGGGCTTGAAGTTACCATGAGGCTTACTGATCTTGAAGGGGATATCGGCGATACAATATGGATACGAAAATTAACCACCCGCTGCGCCAACAGTAATTTTACAGATTCCGGCAGTTACAGGATACCATCTGATATTCCCAGAATAAAAAACCTTGACGGCGACCTTGTACTGACCTTTCCTTACTCAGGCTGGCTGCAACCGCAATGCACCAGGGCAGATACAGCAGTCTTCAGTTTTTGGGTAAAAGACCAGAAAAAAAATGTAAGCGACACTGTTGTTACCCCTGCTATTATTATAGAAAGGCAATAACATTAAGGCAAATATTTTAATTTGCAATAAAGGATGACCCGCTTCATCCTTTTTCTTTTATGTTCATATCAATTTATACCCATTCCTGTCATTTTAGTTACATTCGCACATTCAAATTATCCAATACTCATGGCCAAATCAGTAAAATCAAAGTCTAAGTCTAAAAAAATTATTACCGACCGTTCTTACCAGTTCCTGAAAGATTATATCAATACCCCCTCGCCTACAGGTTTTGAATCAGGCGGGCAGAAATTATGGCTGCAATATGTACAGCCCTATGTTGATACCCATCTTACCGACCCTTATGGCTCAGTTGCAGGAATCATTAATCCCAATGAAAAGTTTAAAGTAGTAATTGAAGCCCATGCTGATGAGATAAGCTGGTTTGTAAACTATATTTCACCCGAAGGGTTGATTTACCTGAAACGCAACGGCGGTGTTGACCACCAGATTGCCCCTGCAAAAAGGGTTATTATTCATGGAAAGAAAGGCCCTGTGAAAGCGGTTTTTGGCTGGCCTGCCATCCATACCCGCATGGCAAGTTCCGATAACAAAGAGCCCCAGCCCAAAGTTGAAAACCTTTTTTTGGATTGCGGTGCAAGAAACAAAAAGCAGGCTGATGAATTAGGCGTCCACATTGGCGCAGTGGCAACTTATGAAGAAGGTTATGATGAACTGGCATTCGATTACCTGATTGCACGTGCATTTGACAACCGCGTCGGCGGTTTTATGATTGCAGAAGTGGCACGCCTGCTGAAGGAAAACAAAAAGAAACTGCCTTACGCATTATATGTTGTAAATGCCGTGCAGGAAGAGATTGGCTTACGCGGCGCTGAAATGATTGCACGGAGGATTAAACCGGATGTGGCCATCATTACAGATGTGACCCACGACACCAGCACACCGATGGTAAATAAAATTATTGAAGGTGATGTGGCCTGCGGCAAAGGGCCTTCGCTTGCTTTTGGCCCGGCGGTGCATAATAAATTAATTGAGATAGTACAAAAAACAGCAGAAAAAAAGAATATACCTGTGCAACTGAGAACGGTAAGCAGGAGCACGGGAACAGATACGGATTCTTTTGCTTATGCAAATGATGGCTGCCCTTCTGTTCTCATTTCAATTCCCCTGCGTTACATGCACACCACGGTGGAAATGCTGCACAAGGATGATATTGAAAATACTGTGAAGCTGATGTATGAAACTTTACTGTCCATTACCCCCAAAACCAATTTAAGCTATTTCTGATGCAGGCTGTTTTATTATATGTTGATCCGGGAAGCGGCAGTTACCTTGTGCAACTGATTATTGCTGCAATACTGGGCGCCGCTTTTTATTTTAAGACCATCTGGTTCCGCATCAAATCATTCTTTACAAGCCATAAAAAAGAAGAGCCGCAGGATAATGCTGACCAGCATGAATGATATTAAAAAACATCCGTCAAGTTACAGGGACCCGTCTGGTTTTATTTTTGAAATGGAGGGAAAGTTTTACCGGCAGGTAAATAAAGTTTATGCAGCGCATTATGATTTACTGAAAAGTTCCGGTCTTTATGATGCACTTTTAAAAGACGGGACCATCATTTCACACAAAGAAATAAACGAAAATTACACAGGAAACGCTGAATGTTATCTAACCCTTTTACCCGAGCAATTGAGCTTTATCTCTTATCCCTATGAATGGTGTTTTGAACAATGGAAAGATGCGGCCCTCCTCACCCTTTACCTTGTAAAAAAAGCAATGGCAAAAGGAATGATGCTGAAAGACGCCACTGCATTCAACATACAATTTGTAAATGGCAAACCGGTACTGATTGACATCTTATCTTTTGAAAAATATGACGCTTCACAACCCTGGGTGGCTTACCGCCAGTTTATTGAATGCTTTATTGCCCCATTGCTGATAGCCCGCTATAATAAACCTGACCTGCTTAAAATCTTTCAGCTTTATCCTGAAGGGATACCAGTACAGGTGCTTACAACGCTGCTGCCCGCAAAA
This sequence comes from Chitinophagaceae bacterium, assembly GCA_033763355.1. Taxonomy (GTDB): domain Bacteria; phylum Bacteroidota; class Bacteroidia; order Chitinophagales; family Chitinophagaceae; genus JANRKT01. The sequence goes on along the minus strand of JANRKT010000383.1, from coordinate 913 downwards.
AGCAAGCTGAATTTAAATGTGCTGATGCATATCAGCTTACCGGGAATGGTAGCCAATAAACCCGCAACAAAACAAACGGCAAAAAACACTTTCACAGAAAAAAAATTGGGCAGCATCATCAGCAACCTTGAATCTTTTGTTCATTCGATAGAAGTTAAACAACAAAAAACAAACTGGGATACTTATTACGAAGAAACCATACTAAGCAAAGGTTACTTTGAAGAAAAGAAAAGGATTGTTGCTGAATGGCTTGATAAAACCCCTGTAAACTCCGTATTGGATTTGGGTTGCAACACAGGGGCCTTTTCACTGATGGCCTCAGAAAGAAACCGCTTTACAATAGCCGTTGATGCGGATACGGCATGTGTGAACGCATTATATAAAACCTGCCGTCAGGAAGGCATCGCCAATGTTTTACCCCTCTGCATTGATATCACTAATCCCTCCCCGGCCATTGGCTGGAACAACAGCGAACGCAGCAGCTTTTTAAGCCGTGCAAAAACTGAACTTACCCTTGCGCTGGCCCTGGTACATCATTTATGCATCGGCAGAAACATCAGCATTCAGCAGGTTGCAGATACATTCAGCAAACTTTCGCCCCTGCTTATTATTGAGTTTATCAGTAAAGAAGACCCTAAAGTGCAGCAGATGCTTTCGTACCGGGAAGATATTTTTAACCGCTACACACAGGAAGATTTTGAACATGTGTTTACACAATACTATAACATTATTGAAAAGACCGCTGTCAGCGGAACAGCAAGAACCCTATACCTCATGCAAAGACAATAAAAGATGATCCGCAAACTTCTTTCTGTAAACCTGCATTTCATTTATATCGTTTTCTTTTACATCCTTCACCGGGTAAATGAGTATTATGGCCTGTTGCCTGTAAGTTCATCCCTGTATTATCTTG
>JANRKT010000382.1:0-2420 GCA_033763355.1 Chitinophagaceae bacterium | reverse complement strand
AGTTGCCACCTGGTAAAACAGCGGCTGAAACTGGTGGTAATTGTATTTGTCAATAAGGGTAATGTCAAAACCTTTTTTGTTGCTTAAGCTGCGTGCCAGTTTTAATCCTGCAAATCCTCCCCCAACTATTACGATTTTCATTTTAGGTGTTTTACAGCTCAAATTTACACAACTTTCAGTTATTTTTGAAAATTTAGGAAGAATTTATTTTTGGCAGGACAGCGTTACAGGAGATGGAAGGCATTGGGGCGAACTTTGTTACTTTGCAGTGACTGGCCTGGGAAGTAGTTTTTTATGTCCACTGGTCAACTTGAATCAACATTTGATTTTGCGGACAGTAAAACAAAAAAATCCAACCTCCTTCGTCGATAAGAGAGTTTACATTCATTTGGCCGACAAAGAATATCTCTTCTTTGTCAATGGAATTTGGAGTTTCGTCACTTTGAACCCACATTGGAATTGAGCCAATTTGTCGAATGATAGTACTAATATTTAGTTGTCTATGCTTAAAAAAATTGTCAGGATTAGACCTTTGAAGCTGTTTATTTCGTTGGTAATTGTTCCTTGTTTTTGTCCAATATTCTAACTCGTCTGAAGTCAATTGAAACGCTTTTTTGTCACCAATAAAACTTATTCTGTCACCATGAGATTTGAAAAGCGTAACATTATAGTTCCCATATTGGTTGACTAACGAATTTGCATCAATTGCGTCACTTTGGGATTTGTAAAAATGAACAAAATGAGCATTACCTGTCCAGGTTTTGTTCACTATTTTAAAATTAAATGAACATAATGGCTGGAAGAAGTTTTCTTCAAAGTCTGTCACAGTATAAAATACCTTATCAATTTCTGGGAATAATTCAATTTCATCTTTATTAAGTAAGTATGATTCAGAACTGTTGTTGAACACCCCACCATTGTAGGTCTTACCGGTTTCATCAAATAGTTCTGGCTTCAGTCGCCTTAGCATTTCTGCAGGTGTCTCCTTTTCCGTTCTATTGAATAGCTTTTTAAAAAACATGATTTTTAAAATGTGCAGTTTGTCTAAAATTACTTACAACTCGTAAATTTATGATATAAGACACAAGAGTTAAAAAAAAATCATGTTTGAAAACCAGCAATTTGACGTTATATATTTTAAACCTGCCTGCCTGCGGGTTATATATTCCTTCACAGACGATTAATTCATAGCCTTTGCAGAGACTCGCCTGGGAAGTAGATTAAATTCAACCATTAAGTCCTGTAAATTTGCAATAAATGTTGAACTATATTTATTACAGAAGCTATTGTTTTTATGAAAAAAACAAACTTGCAATTGAGCCGCATACCTACGCTATTGCGATTCCCCTCTTTATAGAAACCTTTATTATCTTTTTAACTTATTATTTTTTGCTTGTGCAAAATGTGATTCCATTTATAAAAATAAATGGTTGGCTTTATGCAATTATATTGATATGCATATATTTCTTAAATGATAAATTTTTTTCAGGAAAAATCAACTCTTATAAAGTCCGATGGCGGATAGAATCCCCATTTTTGAAATTAGTCAAGGGGATTATCATTACAATAAGTGCGGTAGCATCTTTTTCGGGAATATTTATTATTGCAAATTTACTGCATGAATTAAGGGTTTGAACTCTGAATAAAATCAAAAGTATAACTACTTCACAAGAGGGGGTTGACAGGTATAATTTCATTTATTATATCACCTTTTTAAACCCCAAACTTCACTATTTTACAGCCAAAACCTGCACATGCAGATTGATTTTCTGAACCATGCTTCTGTAATCATTTCACATAAGGATACCAGGCTTTTGATTGACCCCTGGTTCTGGGGCACCTGTTTTGACGGCGGATGGGGCCTGCGCTTTGATAATCCAGAAGCAATACATAAAGCTGGCAACTGCACCCACCTGTGGGTATCGCATCCCCACCAGGACCACCTGCACAAACCTACATTGCAGAAAATACTTGAACTCAATCCTGCCATACAGTTCATCGGCAACAACTCATATAATTTTCAGCTGGATAAAACGGCCCAAAGCCTTGGGTTTAAAAATGTAACCCCGCTTTATGAAAGAAAAACAATAAAGCTCTCTGATGATTTCAGCATTACCCGCTTCGTCTGCACGGGGGTCTTCATAGCAAAGGTTTTGTGCACTGGCATGAGACCCTGTGTTTTTTATCCGTCAATTTAATTCCGGGGTCTCATCCTGCGCTGCATACCCATCGCAATGAAGACCCCCGGGCTGACAGAATAAATAGTAATAGCGGAGATACTCACCTCTTCAACTCCATTACCAGCAAATACTTTGGCCCGATGGTTAATGTGGGTTCTAAATTAAATGTGGTGCCGGTGGCCACATCAAGGGCCTGTGTATTGTCCTTTATTTTTTCTGCAAAACGGGAAAGGTCAATGG
>JANRKT010000381.1:0-17577 GCA_033763355.1 Chitinophagaceae bacterium | reverse complement strand
TTCCTGTACAAAGTTGTTAAGCCAATGCCGAGCAAATCAGCGGTTTTGGTTTTGTTACCATTGGTATGGGCCAGTATTTTCTGAATGTGTTTTTTTTCAGCATCAGCAAGTGTATAAGAGGCACTGCTGTTTACAGGATCACTAAATCCGAAGGGCAGGCTTCTTGTTGTAAGCTCCGTTTCTTCCGATAATATAACAGCTCTTTCAATTACATTGCGCAACTCACGGATGTTTCCTTTCCATTGATGTTGCTCCAGTGCTTTTATAAAATCACTTCCGGGCTTATCCATCTTTTTATTCAGCTTTAATGAAAATTGCCGGGTAAAAAATTCGGCCAGCAGCCTGATATCTTTTTGCCTTTCGTTTAAAGAAGGCAGGCGAACCTGGAATGAAGCAATGCGGTAAAATAAATCTTTACGAAAATTTTCTTTTTCCGCTTCTTTTTCAAGGTCCCTGTTGGTTGCCGAAATAATCCTTACATCAACTTTGCTTGGTTTTGTTTCGCCTACCTTATAAAATTCCTGTGTTTCCAGCACCCTTAAAAGCTTGGCCTGAAGTTCAATACTCATTTCACCTATTTCGTCAAGAAACAATGTGCCTTCATGGGCCTCTTCAAGCAAACCCTTTTTATCTTTTATTGCGCCTGTAAATGCCCCGGCTTTATGGCCGAACAATTCACTCTCTAAAATTTCTTTTGAAAAGGCGCTGCAGTTAATGGCTACAAAAGGCCTGCTGCGCCTTTTACCTGCATGGTGAATGGCGTGGGCGAATAATTCTTTTCCCGTTCCCGTTTCACCGGTAAGCAATACAGATGTATCCGTTACTGCAACTTTTTTTGCTTCGCTGATGGCTTTTTGGATTGGGTCAGAGTCACCAATGATGTTCTCAAAAGAATAGTTTCCCGAAAGCTTTTGCTGCAGTTCCTTTATTTTATATTGAAGCAGTGCTTTATCAACCGCCTTATTTATCAAAGGAATGATTTTGTTGTTGTCATCCCCTTTTACGAGATAATCATAAGCGCCGTTTTTAATGGCTTGTACTGCATCCTGTATGTTGCCGAATGCAGTCAGCACTATAATTTCTGTTTCGGGAAATTTTGATTTAATGGTTTGTGTGAGATTAACCCCATTGCCGTCGGGCAGTTTTACATCAGAAATTACAAGGGCCGTTTCATGCTGGTCAAGGAATCTTAACCCTTCTTTTACCGAACCTGCTTCGGAAACTTTGTATCCTTCAAGCGATATGATCCTTGAAAGCAGTTTTCTAAGGCTTTCCTCATCATCTATAACCAGTATATTTCCTTTCAACATGAATTAATCAATTGCAATGACAAATTACAGGGTTTTCATCAATTTTATTATCAGGGTATTTTATCGTATATCTTTAATTTATTTGCCAGCCGGTTTACTGTTTCAGCAAGCCGTTTGATTTTTGTTTCAGCGCCTTTGGCAGAATAGATCCAGTTGATATAAAATTTCTTTTCGCTGTCTGATAAAGTAAAGAAGAACAGGTGTGCAGCGGGTTCATAACGCAGGCACTCCAGCAGTTCACCAGGTATTTCCAAAGCATCATGGTCTTCAAACAAAACCACTTTTACCCAATCACCGGCTTCCTTTTTTATTTTTTTGCGTATCTCAGCTTTTACAGGCAGAAAAAGTTTCCCGTTTCCTATCGGCATCAGGTGGTATTGCCTGATCTCGTAATCAGCAATCATACCTTTTACTTTTACCCAGCCAAATGGGTTGTGCTTCGACTGGTATTTGCGGAACCTGTGCATAGGTCCATCCTCCCTTTGCCTCGAATTTTTCAAGCCTGATTTTTTTATTTACCAAAGGTTTTGCATCAGGTTCTTAACCCGTCTTATCTTTTTGATTGATAAATTTCAAATTTCGCTTTATCCCTTTAAACTTACTTCTGCTCAGGGGTGAATACCTGAATATTTTTTTAAATGTTTCTTCTGTCATCTCTTCCCATTCGCTGGTAGTAAAGTTGAGTATTTCAGGTATGGGTTGGAATTCTTCTTCGCTGTTGTGTTTTGAAAACCTGTTCCATGGGCACACATCCTGGCAAATATCACAGCCAAACATCCAGTTTTGAAATTTACCTTTCATTTCTTCTGGTATCAGCATTTCTTTCAGTTCAATGGTAAAGTAGGATATACATTTACTTCCGTCAACTACTTTATCAGGCAGTATTGCTCCGGTCGGGCATGTATCAATGCATTTTGTGCATGTACCGCAGTAATCTTTTACAAAGGGGTCGTCGTATTCAAGTTCAAGGTCAGTGATCAATGTGGCAATAAAATAATATGAACCACTTTGCCTGGTAATAAGGTTCCCGTTTTTACCAATCCACCCCATGCCGCTTTGTTGCGCCCAGCTTCTTTCAAGAACAGGCGCCGAATCAACAAAGCCCCTTCCATATACCCCGCCGATATTTTCCTGTATCAGTTGAAGCAGTAGCTTCAGTTTATTTTTTATTACATCATGATAATCTTTTCCAAATGCATAGCTGGAAATTTTTGGTGCTCCTTCTTTCTGCTTTTGTGAAGGAAAATAATTCAGCAGCAGTGTAATAACAGATTTGGCCCGGGGCACCAGTTTTGAAGGGTCAATGCGCAGGTCAAAATATTTTTCCATATAGCCCATTGTCCCATGCATTCCTTTACTGAGCCATGCTTCCAGCCTGCGGGCATCATCATCCAGTGGTTTTGCTTTCGCAATACCACAGTAATTAAAGCCCACTTGCTGTGAGAAGTTTTTTATCAGAATGGTATTTTTATTGATGCGGCTCATTATTATTTGCAACACAGGTAATAAATAGCATACAGCTTCAGCAAATGCCCTGGATTAACCAACAGGTAGCAACCCATTCAATTTTCCTCAAGGTGCAATTTATGAAACAAGCGGTGCAATGCCGGTGCAAGGATAACGCCGATATTGGTAATAAAAACCACCCCGCTAAACAGTGCATAGAAAGATGAGAACCATTTACCGCTTACAGTGGTGATTTCAACCACTGGACCCATACCGCTTAAAATCATAGAAGCATTATGCAGGGCATCAAGCCAGCTTACCTGCGCCGTATAATGATAACCTGTAATGCCAATACCAAGGCAAATAGCAAGAATAAAAGCAGCAAATAACAGGTTTTTGGCAACCCTTATGTAAAATACCTGTGCTGCTGCAAGGGGCTGACGTTTGTGTTCATACATGATGTTTTTTTTATTATAGCAAAATTAGCGACCCGGATGTGGTATATGCTTTATAGAAAGATGGTGGTAAAGATATTTTTTCTATTTTCATCCCTCAATGGAAAAAAATACGACAACTGAAGGCAAATGGGAGAAAAGATGGCACCCGTTGAGGCGGGAATGGGTGGTGTATGCCGCACACCGCAATACAAGGCCATGGAGTTTTGATAAAAAAGAATCAGTATTGGCAGCGCCTGAGTATGACCCGGCATGTTATTTATGCCCTGGCAATACGAGGGTGAGCGGCTTAAAAAACCCTGACTATAAAGATGTATTTATTTTTGAAAACGACCACCCTGTTGTAGGCCTGCAGTCGCCGGTTATTGCAGAAACATCTCAGCATTTACACGGTGGTTTATATAAAAGGGGCAAAGCGGATGGTATAGCCAAAGTGGTATGTTTTGATCCTAAACACAATGTTACGCTCAACGATATACCGGTAGAAAAAGTAGCCAATGTACTGGCGGCATTGCGCAACGAAATGATTTTTTTTGAGCAGCACCCTGCTATTAAATCAGTTTTAATTTTTGAAAATAAGGGAGAAATTGTGGGTGTATCCAACCCCCATCCTCATTGCCAGATTTATGCAACAGATTTTACTTTTAATACCGTGGTAAAGGAAATGCAGGCCATGCAGGATTACAGGAAAGATTTCAATAAAAATATTTTTGAAGACATTATTCTTGCCGAGCAAAAAGATAACTCAAGGGTGTTGGCTGAAAATGAAAATGCCATTGCTTTTATACCTTATTTTGCACGGTTCGCTTATGAAACGTATATCTTCCCCAAAAAACGACATGCAACATTGGTTACCATGAGTGATACGGAATTGTATGATCTGGCACAAGTTTTTCAAACTGTAACCCGGAAGTATGATGCCAATTTCAGCATGAGCTTTCCTTATATACTTGCTTATACACAAGCGCCTGTTGATGGGGGGGATTACAAAGATTACCACATGCACCTGATTATTTGCCCGCCTTTAAGGCAGCCGGGCTTAATGAAATTTCTCGCCGGGCCTGAAACAGGGGCTGATACTTTTATGGCCGATACCATACCTGAAGAAAAAGCCGCAGAACTGCGAAAGATAAATCTATGAATGAATTTTTTTCCGCTGACAAAAAAATATTTACAGCAACGGCCCCGGGAAGGCTGGATGTAATGGGGGGCATAGCAGATTACAGCGGTTCGTTGTTATTGCAAATGCCCATTAAACAAACTACCACAGTTCAGGTACAGCAGAGAGTTGATACAAACATCATCATCAGGTCGCTTGATGCTAAAAATAAAGCTGAAAATTTTTTAATTGATGCTGAGGCATTAAGCCATAAGGATATTAAAGATGCTGCTGCGCTTATCCATGCCATGCCGGGCGGTGATTGGGCAGCTTATATAACCGGCTGTTATATTGTATTGCACCAGCAAAAGAAAATTCCTTTAACCGGTTTAAATATCCTGGTGCAGTCAACTGTTCCTCCGGGCAAAGGCGTTTCTTCCTCTGCTGCGCTTGAAGTGGCGGTAATGTGCGCATTGTGCAAACTGTTTGATATTTCTTTACGTGAAACTGAATTGCCTTTGCTGGCCCAGCAGGCTGAAAACCTTGTAGTAGGGGCGCCATGCGGGCTGATGGACCAGTTGAGTTCTTACCTCGGACAGAAAAATAAATTGCTGCCGCTCATCTGCCAGCCGCATACCGTTTTGCCCGCAGTAAAAATTCCCACAGGTATTTCTTTTTGTGCAATTGACAGCGGCATACGCCATGCTGTAAGCGGCGCTTCTTATGGTGATGTGAGAACAGCGGCTTTTATGGCATATACCATTATCGCATTACAGGCCGGTTGCTCTTTAAATGATTTGCAGCTGGCAAAAAGCTCGGGGCAATGGAGCGCTTTGCCATACCAGGGTTTCCTCGGCAATATCCCTCTGACAGTTTTTGAAAATGAGTACATCAATTCTTTGCCGGAACAAATTTCGGGTGAGGATTTTTTAAAACGCTATGAACTGTCAATTGATGCTGTTACGGAAATAGCTCCCGGTAAAACCTACCGGCTTAAAAGTTGTGCAAAACATCCTGTGCAGGAAAATTCCAGGATCAATAGCTTTATGAAGCTGATACAGAATTTCCCGAAGCCTGCTGAAAGGGAAGGCACTTTGAAACAAATGGGTAAAATGATGTTTGAAAGCCATGCAGGCTATAGCGATATAGGTTTGGGAAATGAAAATACTGATGAAATAGTTGAAATGGTGCGTTCGGCCGGGCCGGGAAGCCATGTTTACGGTGCCCGTATTACCGGCGGGGGAAGTGGCGGAACAGTGTGCCTGTTATGTTACGGAAAAGAAGGCAAAGCAACTGCAAAAGAAATTTTTAAGCAATACCGCAGTAAATATAAAATTAAAAGTTTCTTTTTTTCAGGAAGTACAGACGGAGCCCTGGTATTAAACAACATGGGGTAATTGTTTTTGCCATAAATTTCTTTTTATGAAAATCCCTTTCACAGTCATTTTTATCATGCTGTCGTTTTATTTACCAGCACAGCAGTCAAAGCCGGGCACTTCAGCATTTGTTATCTCCGCTGAAGGATTAAAAGACAAAATAAAAGGCGGATGGGCAGGCCAGACCATCGGTGTTACGTTGGGCGGGCCATATGAATTCCGGTTTAACGGAACTTTTATACAGGATTACCAGCCGCTTGAATGGTATGATGGCTACCTGAAAAAAACCATGACCAATAATCCCGGTTTGTATGATGACATTTATATGGATTTAACCTTTGTGGATGTATTTGAGAAATACGGATTGGAAGCACCCCTTGATTCTTTTGCAAATGCATATGCCAATGCCGGCTACATGCTTTGGCATGCCAACCAGGCGGGCAGGTATAATATTTTAAATGGCATTAAAGCCCCTCAGTCAGGCCATTGGATGAACAACCCTCATGCGGATGATATAGATTACCAGATTGAATCTGATTTTGCAGGCCTCATGTCGCCCGGTATGCCCAATACCGCTTCAGCCATCAGCGATAAGATTGGCCATATTATGAATTACGGCGACGGATGGTACGGTGGTGTGTATGCGGGCGCCATGTATTCGCTTGCATTCACTTCAAAAAATATCCAATATATCGTTACCGAAGCATTAAAAACCATTCCTCAGCAAAGCGATTTTTACAAATGTATTGCAGATGTTATACGATGGCACAAAAAATACCCCCATGACTGGCATCAGAACTGGTTTGAGGTTCAAAAGAAGTGGTCGGCAGAAGCGGGTTGCCCTGATGGTGTTTTTGCCGCATTCAATATTGATGCGAAGATCAATGCTGCATATGTAGTGCTTGGCTTGTTGTATGGCAACGGAGATTTTACCAAAACGCTTGATGTTTCCACAAGGGCAGGCCAGGATGCTGATTGTAATCCTTCAACTGCTGCCGGTGTATTGGGAACCATGCTGGGCTATAACAAAATACCTGCTTACTGGAAGATGGGCTTAAAGGAAGCAGAGGGCATTGACTTTAAATACACCACTATGTCGCTGAATAAAGTGTATGATATAAGTTATAAGCATGCACTGGAAAATATTAAAAGAAATGGCGGAACAGCAGGTGAAGAAACCATCATAATCAAAAAGCAAATACCCCAAGCAGTTGCTTTTGAAAAGAGTTTTCCGGGCTTTTACCCGGTACAAAAAGTACAGGTTAATAACAGGGATATGAAAGAACTTGTTTTTGAATTTGAAGGAACAGGTTATGTACTGCGGGGCGAAGCTTTTAAGAAACAGGGTTCACCTGATGCAATGCCTGAAATGCAAGTAATAATTGATGGAGGACAACCTGAAACGATTAAACTCTCCACTAATTTTACTGTGCGCCGCCATGAATTATGCTGGAAATACGGGCTTGCCAAAGGCAAACACAAAGTTGAGGTTAAACTCCTGAATCCCGCTGAAGGTTATGAATTGCGGGTATGGGATTATATCATTTACAACAGCAAATAGTTTTAGCTTTATTTGCACTGAGATGCGATTTGCTGATCAATGGCTTCCTTTATACCGAGGTAAATTTCTTTGCGTTGTTCGTTGAGTAAGGTTTTTACAAAGATGATACAGGCGTAGCCACGGCAATAATCCACCATCGGCCATGTGCCGAATAAGCCAGGGCTGCTTATCACTGTTGCATTACCGCTGCCATCCATTTCCTGTATCCAGCAGCCAAGCCCGTAGGGGTAGCCGCTTGAAACAACCGGTGTATATTTTACCACTGCATCTTTGGATTGTATCTTAATCATTTCGGCAATGGATTCTTCACTCAAAAATCTTTTTCCTTCAAACATGCCTTTGTTTAGTATCATGCAGAGAAAATTCATGTAATCATTGGCTGTTGATTTGGCTCCCCCGGAAGGGTTTACTGCTGCATTGTAGTTTTCATTGGTAAAAGTGCTGTTTTTCATTTTCAGCGGCCTGAACAATCTTTCCATTATCAGCCTGTCGAAACTTTTTTTGCCAACAATCTCAAGTATCCTTCCCGCAATGTTTAAACCAACATTACCATACCAGAACTGCTGACCCGGATTGGCTGAGATATCCCTTTTTGATGCAAAAGAATTTACTTCTTCTTCAAGCGAATTGAATTTTCCCCGCTGGGTTATTTTTTTCAGGAATGTGCCTTCGTCTTCAATGCCTGTAGTGTGCGATAAACATTGCCTGATGGTAATGTAGCCCTTCATGTATTTTTCATAAAAGGGCAGGTATTTGCTGATGGGGTCGTCAAGCGAAATTTTACCCGCATCAACAAAAGTCATTACCAATGCAGCAGTGAGCCATTTGCTGCAACTGGCAATGGGTGCAGGGATTTTGGCATTAAAGCCGGTTTCACCTTTTTTAATATCCTTTGCGTAAACCATTTTCCCGTCTTTCCAGATCAGCATCACAACGTCGTTACCCAAAGCTTTTCTGTTCTTTTCTAAAATAGCCTCGGCTTCGCTGAAATCATACTGTCCGATAGCAGCCTGAAATAATAACAGGAAAATAAACAGGATACTGCTTTTGCGGCAGATAGAATTAACTTTATGTGACATAGTTGCATCCCCGGATACGTACTTATAAAAATGAATAATTTTTGTTGTTTGCAGAGGGCTTGTATTGATTACCATAAGGATTTTAAAATTAAGATTAATCACCATAAAACAGAAATCCCCGTTCAGGGGGTCAGGATATGAACTTAGGAAATTTTACCATAAAAGCGGCAGAGGCCTTTCAGCAGGCCCAGCAATTAGCATTTAATTCACAAAACCCGAATATAGAAACGGAGCATTTATTAAAAGCGTTGCTTGAACAGGAGGATTCGCCTGTTGAATACCTGCTGAAAAAGAACAATGTTACTGTAAACATAGTTGAAAGCAAATCAGATGAACTTATCAGTAAATTACCGAAGACATCTGCAGATGCTGCGCAATCCATCAGCCGTGAAGCAAATAATGTGGTGCTGAGGGCAGGTGCGGCATTAAAGCAATTCAATGATGAGTTTGTTACCCCCGAACATTTGTTGCTTGCTCTTGTACAGGGAAATGATGCTGCCGCCAAATTGCTGAAAAATGCAGGCCTTACAGAAAAAGGACTTGTCACCGCTATTAAAGAATTACGTAAAGGAGAAAAAGTTACTTCACAAACGCAAACGCAGGAATTCAATGCCCTGAATAAATATGCAAAGAATTTAAATGAACTGGCAAGGCAGGGTAAGCTTGACCCTGTAATAGGTAGGGATGAAGAAATCAGAAGGACTTTGCACATCCTTTCACGCCGCACCAAAAATAATCCCATACTTGTAGGTGAACCTGGTGTAGGTAAAACTGCTATTGCTGAAGGTATTGCCCACCGGATTGTAAACGGCGACGTACCTGAAAACCTTAAATCAAAAGTTATTTATGCATTGGATATGGGGCTGCTGATTGCAGGTGCCAAATACAAAGGCGAGTTTGAAGAAAGGCTGAAGGCAGTAGTAAAGGAAGTAAGCGGCAGTGATGGTGAAATTATTTTGTTCATAGATGAGATACATACACTGGTGGGGGCAGGGGGCGGCGAAGGTGCAATGGATGCGGCAAATATTTTAAAACCTGCATTATCAAGGGGTGAACTGCGGGCAGTTGGCGCTACTACTTTAAATGAATACCAGAAATTTTTTGAAAAAGATAAAGCGCTGGAACGCCGTTTTCAGCGGGTAACGATTGATGAACCTTCAGTGGAGGATGCCATTTCCATTCTGCGTGGTTTAAAAGACCGCTATGAAACCCACCATCATGTCCGCATAAAAGATGAAGCCATCATTGCAGCAGTTGAATTGTCTCACCGTTATGTTACGGACCGGTTTCTTCCTGATAAAGCGATTGACCTGATTGACGAAAGCGCCGCCAAATTAAGGCTTGAAATGAATTCGATGCCGGAAGAACTGGACACACTTGAAAGGCAGATCAGGCAACTTGAAATTGAGAGGGAAGCCATTAAAAGGGAGAACGATGAAGTAAAATTGAAAGAACTCAATACTGAAATTGCCAATCTCTCAGTAGAAAGAGATACGCTTAAAGCCAAATGGAAAGAAGAAAAAGAACTGGTGGAGAAAATTCAGAATTCCAAAGCCAGGGTTGAAAACCTTAAGCAGGAAGCTGAACAGGCGGAAAGGAACGGAGACTACGGTAAAGTGGCGGAAATAAGGTATGGTAAAATAAAAGAAGAAGAAACGCTGATGCAAAAGCTGAGTGAACAACTTGCAGCAGGCAGCGAGAAGCGCCTGCTGAAGGAAGAAGTGGACGCAGAGGATATTGCTGAAAGCATTGCAAAGGCAACAGGCATACCGGTTACGAAAATGATGAAGAGCGATAAAGAGAAGTTATTGCATCTTGAAGGGCACCTGCATGAAAGGGTAGTGGGGCAGGATGAGGCCATTACGGCTGTTGCAGATGCCATCAGGAGGAGCCGTGCAGGTTTACAGGATCCAAAGAAGCCCATTGGTTCATTTATTTTTCTCGGCACAACCGGTGTGGGCAAAACAGAGCTGGCCAAAGCGCTTGCAGAATATTTATTTGATGATGAGAGTATGATGACGCGTATTGATATGAGCGAATATCAGGAGAAGCATACCGTATCAAGACTGGTTGGCGCCCCTCCGGGATACGTGGGTTATGATGAGGGAGGTCAGCTAACAGAAGCAGTGAGAAGGAAACCTTACAGTGTTGTATTGCTGGATGAAATTGAAAAAGCGCACCCTGATGTATGGAATGTATTGCTGCAGGTGCTTGATGACGGGCGCCTTACTGATAACAAAGGACGTGTGGTGAATTTTAAAAACACCATCATCATCATGACGAGCAATATCGGCAGTCATCTGATTATGGATGCATTTGAAAACATAAAAGAGAAAGATATTGAAGCAGCTGCTGAAAAAGCGAAAACGGAAGTAATGAACCTCCTCAGGCAAACCATAAGGCCTGAGTTTTTAAACCGAGTGGATGAGATCATCATGTTCCAGCCGCTGCTGAAAAAAGAAATTATGGGTATTGTGAAGATACAGCTCAATAACCTGAAGCAACTGGTGGAGCAAAGCGGTGTGCTACTGGAGTTCAGCGATTATGCGCTTGAATACCTTGCAGAACAGGGTTTTGACCCGCAGTTTGGCGCAAGGCCCTTAAAGCGGCTGATACAAAAGGAAATTGTAAACCAGCTGAGCCGTAAAATACTTGCAGGCGATGTGGATAAAACAAAACCTGTATTGGTGGATGTGTTTGGTAATACGGTGGTATTCAGAAATGAAAACGGGTCAAAATTGCTGCCTAAGGAAAAAGAAAAGAACACAGCATCTTAAATAAGCAGAGGTCCTCTGCACTCGGGGCTTTTTTACTGTCCGGGATCAGTTGGTGTTTCTGCTATATTGTTTTCAACTATCTCCGGTTCGGGTAATACTTCAGGTGGGGTACAATTTTTAATCATCAGTTGAAAGCTGCTGTTCATTGTCAGTTCAAAATCGTTTTTGCGTAACAGGGGGCGGATTGAATCATCTTCCACTAATACCTGGGTAAGTTCTTTCACCAGTGCTGTCTGGCCAATTACATTACTTACCCTGCCGCGGTTCAGTAATAAAGTAAAGCTATACTTAACTTTTCTTCCGCCGGCTGCCCTTTCAAAATCCGTGCGGTTCATGTCAAGGGTTTGTTCTGCAGAAGCAGACTTTTTCAGCAATATCCTGATAATAGGGAGGTATTTATTCCAGATTTGTGTAAACATTGCTGCCCGGTTTAACTGATATAGTAATGATGATATTTCTTATCTCCGCTTCTTAATTGCCCTTTGATGAAAAGCAGCTGTAAGGTTTTTAAACCCCATAGCTGCATTTTTATCATTGCTGTAAGAAAATAGTATTACCAGCGCTTCGAAAAAGAACTTTTGCCTTTTTCCTCTCTTGGTTTCGCCTCATTTGCTTTAATAGGGCGCCCATCTACCATAGTGCCATCCAGCTCTTTAATGGCTTTTTCAGCAGCGGTAGTGTCACGCATTTCCACAAAGCCGAAACCTTTACTGCGGTTGCTGTATTTATCCATTATTACTTTGGCTGAAGATACTTCACCAAATTTGGCAAATAAGTTTTTCAATTCCTGGTCATTAACGCTGTAGCCTAAATTAGAAACATAAATGTTCATGATTACAAATTAAATAGTTAAAAATACTTGAGACGAGCAGAAGTAAAAGAAGACGAAGTATAAGACAGGATGTGCGCAGTATAAAATGTCATTCACTTACAAGAGCTGTAAAACTCAAATTTCACATTAAAGGTAGGCTTTAAATGCGAGGCAGCCTTATTTTTCTTTTCCGGGTCATTATAAAATGAAGCAACAGAGCTGCGCCTTCAAGACGGGTGTATAAAACACTTTATCTTCACTATGCCTGCCCTTTTCAGGTTGTTAGTTTGTATGCCGGGTACCCGGGATGAATGTGATGGGACTGGAAACCGGGACAAGAAAAGAGCCTGTTATTTACTACCTTCCTTAAAAATTCCAATATGAAGCTAAAGATAGTTTTATTTACTGCTGCTGCATTTATAATTGCCGTAACTGTACTTTCCTTTAAGAAAGAACAGGGAAAGCCACTGCGCCACGTGGTACTTTTTAAATTTAAAGATGCTGCCACAAAGGAACAGGTTAAACAGGTTGAGGAAGCTTTTAAAGCGCTGCCTTCAAAAATTAAAGAGATAAAAGATTTTGAATGGGGCACCAACAACAGCCCTGAAGGGCTTGCGCAGGGTTTTACGCATTGTTTTTTCCTGAGTTTTGCCAGTGAAAAAGACAGGGACATTTATCTGCCACATCCTGAACATAAAGCTTTTGGGGAAGTGCTAAGGCCCCATCTCGATAAAGTGCTTGTGATTGATTACTGGTCACGCTAACCAATCCTTCTGCAAAAAAAAATTGCCGGCTTTAACCGGCAATTCCTGGTGCTCTTAATGGGTTGTTCAGAACAGTTTTGTTTACAATTTTGCTACCACCACTTCCTGTACAAACCTGGTGTTGGTATTTATTTTATAAACAGTCGTTTCACCGGTTTTTAAATTGGTTACTTCAAACGTAGTGCCTACGATCAGCTCCTCGTCGGCATCCAGCTTGTACTTACGTGAAATTTTTTCACCTTTTATTTTTTCTGTGTAAAGTACATTGTGGTCTGCGTCTTTAATGGTAACCACGTAAAGGGCGTTTTCGCTGTTGTTAAGTGTAAGCCTGAAAACCGGCATACTTTCAGCGGTCCCGATAAAGGTCAGTTCAGCGGTACCCCTGTTCTTTTCTTCAGCGATTGCAGCATTCACAGTTCCTGCAGCGAGGATGGCGGTTGCAACAGCCATCAATCCAAAGTTTTTCATTGTCTTTTTCATAAATTAAATTTTTGGGTTAATAATAAAATGGTATTTCTGGTCAGGTAATAGCAATAAGGTTCCTGTAACAACTTTTCACACAGTTGAAGCATTTGTTTTTTCAGCAGGCTGACAGGCCCTCTTTTAAAATTTAAAGGGGCGCTTTACCGGGATGCTGTAGGCATCGCAGGTTGTCAGCGAAAGCTTATCAGGATTGCTGTTGGGAATTGAACCTGTTTTTACAGATTCGGTTACGGCGAAGTCCCGCACCACTTTTATATTGTTGTTTATGCTGTAAACAGCAGTTTCATTTGTTTTGCTGTTTTTAATTTCAAATGTAGTGCCGGCAATTTCCGATTCCTCTGCATCCAGTTTGTACCTGCGGGAGATTTTTTCACCGCCCAGCTTTTCCGCAAGGAGGATGGTTCCGTAGGCGTCTTTAATAACAATTGTATATTCAGCGTTATCAAGATTATTTAAACTAAGCTGGAATACAGGCTGCTCCTGTGAACTCCCGATGAATTTTAATTCATAACTGTTTTTTTCTCCTGCGGGGGCGGCATTGCTTATCCCCATCCCCATAACTGCTGCAAATACAACAGCCATCATTTTTTTGTTTCTCATTACTCTTTTCATAAAGTGAATTTTCTGGTTAATAATAGTTTTCTTTTTGGTTTCAGTTTAAAAGTCTTTAATACGGCAACAATGCGGTGATGATAAAAGGGCAAGTTTTTGTTGAAGAAAGCGGTCTGATCGTTTGAAGTATTTCTTACACAAGCAAGCCGGAGATATGGCTTTAGTAGTTTGGTAGTGTAAAACTAACACGACCCATGCAGGCAAACAAAACAAATAAGCCCTTTGTTCAGCATCTTAAAGCCTGCCGGACGGGTTGTATGTTATTGAATTTCAAGTTTTTAAGCCTGATATCATGCTGATGCCCAAGTTTTTTTTCACACCCTTTTCAGGCTCATTTTCTTGCCTTTTTTAAGTTGCAGGCGTTTAAAGCATCATAAAAACCGTGACCCCGGCATTTCGTCTATAAATAAACAGCAGTTTGTCGCAACATTTAATGCAATGCAGGCCGGTATCTGATTAAGTTGCTACTTTGCAGGCATGATAAAGCCGCGGCATTCGAGGAAATACATTATTGCAGGCTTGCATATTGCGGCGTGGCTCCTGCTGTTTTCGCTCCCTTTTTTACTCCGTCAAAGTGCAGATAGCAACAGACCAGTTGATACCCGGAGGCCTGATCCGCTGAACTATAATATTCATTATTTTTTCAGCGCTGCTGTGTGGGTTGGCCTTTTTTATGTTAATGCTTATGTACTGGCGCCGCTTTTTCTCAGCAGGAAAAATACATGGAAATACATACTTTCATTGCTTATAGCTTTTGCAGCAGCGCTTACCTTCACCGGTTTATCTTTTCAGCTTCTTATTAAACCCACCCATTTCAACATCAGGATACATATACTTTTTAATTTCTTTATTTTTCTTTTCATGGTGGCCTCCAGTACTGCATACAGGCTTATACAGGACAGGATAAAAACAGACAGGCTTGCCAAGGAAAGGGAAAATGAAAACCTTAAAACGGAGCTTTCGCTGCTGCGTTCGCAGGTAAGCCCGCATTTTATGTTTAATGTGCTGAACAACATGGTATCTCTGGCACGCAAAAAATCTGATTTGCTGGAACCTTCATTAATAAAACTATCGTCTTTAATGCGGTATATGCTTTACGAAACAGATGAAGAAAAAGTGCCGCTTGAAAAAGAGATCGAATACCTGCAGAGTTATATTGACCTGCAGCAGCAGCGCTTTGGCAAAAACATAAAAGTAAATGTATCCCTTACCGATGTAGACAACCATTATGAAATTGAGCCCATGCTGCTGATACCTTTTGTTGAAAATGCCTTTAAGCACGGCACCGGTTTTATTGAAGATCCCCAGATTGACATCGGTATGGAAGCGAAGAACCACATCCTGCGTTTCCAGGTGCGCAACAAATACAATAATATTACGGAAGAAGTAAAGGATAAAACATCCGGTATCGGGTTAACGAATGTAAAAAGGCGTTTAAATTTATTGTATGGCAACAACCATACTTTGCTCATCAATAAAAACGGGAGCTGGTTTGCCACTTCATTGCAATTAAACCTTCACTGATGCTGAAATGCATGGCCATAGATGATGAACCGCTGGCACTGGAACTGCTGGAAGACAACATCAGTAAAGTTCCTTACCTGCAATTGGTGGCTTCATGCAGCAACCCGCTGCAGGCCATGAAGGCGCTGGAAGAACAACAGGTGGACCTGATTTTCCTGGATATACAAATGCCCGGGCTTACGGGGCTGCAGTTTATCCAGAGCCTTTCGCAGAAACCAATGTTTATCCTGATAACAGCCTATGAAAAATACGCCCTGGAAGGGTTTAACCTTGATGTGGTGGACTACCTTGTCAAGCCGGTTTCGCTTGAACGGTTCATTAAGGCATGCAACAAAGCCAGGGAGCTTTACCAGCTGAAGTTGCAGGGCAATAACCAGGCGCAAGATAAACCCGCCGATTTTATTTTTGTAAATGTTGATTACAGTCTGCTGAAAGTGGTGATTGATGACATCATGTGGGTGGAAGGTTTGAAGGATTATATAAAAATACACCTCAAGAGCAGTTCCCGGCCGGTTATTACACGGATGACGATGAAGTCAATCGAGGAACAGTTGCCGGCTGCGAAATTTATAAGGATACACAAGTCATATATTGTGGCGGTGGCTTTTATTACTTCGGTAAGAAAAAGCACGGTTATGATAGGGCCTGAGGAATTGCCGGTAAGCGATACCTACCAGGAAGCGCTGATGAAGCTTACAGGTAAATATGGTTAGTAAGTTGTTTGTTTATTCCTGTTTGATAAAACTTTTATAATTCATCATTAAAAAACATGTTTAAAATGAAAATGGTAAAACCACTTTTGCTTGCTGCAACAGTATTTTTTGCAGCCATTGCCAATGCACAAACCGTTGATGAGATCATCGCCAAACACATTGATGCCATCGGCGGAAAGGAAAAACTGGCGCAGATAAAATCGCTTTATATGGAAAGCGATATGGAAGTAATGGGCAGCCAGGCCCCTATGGTAATTTATATACTCAATGGCAAAGGGTTTAAAAACGAAACAGATTTTAACGGTCAGAAGATCATATCATGTGTTACCGATAAAGGCGGATGGGCTGTTAACCCCATGGGCGGTTCAGCAAGCCCCGAGGCCATGCCCGAAGACCAGTACAAAGCTGCAAAAGACCAGATTTTTGTTGGCGGCGCATTGTTTGATTATGCCGCTAAAGGTTATAAGGCCGAACTGCTGGGAAAGGAAGGGGAGGACTACAAGATAAAAGTATCTTCTTCTGCCAGCGATGAGTCCACCTATTATATCAATGGCGCCAGCTACTATGTTTCCAAAACCGTTAAAAAGGGAAACATGCAGGGCCAGGAAGTTCAGGTGGTGACCAGTTATGCGGACTATAAAAAAACTGACTTTGGCTATGTGCTGCCCTATGCCTCAACCATAGATTTCGGCGGGTTTGCACTTTCCACCTCATTAAAGAAGGTGGAGATAAACAAAGCAATTGAGGAAAAAGTATTTGATATGCCGAAGTAAGGAATGAAGCAAGAACCCTTTCCTCATGTTACTGAAAATAAGCCCCGCTTTTTGGCGGGATTTATTTTCAGTAACCCATTTTGAAATACAGGTAATCCAAAGGGGTTAAAAACTATTATATAATTATCGTTTATAAACATATTATCTCCTGAGTGTGGGAATTATTCTTTTCACACCGCTTTATACATAGGAACCTCATGTGGAGGCTGTTTATCCTGCCAGTCTCACTTGTTTAAATTTGATTTGCTTGTTGTCAGCGATTTTGAATTGGTATATGATGTTGAATTCATCTGCTTCTGTCGTGTCTGCTTCATTTTCTTTAAAGATAGTCTTTGTTGCAAGATTTAATTCCAGGGTATTGTCGGCCTTGTCAAAGGAAGCTAACATTTGAAACGTGGTCATTCTGCCGTCACTTAATTCAATTGTCTCATAGTTACCATTCTTAAGCAGGGTGTCCGTTTTTACTTTAAGAATGGATTTTACAAACTCCACCGGAAAAATCTTGTTAAAGTGTCGATCAAAGTCATTTTCGGTAAAGGGTTTTATCTTATCAGTTAAGAGAGGGGGGGATGTTTGTTCCTTTGTATACAAGGTGCCAGATTTCATTATTATCGTTCATAATCGGAAAGTCAACAAATGCTTTTGCCTGTTGCTTGTTGCGATGATAGACAGCCTCACGAAATTGCCTGAAGTTACTGATCCAGATAGTTGTGTCAATTGTTGAAACATATTGACTCGCATCGGTTTGTACACTGTCAGCAATCTTTTCACCCATCTTAGTGTTGCTGACATCA
>JANRKT010000380.1:0-2693 GCA_033763355.1 Chitinophagaceae bacterium | reverse complement strand
TAAATGCTGCAGAACAATGGGCCGGTATTTTTTTGAGATTTCAAAAGCGCACATCCATGACCTGGATACCGGTTCATTATTCTTAAAGGCGTAGTAAGCATCCAGGTAGCGGCTGGCAAAAACCACAACCAGCTTTTCCATTCGGGGGCCATCATCAAAAAAATCATTTTCAATTCCGGCTTTAACCCTGATGGTTACTTTCCTGTAAAGGGCTGCAAAGTATCCGGATGTATCGTTATTACATTCTGCTTCACGGATAATATCCCCCAAAGCTATAATCACTTCGTCAATTGAGTTATGCTGCGGCATTTATTTATATTAATAATATCACCTTTGGTTATTTGTTATGGTGTTTTTCCTGTGTGGGTTCATAGTGTAAAGCTGTGTAAAGGTCAGGAGCCTGTGCTGTTACATAGGGTTTCACAACCATGCGCCTGAATTGTGAGCTTGCCAGAAGGCAAACCAGGGAGCGGGTGAAGGCGGTATTGCCGGCTGGTTGAGTGAAGGTATTTAAAATGTGATATTATGCAAGAAGAGGGTTGCTGTGAATTTTTTCCACACGGAACTTTATAAGTATATAGTTATTCAGGAGTGGGTTAAATGCTTTGAATTAGCTGTAAACAACACCTTACCGGAGGACAGGCAGGCGAAAAAAAATATAAATTCCCGCTGCAGGAAAATATTTTCAAACTGCCTGCTGTTTGGGTGCGGCTGTCTGGTAACCATCATAAAAACCACTGCCACTTTTAACACCCAGTTTACCTGCTGCAATGTATTTGCGCAGCAGTTCCCTTGGCCCGGCAGGGAGCGATGGATCGAGTTCGGCATAATGTTCTTCAATGGCCAGTACCACATCAAGCCCTACCATGTCCATTTCTTTAAACGGCCCAACCGGCGAGCCGCTGTTTACTTTAAAGATACGGTCAACATCCTGCGGCGTGGAAACACCCGTTGCCACTACATTCAGACACTCCCTTTTAATGGCTGCCCAAACCCGGTTAAAAATAAATCCCACACTTTCTTTAAGCACCACAAAAGGCACCAGGCCCCCGAATGAAGGCAGGGCTTCCATAAATGTATCAATTACGGTTTGCTCTGTAAAACCGCAACTCATAATTTCCACTGCATTTTGGGTGGGCGGCATATAAAAATGGGTGTTTACCACACGGCCCCTGCCCTCAGCACTTACATTGTCAATAAACCGGCTGCTGGGGTAGGAGGAGGAATTGCTGGCCAGTATAGCGTCGGCTGGCGCCAATTTATCCAGGTCACCAAAAATCTTTTTTTTCAGTTCAAGCTTTTCGGGAACTGCTTCAAAAATCAGCCAGGCGTTTTCTGTTGCTTTGGCAAGGTCATTAAACAGCGCCACATTGCCTTTGCTCCCGGTTTTAAATTTGTCCGGTAGTTTTGGTAACTGCTCATCAATAAAATCTTTTGCTTTGTTGTTTTGCTCAGCAGAGAGATCAAAAATCCTTACTTCTCCGCCCTGTGCGGCCATCATCAGTGCAATGCGCCTTCCCAGTGTTCCTGCCCCGATAACAAGTATAGGCCTTTGCCGGTGATTGGCGGGTTTGATGTATGCCATGGTATGCGTATTAATAATATAAAATAACTCCAATTAAATGTAACGGGCTATAACCAATTTGGAGTAGGTAACAGGCAGGGCAGCTATTGATGAGAAGGAAAAACAAATCCCGCTTTGTGCATCAGGTATTACAGTTTTTGGAATATAAGTGTTTTATTGGTTGTCCTGATGTTCAGTAAGCCCCCGCTTTCAAAGCTATACAGTTGTGCACTGCGGATATTGTCAACAAATTCTTTGCCCCATGCTGTTTCCGCTACTTTTGTCATACTCAGGCACGGGATGGTAAGCGATTGGTTTGCCCCGGTTGAGTAATCATTTTGCCATATGTCGTTGGTTGGGGTGTTTCCGGTAAAAGTTCCGTTTGTTGTATTTACAGAAGCAAAAGTAATGTCAACATCCCCCGCAATAGAAGATGGCTTGAAGCTTACAGAACCAGAGGCGTTGTCTCTTACAATTACCATTCTCCATGTACCATCTAAGGATAACAGGACCGGGTCGCCTGAATCTGATTTAATACAGGAAAGCAATGCCATGCAGCTTATAAGAACAGGAAAGAATATTTGTTTCATACAGAGCTGTTTATTGTTATTGACAATTTTTAAAGGCGAAAT
The DNA here is from genome assembly GCA_033763355.1 of Chitinophagaceae bacterium. GTDB lineage: Bacteria > Bacteroidota > Bacteroidia > Chitinophagales > Chitinophagaceae > JANRKT01. The sequence continues at coordinate 497 of JANRKT010000380.1, read as the reverse complement.
GTTGCTTCTGTTTTCGTGCAGCGGTTCTCCTCATGTCTTTTTGCAGCTAACCCGATGGTAAAAATGGGTTTAATTATCAAACGGGCAAAACCCGGTCAGCGCTGTGGAGCCGGTTGGTGATTTGCCAGGGAAGGAAATTCATCCGGTACAGCCTGTTTCTCAATTCATGACAGGCAATTAACACATCACCGGTTTCCTGCTAATATTGCTAATCAGCATGCGACACCCAATCAGGCGCCCTGTTTATTTTTTGTCTCAGTATAAAATTCAATTGGGCTGTATGGTGCTGCACATGCCTGAAATTGTAAAACAAAATTTCAAGTATGCTGTAGTTTATTACCGTTGAAGGGCAAAGCCCGTGCATACTGATTTCGTCATCTTCAATCCACCGGTTCATTAATTTATCACCGGTGGTATGAAGTATCAGCTTTTTGCATTTTTCCCTTATTGAAGATAAACCGGCAAGAATTTCCTGCCTGCTGTAATGCCTGTCCGGA